>JBGATZ010000053.1:0-15760 GCA_044228905.1 Cyclobacteriaceae bacterium | reverse complement strand
CATCTTTATACAGATCCGTCCGCTCAAAGAAAAGCGGTCTCTTAATCGAAACGATAAAAAGTGAGAAAGAGTGACTGTCAGTTGAAAAATTTAGAAGCGAGACTCTGGCCTGATCGTAAGTATCCATTATTCCCATGGCAGCAATGACGTGATTTTTGTCTTTATGAAAATCGATGTATGATGGAGGGCTGGATATGCGAAATGAATCTTTGGTAGAGAAATCTGAATTAAGTTCGAACAGCCACGAGCTTCGCGTTCCCGCCCAGATAGTGTTATCAATGGTATCTGTCTTTATCATCGATATCCAGGAATTTAATCCGGCATGTTTAATTGGAATTACCTCGAATTGAGTGATCTGCTCTTTTGTTGTATGGGGAAGCGGTGTAACGGAATCGGGCGCATTGGTAATGAAGTAATTTTTGATCAACAGCCATTCTTGTTCAGATACCATTGGCCGGGGTGGGAGGGATGCGGAAATAATATCCAAGTCCTCCTCTGTAAACGAAGACATGATTTCCATATTTGCAAAGCCCATGCGGAAGGCCATCTGGGGTAATACATTCTCTTCCCAGTTTTTCTTGTTTAATAATCCGGGCTCAGTAAATAAATGACAGCTGCTGCAGTATTGTTTGGCGAGGCGTTCACCCTTTTGTGCTTCATTCTCGCAACTAATCATGCCAATAAGCAGTGTGCTCATCAATGCAGCACAGTAGAAGAAATACTTCATGAAATAACTAGAATGAATTGGTGAAACTATAAGTCAGGATATTGGCACCCATGCGCAATGCTTGTTGACGCTTTTCTTCCGGATCATTGTGAATGCGTGGATCTTCCCAGCCATTACCCAAATCACATTCAAAGGAGTAGAATGCAACTAGCCGGCCTTCATAAATTAATCCAAAACCCTGTTATAGATCGCATGATCAAAAGGTAGCTCGGTTAATTCTAATTCCGGAAATACTTTTTTCAGTTCAATACGAATGAATTTATCCAGTCCGTAATTGTCATCGATATGAAGAAATCCACCTCCGATAAGATAGTTTCTCAGGTTAGCTGCTTCTTCCGCGGAAAAGACAACGTTTCCATGGCCAGTCATATATATATACGGATAGGAAAACAGATCCTGGCTTCCCACTTCAACCACCTCTTCCTCAGCAACGATGTTAGTACCTAATTCCTGATTACAGAATTTAATAAGATTTGGAAGAGCCGTTTTGTTGGCGTACCAGTCACCACCCCCATTGTATTTAAGCTTTGCAATTTTTACCTGGCCGAATCCTTTAGTGGATAAAAGAACCAAGCCAAGACAAAAGGCCATGATTCTGACGAATCGATTCAAAAAAATATTTTGGAGTGCCATTAAACCTTACCCTGTTTTTCTATTCTAAAGGATAAAACAAACAAAAACTGACCATAAAAACTATGAAAAAGATAACGGGATTAAAGAGCTTGGCTGCAATGACCTTAGGCGCACTGTTGATTTTTAGCTCATGTAATGATGATAAGATTGATTTTTCCTCAACGGATTCATCAAATGTGGAAAATGAAGCATCTACGGATGGCTATTTTGAAGATGCAGATGATATTTCGGCAGTAGTGGTCTGGTCTGATGATGCCACATCCGGTGGTAGGGTAGGATCCGGTAGCAGGAAGATAACTATAGCAGACTTGCGTTGTGCTTGTGCAAATGTCACCATTGAACCTGCTTCGGGTAGCGATAGTGCTAATCCAACAGGTGTAATTACCGCTGATTTTGGATCGGGCTGTACAGATGCAAAAGGTAATGTATGAAGCACCCAAGTTTAGCATTGAGGTAATTGGCGGTAAGGCAACCTGGCCGGATGGTACATTTGCTACCCGTGAAGTAAGAAAAGTTCGTGAGTGGCAACGTGCCTCCAATCCGCTCAACGATACATGGACAGTAAGCCAAACAGCAGGTTCTGATTTTGCCGCTTCAGGAACAAATCGCTATGGAAGTACCTACCAAATGAATATCACTACTCCATTGGTGTATAAGCGAGAGTGTGCAGTGAGCTCAAGAGTATTCATGGCAGTGCAGGGAGAAAAGGAATTGATTACGGATAGTAAGAAGATAACGATTAATTACGGATCAGGTGAATGTGACAGAAAGGTAACCATAACGGTAGGAGGAAAATCAGAAGAGGTATCTGTTAACGGAGGAGTTTAATAGAAGGGTTGATTAGTTTGAGAGTCCTTTCGGGAAACCGGAAGGACTTTTTGTTTTATTATTGTCAAGGAAAGAAGTATACTAGTCATTTATTTAATTAGAGAGATAGAGAATAAGTATATGATAAAAAGAATCAGCTCAGTCCTTGTTGTTGCTTTATTGCTTAGTGCATGCAAAGGTGATGAGGAGAGTGTGCAGATGACACCACAACAATCGGCTGCAGTACAAGATGCATCCATTGCCGATGCTTATTTCAATGATGCAAGCGATATGGCCGCTTCTGTGATGTCAAAACCCAGCAACGATCAGTTTTCAGGTGGCCGAATGAATGGAACTGTTCCTATTACCATTGAAAGTGATACCCGTATGGTTCGGGCCCAGGTGACGCTAGTTACTTCTAGTAAATCCACCGCTTTAGTTCCTGAAGGGACCATAACCATTGACTTTGGTGCGGGAGTTGGCGATGGTAATGCCTTGAGGAAAGGAATTATCCGTGTGTTTTATCACGGTTGGAGATTTTTAAAAGACAGCTATTACATTGTCAGCTTTCAGGACTATTCAGTTGCAGGAATAGCAGTAGAGGGAATTCGTAAGGTAACAACTACTTCGGTATCAGGAACAACTGTAACTTTTAATGTGGAGGATACGAATGGCCGGTTCATTTTTTCAGATGGCACTACCATTACACGTCAATCTGTTCATACGCGTACGTGGGCAAGAGCAACAAATTCACAGAATGATACGCAATGGCAGGTAGACGGCAGTGCAGTGGGTACAACGCGTGATGGAAAATCATATACTTTCTCCGTTACACGTACGCTGATATTCAAGATGTCATGCATGATGAACAGAAATTATATTGCTACAGAAGGGGAGGCAATACTTACTGTAGATACACTTCCAATTGCGCTGGATTTTGGTCTGAACGCTGGGCCAATCGGTTGTGACGATACGGTCACAGTCACAGTATTGGGCGTGACCACCGACATTACAGTGAAATATGGAAAGTGATAAAAAAACAAAGTCTTCCATTTTGGAAGACTTTTGTTTTATCTATTCAGAACAACTACTTCTTTGCTCCTGATGCGCCATCTTTAGTTGCGCCCTTTGAACTTTCAAGATCACCAGTTGGTGAGTAGCGTGCTTCAAATTTTGTGTCACCTTTTTTAGCTTTATAGATATAATAAACAGGTCTCACGCCTTTATTATCTGTTTGTTGTGTAAGCGCAGACCAGGAACCGTTGGTCAATTCACTTGAAATAGAAGCGAAGTCTTTTTCAAAAGCTGCAATTACGGTTACAGGCACTTCTTCTTGTTTTAACTTTACAGTTTTTTGAAGGGCTTGAGCATAAATTGCCACGGAGGCACTCATAACGAAGGCGATAATAAAAATGATCTTTTTCATAACTGTGTTTTTAATGTTGGGAGAGGATCCGAAAATCCGGATCTGATTACAATACTAACGGCCACTAGCGAAATCGGTTCCGCAATCGAGTTAGATTTTGATAAATGGCATTTTTGTCCGGTTTATCACCTGTTTTCAGGGATGGATTATTTTAAATGTTATTCCATTTGATTCTGTTCTCATCAGGCTATTTTTGCTGAGATTATACGTACTCCGCAATGAAACAATACCTCGATCTGCTGAAAGACATTCTTGAAAATGGAACTGAAAAAACGGATCGCACGGGTACTGGAACTTTGTCTGTTTTTGGGAGACAACTGCGCTTCAATCTTGCCGAGGGGTTTCCACTGGTAACCACTAAGAAGCTGCATCTTCGTTCAATCATTCATGAACTGCTTTGGTTCCTGAAGGGAGAAACCAATATTCAATACCTGAAGGATAATGGAGTGAGTATCTGGGATGAATGGGCAGATGAAAATGGTGAACTAGGCCCTGTATATGGATCTCAGTGGAGAAGCTGGCCGGCACCGGATGGTCGTCATATTGATCAGATTGCACAGGTAATTAATCAAATCAAAAGTAAACCAGATTCACGAAGACATATCGTTACCGCATGGAATCCGGCAGAAGTTGATAAGATGGCATTACCTCCGTGTCACGCTTTGTTCCAGTTTTATGTTGCAGATGGTAAGCTGTCATGTCAGTTATATCAGCGATCATGTGACACTTTTCTTGGAGTGCCATTCAATATTGCCTCTTATGCTTTGCTCACGTATATGTTTGCACAGCAGTGTAATCTCCAGCCTGGTGAATTTGTGTGGACAGGGGGGGATGTTCATCTCTATACTAATCACCTGGAGCAAACTAAGCTCCAATTGACACGCGAGCCTTTTCCTTTACCTCAATTAATAATCAGGAGAAAACCAGAAAGTATATTTGACTATGCGTTTGAGGATTTTGAAATAGTCAACTATCAATCTCACCCGTCCATTAAAGCTCCGATTGCTGTTTAAAAATAGGATTGACGGTCTTTTTGCTTAAAGGCAAAATCTTATTTTTGCCCGCGGCTAATAAATACCTGAAAAAGAGGGAGAAATAGCCTTCTAAGACAATCCTTTTGTTGTTTTCCCCGTTAAAAAACGCGTATGGCTGAAAAAAGTAGTGTTTTTGATATGATTGGTCCGATCATGATCGGACCTTCCAGCTCACACACTGCTGGCGTGGTACGGATCGCGCGGGCTTCAGTCAAAATCCTGGGAGGGAATTCCTGAAGAGGCCGAGATTACATTTTACAATTCATTTGCCCGTACCTATGAGGGGCACGGAAGTGATCGTGCTATTATAGCGGGATTGCTGGATTTTAATACCGATGACAAGCGAATTAAAGACGCTCTTGATCTTGCTGTAAGTGAAGGTCTCGTTTACAAATTCAAGTCGATAGGGAATGCTTCTGCATTACATCCGAATTCAATTCGCCTGAAGCTGAAAAGAGGAGGTCGTGAGATTGAAGTTTTGGGTGAGAGTAAAGGAGGAGGCGTTATTAATATTGCAGAAGTGAATGGTTTTAAAGCTGACTTTACCGCCAGCCTGCATACGACCATCATTTTCGCGGACGATGTAAAAGGGAGCATCGCATTTATAGCCAGTGTGTTAGCCCACGATGACTGTAACATCGCTACGATGTCCGTATCCAGAAAAGGCAAAAATGATCTGGCCTGCCTGGTCATCGAGATGGATTCCTTTATTAAGCCTGTAACATTTGAATATCTCAAGAGTCTAAGCTGGGTGAAAGAAGTTGTCTATATACCGCAAATCTGAAAATATCCATGAGGAAAAAATTACTGATCATTTGTACGTTGTTGGCCGGCATTACCGCCTATTCACAAGATGCCAAAAAATGGAGTCTGAAGGAATGTGTTGATGTAGCTCTGGAGAATAATCTAAGTGTGAAGAGAAGCCTTTACGGAGTGCAAAACTCTGAGTCTTTACTGCTTCAGTCGAAGGCAGCTTTTCTGCCTACGTTGAATGCAGGAGGATCTTACGGAGAAAACTTTGGTCGTGCAATTAACCCCGTGACCAACTTGTTCGTAACAAGAAACTCCAGCAACATAAATGTTCAGGGAAACGCTTCCTGGACACTTTTTAATGGACTCCGCATTCAAAACTCCTTTCGCCAAAACCAGAAGGATGTGGCTGCATCCAACGCTGACTTAGCGAAGGCAAAGAATGATGTAATACTTAATGTGGTTACACTTTACATCAATGTAATCGGCAATAAAGAGCTATATGAAAATGCCAAATATCAGCTCAGCTCCAGTCAGCAACAGCTTGATCGTATCAAGAAACAGGTGGCAGCAGGAGCTTTGTCCATTTCAAAGCAACTCAACCAGGACGCGCAGGTGGCTACCAATGAAGTGAGTGTAATCAATCAGGAGAATGCGTTGAATTTATCATTGCTTCAATTGAAACAGTCCATGCAACTTCCTGCTTCAACTCCACTGGATGTTGAGATTCCTGAATTGCAGCCACAGGATCTGGTGCTGAGCCTGACACCGGAGGATATTTATCAACTTGCGTTGGTAGCGATGCCGGAAATAAAGAGCGCAAACTTAAAAGTCGAGAGTGCAGCATTTGCTCTGAAGGCTGCCAAAGGAAATTATTACCCTCGCCTTACTTTCAACGCATTTGCTCAATCCAACTACTCCAGCCTTTCAGATGCTCCTCGTTCGAGAGCAAACGGTACAGTGATTAATACTCCTATTGGATTCACCGCTACCGGAGATATTGTTTATACTCAAACTCCAGGTACAGAAGTTTATAGCAATAGCTACGGAAGGACTGATCAGATAAAGGATAACTTATTTAAAGGACTAAATCTTCAGTTGAATATTCCGATCTTCAATGGATTGCAAACGCGCACCGCAGTACAACGTTCAGCTATTTCCAAAGAGATTGCGAACATTACAGTGAAGGAAACACAAAATACATTAAGGCAGAATATTGAGTCTGCTTACAATGATGCAAATGCTGCCTCCAAGACGTATTCGTCTTCATTGCGTCAGGTAGCTGCACAGGAAGAAGCGTATCGTATTAATAAACAATTGTTTGAATCAGGCGGGGTAAACTTTGTGGAATATCAGGTGTCTGAAAATGATTTATTCCGTGCCAAGTCAGACCTCACCAGAGCTAAGTATAATTTTATATTTAAATCAAAGGTACTTGACTTCTACCAGGGCAAACAAATTGAATTCTAATTGTTAAGAAACCTCACTCTCAATCTATAAACTATAAAAACGCATGGCAAAGCAACAAAAGCGTAAATCAAATAAACTCGTTTACTATCTCATTGGAGGCTTAGTATTACTAATCATACTTTTAGTCATTGGCAGATCAATGGGATGGCTGGGTAAGTCGAATGAGATTGAGGTGGAATTGGCAAAAGCAAAGAAGGCGTCAATCACTGAGAAAGTAAGCGCATCAGGTACGGTACAACCTGTTACCGAAGTGAAACTTGCTCCTGAGGTTTCCGGTGAAATCATTGAACTGAATGTAGAAGATGGAGACTCAGTAAGATCAGGTGAAATTCTGGTGAAAATAAGACCTGATGTGTGGGTAAGCCAGCTTGAACGTTCAGAAGCATCATTAAGCCAGCAGAAAGCAAATCTTGAATAATCAAAGGCGGGATTGAGCCGTGCGGAAGAAACCTTTATTCGTGCAGAGCAGGATTTTAAACGCCAGGAGAAATTATGGAATGAAAAAGTCATTGCCGAAGCAGACTGGCAATTGGCAAAGCAAAATTATGAAGTGGCAAAGAATGATCTTGCTTCAGCAAAACAAAGTCTGGAGGCTTCCGGGTTTGTGGTGAAGAGTACAGAAGCTTCGGTGCGAGAGTCCCGTGAGAGCGTTCGTAAAACTTCGGTGGTAGCACCAATGAAGGGGATTGTATCTAAACTGCTAGTGAAGCAGGGTGAGCGCGTTGTGGGTACTGCACAGATGACGGGTACAGAAATGCTACGCATTGCAGATCTTAACAAAATGGAAGTACGCGTAAATGTTAATGAAAATGATATCGTACGTGTTCACCTGAATGACACCGTTCTGATTGATGTAGATGCCTATTCAAATACAGGAAAAGAGTTCAAGGGCATTGTAACGAATATTGCAAACACAGCCAGAGATAAGGCTTCAACAGATGCGATTACAGAATTTGAAGTAAGAATTTTAATCCTTCGCTCTTCTTATGAAGAATTGATAAAGCAAGGGAATAAATACCCTTTCCGCCCGGGTATGACAGCCAGTGTGGAGATCATTACAAAAATTAAGGCAGGCGTATTGTCTGTTCCATTGGCTGCGGTAACTACCCGTAATCCGGATGAAAAGGGTGGTGAACAGAAAGGAGGCCCTCCTTCGAATAACGATGACGCACCAAAAGTTACTGACAGCAGCAAACCGAAGGAGAAAATGGCAGACAAAGTAGTTGTATTCATTAATGATAAAGGAGTTGCTAAAATGGTGGAGGTGAAAACGGGCATCAGTGATTACGATAATATTGAGATCTTGTCAGGAGTTTCTGACAGCACAGAGGTGGTAACAGGACCTTTTCTTGTGGTGTCGAAACGGTTGAAAGAAGGTGATAAAATCATTCAGGCTCCGAAACCGGATGATAAAAAGGGTAAGGATGACAAGGCAGATAAGAAGTAATTAGACCACTTCACCATAACTTAAAGAAGCCCTGACGATTCTGTCAGGGCTTCTTTGTTTATATTTGTCAAGTAAATAGGCACATTATGGTAAAGCACCCCTGGCACGAGGTATCGATAGGAGATAACCCTCCTGAATTTGTTAATAGCATTATTGAGATCCCCAAAGGATCACGTGCTAAGTATGAAATCGATAAAGACAGCGGATTGATCAAGTTGGATCGTGTGATCTATGCTTCGATGTATTACCCTCTCAACTATGGATTCATTCCACAAACGCTGGGTGAAGATCATGACCCTTTGGATATTGTAGTGCTTACTCAGGTTACTGTGGTGCCCCGTTGCCTCATTCCGTCCAAGGTAATAGGAGTGATGCGAATGATTGATAAAGGCGAGGCGGATGATAAAATCATAGCAGTGGCTATGCAGGATGTGAGTGTAAGTCATATTCAGGACGTAAAGGACATGCCTGAGTATTTTCGTGCAGAATTAAAACACTTCTTTGAGAATTATAAAACATTGGAGAACAAGAAAGTAGTAGTGGATGAATTTGAGTCGAGAGATAAAGCGATGCAGATTATCCAGGATAGTATCAGCCTCTATAAGAAAGAATATCCTAAGCCAGCTAAGTGAGAGTAGGATTTGATGCGAAGAGGCTTTTCAATAATTTCACCGGTCTGGGAAATTATAGCCGCTTTGTGGTTCATGCTCTTGCCACACACTATCCTGATCAGGACTACTTACTTTATACCCCTAAAGTAAAAGTTAAACCGGATACTGAATATTTTCTGAATCAGGAGATTATCAAAATAAAATCTCCTCTGGGTTTACAAAAGAAATTTGGCAGCATATGGCGATCGTACAGCCTGGGCAATGTGGCGGTTAATGATGGAGTTGAAATCTTTCATGGGCTGAGCAATGAATTGCCTTTAACGAAGCCAAAGAATTTGAAAACCATTGTGAGTATTCATGATGTGATCTTTAAGCGCTATCCGGAATTCTACAAGCCGATCGATCGTTTAATCTACGATTGGAAATTCAGGAAGGCATGTGATAGCGCAGATCAGATTATTGCGGTGAGCCAGCAAACTGCTAATGATGCTATAGAATTTCTTAAAGCGGACCCATCAAAAGTAAAAGTAGTTTACCAGGGGTGTCACCCTATCTTTAAAAACAAACAAACGCGTGAGGATGTATCTCACATCAGGCAGAAATACGATTTGCCTGATGAATTCATTCTGAATGTAGGTACAATCGAATCCAGAAAGAATGCGCTGCTGATTTTAAAAGCACTGACTTTAATAAAAGATCATATTCCTTTGGTGATTGTGGGTAGATCAACCACGTACAAGGATGAATTATTGTCATTCATTATTGCAAATAATCTGAGTGAGCAGGTCACCTTTATTCACAATGCAGAGTTTAAAGATCTACCTCTGATTTATCAGGCGGCAAATGTATTTGTCTATCCTTCGTTTTTTGAGGGTTTCGGTATTCCGATTGTAGAAGCAATTGCTTCGGGTATTCCGGTGATCTCATCAAAAGGTTCCTGTTTTGCTGAAGCGGGTGGTCCTGATTGCTCGTATGTCGATCCAACACAGCCAGAAGAATTAGCAAATGCAATTCAGGAGGTATTTGTTATGAATGAGGAAGTAAGAAAGCGAGTAGGACGAAGTAAACAATACATTACGCGCTTCGAGCCTGAAGTAATTGCGTCAGATTTAATGTCGGTTTATAAATCGGTTAGCTAGAAACTGATCAGATGCGAGTATACTTTGTGAATGGGTAATCCCATTACATTAAAGTAGGAACCGATAATTTTTTCAATGGCTACCATTCCGATCCAGTCCTGCGCACCGTACGCACCAGCCTTATCATAAGGCTGGTACTGATCAACATAGAATTCAATTTCGGCCTGGGAGAGATTTTTGAAACTGACTTCCGTTGTGTCGTCAAAACTTTCCTCTCTTTCTTTTGAAATAATACACACTCCTGTCATTACGAAATGAGTTTTTCCTGATAACTCAGAGAGCATGGCGATAGCTTCATTCCGATTCTGCGGTTTGTTCATTATTCTGTTATTTATAATGACAACCGTGTCAGCTGTAACGATTACTTCATCATTCATTTTCGGCCGGAAGAACTCTGCCTTTTTAGCTGCAAGGTATTTGGCCACCTGCTCTACAGGCAAATGATCAGGAAAATCTTCTTCTACATCGGGCTTCTCCACTGTGAAGATGAACCCAGCTTCTTTCATCAGGTATTGTCTGCGGGGAGAACTGGATGCAAGAATGAGTGGTCTGTTGAAGTTCATAAATCAAAAATAAAGAAAGGTCGGGAATCAGAACTCACCTTCTTTTATGGAACTGAAAATGAATCCTCCGATTACTTTCGGATAAAAGTAGGTTGATTTCTGTGGCATTGTGTATCCACTATGGCAAATGCGCTTTACTTCTTCAATGGTAACTTCATTGGTGATAATGGCCATTTGCACATCACCCTTGATCACTTTAGCAAGACAATCGGAAAAGCTACGATCAAAGCTGATCTGGTCCGACTTACGCTGATCTTTTCCTGCGATGCCCAGAATCTTTTCAATGATAAAGTAATGCATGACTGTTAAGTCAAGCTTTTTCACTACTTCAGGGAAGTGCCAGGTCATAGTCTGAAGCGCTTCCGGTTTCAGCCGTACTTTAACCGTTCTGTCTTTCAGTATAATTCCAAAAGCCCATTGCTTGCCGAGGATAATTTCATTCAACGTTCCGGCATCCTCTATGTCTTTTACAATGAAATCCGCATGAAGTTTTTCAATGATTTTGTTTTCATCGAAACCAATAATGTTATTGATTAACCGATGAGTAGGCAGTATACGCAAATCATCTGCTTCCGTATTGGTAAGATACATCAAATGAAAATTGTACCCTTCATTGCCCGTATGGTGAGGATCAGAAGCAATTCTTTTGTGTTTATAAAACAATGAACCTTCATATCTGTGATGGCCGTCCGCAAGAATAATCGTTTTTGAGCTTAGCGACTTGATAAATTTCTGAATCACCTTTTGATCAGTGATTACAGCTAGTACATCACGAACACCCTGGTAATCTTCTGTTTCATAAATCGGGTTCGCCATAGCACTGTCCATGAACTTTTCGAGTTCAAATCGTTCATCGCTATATAGCCCGTGAGTTGCGCTGCTATGCAATTCCGTTTTTTCCAAAAGCTCGATGCGATCATTCACTGCTTTTGGGATAGTGTTTTCATGACGGAGAATCACGTCCTCTTCCCAATCATATGTTCGTATGTGAGTGATAAATCCCTTGCGACAATATTCCTTCGGTGATCCGGGTAATTTGAAGTATTGGTAATACACATAAATACCAGGTTGCTCATCTTGTTGAATGATTTCATTATTTTTCCATTCCTGCAAAAGTTTAGCAGCTCGATCAGCAGGTTCTGGTCCTTCAGGTACAGAAAGATGAATGGAGTTTAACGGATTCTGATATAACGCTTTTCGTTGCTTTTCAGAGACTACATCGAAAAGAGGAGAAACAAGATCATCAATGTTAGCGGATAATTCTTTATTGTATCGCCAGGCGCGTACCGGTCTTATTTCAGCCATTCGTAGTTAAAATTTCGGAATTAAAATTCAAAGTTAGACCGAATATTCAATTGATGAATTTATAGTCGATTCTTCTTCCATTTGCTTGAACTCACAGTAACTTCCTGTGAGTTCAATGCAGGAGTTGATTTACTGCTTGATGAAAGCACGGCAAGTGCAGCGGCCAGTAATTCTTCTTCATTATCTGGTTTCGTCTGCAGTACTTCCGGTTTGAAATAGTTTTCTACAAACTTCGTATCGAACTTTCCTGAACGAAATGATTCGTGGTTCATTACAAACTTACAGAAGCCAAGAGTGGTCTCGAGCCCGGTGATCTCATATTCATCTATGGCCCGAATGGTTTTGCTGATCGCTTTCTCTCTGGTTTCGTCATGACAAATCATCTTGGCAATCATCGGATCATAATAGAAGGGGATAGCCATTCCCTGTTCAAAACCATCATCTACGCGAATGCCATGACCCTGCGGACGTTTATAGGTCTTCAATGTTCCGATGTCGGGTAAGAAGTTGTTAGAAGGATCTTCTGCATAAACACGAACCTCTACGGCATGTCCATTGATTTTAAGATCTTCCTGTTTGAATGGAAGTTTTTCGCCCTCTGCTACTTTGATTTGTAACTTCACCAGATCCAGCCCGGTAATCTGTTCTGTTACCGGATGCTCCACCTGCAAGCGCGTATTCATTTCCAGGAAATAAAAATTCATATTCCCATCCAGAATGAACTCTATCGTTCCTGCATTAAAGTAGTTGGCTGCTTTCGCTGCATTCACAGCTGCTTCGCCCATTTTCTTTCTTAACTCCGGAGTCAACACCGAGGATGGAGCTTCTTCCACAACTTTTTGATGTCTGCGCTGGATAGAGCATTCACGTTCAAAGAGGTGAACTACATTGCCATGCTGATCACCAAAAATCTGAAATTCAATGTGGCGAGGTTGAGTTACATATTTCTCTATGAAAACAGATCCATCGCCAAAGGCAGATTTTGCTTCGCTTACGGCACGCTCCATCTGTTCCTCAAATTCATGTTCATCATTTACGATGCGCATACCCTTACCTCCGCCACCTGCGCTCGCTTTGATTAAAACGGGATAACCAATCTCTTTTGAAATCTTCTTGGCTTTCGTGATATCAGTTATGGGTTCAGAAGTGCCTGGCACAAGAGGAACATTGAATTTGGCAACGGCAGCTTTTGCTCCCAGTTTACTTCCCATCAATTCAATTGACTCTGCGGACGGTCCGATGAAAATCAATCCGGCATCTTTTACTGCTTTGGCGAAGTCTTCATTTTCCGACAAGAAACCATAACCGGGATGAATAGCCTGGGCACCTGTTTCTTTTGCCGCATTGAGAATCTTGTCCATTCGCAAATACGATTCGGAAGAAGCTGGAGGGCCAATGCATACCGCTTCATCTGAAAAACGAACATGCAAAGCATTCCGGTCGGCTTCACTGTAAACAGCTACAGTTTTGATTCCCATTTCTCTGGCACTTCGCATTACACGAAGAGCAATTTCGCCTCGGTTGGCAACAAGCAGTTTCTGTATTTTAGTCATTGGTAGCTGTAAGCTGCAATTGTAGGGTAATATCGGGGATTTTGAAAATCATATTGATAAGGAAACGCTGACGTAAATCAGCCTTCATTTTCGCATTTTTTCCTTATTTTTGCTGCAATTTAAAACTCGAAAAAGCGCAAAATAATGGTTGATTTATTCGAAAAGCTCAAAATGGAGGCCGGTCCGCTGGCCAAATATTCACACCTTCCTGATGACTATTTCTTTTTCCCTAAACTGGAGGGAGAAATAGGTCCGCATATGACCTTCAATGGTAAAAAGGTTTTGAACTGGAGCCTCAATAACTATCTGGGATTGGCCAATCACCCTGAAGTACGCAAAGCAGATGCTGATTCTGCTGCTGAATTCGGATTAGGTTATCCAATGGGTGCCCGGATGATGTCGGGTAACTCGAAATATCATATTGAACTTGAAAGACAACTCGCTGATTTCGTGAAAAAAGAAGACGCCATGCTTCTGAATTTCGGATATCAGGGTGTTGTCTCAATCATTGATGCCATTGTTAACCGTAAGGACGTGATTGTGTACGATGCAGAATCGCACGCATGTATCATTGATGGCGTTCGCCTGCACATGGGTAAACGTTTTGTGTATACCCACAACGACATGGATAGCCTTGAAAAACAACTGGAACGGGCTACCAAGCTGGCGAATGAAACAGGTGGTGGAATCCTGGTGATTACCGAAGGTGTATTCGGTATGTCAGGTAACATGGGTGATCTTAAGGGTGTAGTAGAACTGAAGAAGAAATATAATTTTCGCTTGTTTGTGGATGATGCTCATGGTTTTGGTACTATGGGAGCAACAGGAGCAGGTGTGGGTGAAGAATTGGGTGTACAAGATCAGGTTGATTTGTACTTCTCTACGTTTGCCAAGTCAATGGCAAGTATTGGTGCTTTTGTTGCTGGTGACAAGAAGATCCTGAAGTTCCTGCGCTACACAATGCGCTCACAGATCTATGCGAAATCGTTGCCAATGCCGCTGGTAATTGGTGGTTTGAAGCGTTTGGAGCTCGTGAGAAAGCATCCTGAATTGCGTAGCAATCTCAAGACCATCATGAAGGCAATTAAGACGGGATTGAAAGAAAGAGGTTTTGCAATCAACGAGACACAAACCCCTCCAACACCAGTCCTTTTCAAGGGTGGGGTGGGAGAAGCAGCAAATATGTCGATGGACCTTCGCGAAACCTATGGAATTTTCTGTTCTGTGGTGATCTATCCCGTTGTGCCTAAGGACGTTATCATGTTCCGGATTATTCCAACAGCGGCTCATACCCTGGCAGACGTTGAGCGCACGTTAACTGCGTTTTCGGCCCTCAAAATGAAGCTGGATGAGGGTTTTTACTAAAGTGAAGAGCTGGTATCAGTGACGAAGGGAGTTTAAAAAAATGCGGTTTGAGGGTGTTTTATAGCTTTTTTATATAAATTGGCATAAGAAATCAATTTTTAATCCCTAAACATCCCAATAACAATGAAAAAATTTGATGAATTAAAAGCCTTGATCGCTTCGCTAGAAGGAGATGCTGACAAGTTTTATAATAAACAAAACAGCGCAGCCGGAACCCGTGTAAGAAAGGGTATGCAAGACCTTAAGGCGATTGCCCAAGCAATTCGCGCGGAGGTTCAGGAATTAAAAAATAAAGAAACGAAATAAGGATTTACTTCCTTTTTGAAAAGGATAGCTGCCACAAGTAGCTATCCTTTTTTTTATTTCTTTTGTTGGATTTGAGAGATCTTCTGTTGAAGTGTCTTTGAAGCGGGTACTAATGGAAGTCGCACGTATGGCGAACAAATTCCCGATAAACTGGCCAGGTATTTCACGCCAACCGGATTGCCTTCTTCATACATAGGGCCATTAATTTCCAATAACGAAAACTGCTCTTTGCTTGCCTTTACAAAATCTCCATTAAACGAATATTCTTTCATTTTTCGGAATGTTCCAGGTAATGCATTGGCCAATACGGAAATAATACCAGCACCACCTAAAGCATAAAGTGGAACAGTCAGCATATCATCGCCTGAAATAACGAGGAAGTCTTTAGGCTTATTTTTCAGGATGCTCATGCATTGTTCCAGATTTCCGGATGCCTCCTTTATGCCGATAATGTTTTTATGATCAGCCAGACGCAACGTAGTCTGTGCGGTCATATTTGATGATGTTCTTCCAGGTACGTTGTATAGCATCACAGGAACAGGGCATGCATCAGCAATAATTTTGAAATGCTGATAAATACCTTCCTGAGAAGGCTTACTGTAGTAGGGACTTACAGATAAGATT
>JBGATZ010000052.1:0-16021 GCA_044228905.1 Cyclobacteriaceae bacterium | reverse complement strand
GGGTGTGTTGGGAGTTCTTGTTTCCTATCGGTTCAGGGACCTTATTTTTCCCTTGGTAGTGGCGTGGGCTTGCGTGGCCATTTTTGTTGCACGCAATCTTGAGTATCATAAAATTGCCACAACAGCAATGGCATCAGCCATTACGTTGGTCATTGCTATTATTCTATTGCTTGGAGTAAGACGTCATCAACGGTTGGCTGCTGAGAAGGATCATTTGATTTCCACAAGCCAGTTTTAAACTTACTTTTTTTGTTTCTGTAAGAATTGAATCAAGGCGGAATGAAAAGCATCAGGTGTTTCGAGGTGAGGAGTATGGCCTGTATTGGGTATTTCAATTAGCGTGGAATTACGGATTTGTTTTGCTGCAACTTTGCCTAAAGCTGGATAGTTGCCCATTGTATTTTTAACTTCATCGGATACACGATCTTTTCCTATTGCCGTCCGGTCTTCCAGCCCAATGATCAGTAAAGTAGGTATAGAGAGATTGGAGAGTTCATAGATGACTGGTTGAGTGTAAATCATTTGGCTGGTCAGGGCATTTACAATAGCCAGTCGGGCATATTCAGAGCTTCTGGTCCACTGATATTGTACTTGTACATATTTTTCATATTCTGGCCTCCAGTTTACGTAGTATGTTTTGTGATAGTCGCGAATGGTTTGTTCTGTTTTGTGCAATTCATTTTGATATTCTTCGTCAATAGACACATAAGGAACTTTTACTTTATAATCTTCCAGCCCGATGGGATTTTCCAGTACCAGACTTTTGGTGAGTTCAGGATACATTAATGCAAAGCGTGTAGCCAGCATTCCTCCCATGGAGTGTCCGATAATTACCGCATCAGGAATCGACAATTGAGTCATGAGTTGTTTCGTATTTTCGGCCATCATCTGAAATGAATAAACAATTTTAGACTTCGTGGATTTTCCAAACCCGAGCTGATCGGGTACGATGACGCGATATCCATGCTGATGTAAATAGCTGATCGTATTTTCCCAATAGGCACCAAAGAAATTTTTTCCATGGAGTAAAATCACAGTCTGGTCAATCGCATTGCTCACAGGCTTGAGATCCATGTAAGCCATTATCGCGTCCTGTCCCTGCAATTGCAGGTGTATGTAAGAAACGGGGTAGGGGTATTCATAATTTTCCAGACCTAATCCTAATGCCGGAGACTCTGATTGTGCACGACTAATGCATAATGAAACAAAAAATAAAAAGCAGAGGACAGAGATGAATTTCATGTGCATGAACGTGCGTTTAAAATAAAAACTTCCTCCCTTGATCCGCTTTGGTAAAGCCGACAAGAGAGGAAGAGGTTTGTCTTATTCTATTCTTCGTGATAAGAACTACTAGTCAACTGATGTAATGTACGTAGTGGAGGTTGAGCGAGGCGTGTGAATAAATCCACAGGCTTCATTCAATGCTTGCACAATCTGACGAACATATTCTTTCTCTTTGCTGACTACGGCATTTTTTTCACCTTCTGCTGTGGCTATGCGTACAGCATACCTTTCTTTTACAAGTGAAGTGATCAAAATACCAATTAAGGCAATGGCCAATCCGAACCATGTTGCCAGTTCATTAATTCCTACGTAAGAACCATTAATATAAACGTCATTCATCCATGATGTTGGTATTGCTTTTAATATCCCAGCTAGTGAAATAATGACTCCTAATACGAAAATCAACACACCAGGGGCGCGATCAGGACGCAGCGTAAGTAATCCATGCTTGGTGATTCCATTCAGGCTATACGATTTCTTTTTTACCTGAAATGTAGATTCTGTAATGACTACATCATGACCATCTGTATATAGAACTTTATCGGGTATCATAATCTGTTTTTTTACTAAGTATACTTTAATTCTGATGCCAACAGGTGGCTCATAATGATGCTGGGTAAATCTCACCTCACTTCAAGTCAATCAAAACTGCTTTTTTGAGGTATCATTTTTTCTGTCAACGAGTTATGGAAGCACAACTCATCGGCTTGTCTCATCGCGAGATAGTACAAATTGACCGCGACTATGAAAAAGTTGCAAAAACAATCAAGCTATTGTATGTAAATGATCAGATTCCGGGCATTACACGGGTGCGAAAAGGTACAGGCTTTTCTTATGTGGATTCCGCAAAACGAGTAATAAGAAATGGCGAATTGTTAAGAATCAAAAAGCTTGCAATTCCACCCGCCTGGACAAACGTATGGATCTGTAAAGACGATAACGGTCATATTCAGGCAACCGGATATGATCTGAAGAAAAGAAAACAATACAGATATCATACTTTATGGAATACGGCTCGTAATGAAACAAAATTTCACAGGCTTTATGAATTTGGAAAAGTACTTCCGGTTTTGCGTGAGCGGCTTGATCATGACCTGAATAAGAAAACACTCACTCAGGAAAAAGTGGTTGCCACTGTAATCCGCCTGATGGAATTGACATACATCCGTATCGGAAATGAAGATTATGAGAAATTGTACGGCTCATATGGCATAACAACCCTGAAGGATAATCATGTAAAAATCAACGGTGGAGAGGTAAAGTTTTCCTTTGTCGGTAAGAAAGGAGTAGAGCACAGAATTAATTTAAAAAATAAGCGACTGGCAAGAATTGTAAAGCAATGCAGGGATATACCCGGCAAGAAGGCTATTTCAATATTATGATGAGGAGGGCAATCGCCACCCGATCGACTCAGGTATGGTAAATGATTATATCAAGGAAACATTGCATGCTGATTTTACGGCAAAGGATTTTAGAACGTGGGACGGTACTCTCAATCTGTTGCGTTGTCTTCAGTCTGTAGGCGAACCAGAAAGTGATACTCAATGCAAAAAGAACATCATTAAAGCGCTGGATGAGTAAGTTATAAATTGGGAAACACACGTACGGTTTAGCAAAAAATACTATGTTCATCCCCAACTTATTACTCTTTATGAAACAGGTACGCTTACCCGGTTTCTGAAGAATTTTCCTGCTGGCGAAACGAAAGATTATGTAACAGGGATGGCTGACGATGAGTGGGTACTGATGAAAATTCTAAAAAGTCTGAATTCCTGATTAACCACCAGTTGGTTGAAAAATGCCCCGTTTTGAGGCGATTTAAGTAATTCTTTCGGCTAAAAATGAATGAAATTGAGTGGCATAGCCTTTGTATCTCAAATACAACGAAAGAATTTTTTATGGAGTACGTTATTTTTATCATTGTCTTGATTATCGCATATCCGGTTTTCATGATCATTGCTTACCTTCTTTCGAAAGTTGCTTTTAATAAAGATGAGGCATTTAGTGAGTTTGAGGCAAAGAGAAAAACAAAGAAAACTCAGCGCGACAAATCACTTGCCCACGCTTGATATAATATCAGTTACAGATAAGAATACAAACGTCATCTTCCAATAAAAAAATGGGAGGTGACGTTTTTGTTTTAGAGAAACCTGATGCAATCAGGATGGACTACAATCATCCAATTAATGAGTAATGTGAGTATTAAGTTCTACAAGGGCACGAATCAGCATATTGTATTTACTCTGGCAAAGTATTTTAATCAGCTTATTTAAAATAAAACACATTACTATGAGAAGTTTATTATATCTGATCGCTGTCATTCTGATTATCGGATGGCTGCTTGGTGTATTCTACTACAGTGCAACCGGATTGATTCATGCACTGTTAGTGATTGCAATTATCTCTTTGCTTGTTGGAGTGATCCGCAGAGCCTGACGCAAAGATCAACGAATAGAGGGAGCAATGCTTTAATTAGTGTTGCTCTTTTTATTTTATAAACAGCTTCAATGAGGAAAAAAAGTAGCAATGACTTTCGAAAACAGATGGAATGAGTTTTTCACCGTTTTGTGAAACGAACTATTAAAATAAGAAAATTATGAAAACGGATAAAAAAGTAATTGACACTTTGAATGATCTGATCAAAGTAAATATGGATCGCATAGAAGGTTATGAAAAAGCTGCTGAGGAAGTGAAAGATTCTTTTGAAGCAGAAGTGAAAACGGTATTTTATGAAATGGCAGAAGAGAGCCGCAGGTATAAAACTGCTCTTGCCAAAGAAGTAACCAGCCTGGGGGGTGAGCCGGCAACGGATACAACTGCTGCCGGAGATATTTATCGCGCCTGGATGGATGTGAAAGTTGCCTTTTCCGGAAGTGACGTATTAGCAGCATTACAATCCTGTGAGTATGGAGAAGATAATGCGTTGAAGACTTATAAAAAAGCATTGGAAAAAGATGCAAGCTGGCCGGCAGATACGTTAAACCTGATTTCCAATCAGCGCCAGTCATTGAAGGCTTCGCACGACCGCATTAAGCGTTACCGCGATGAGTATTCTGCTAAAGCAATTTCTCATTAATTAAAACTGATGCGTTATGAAATCAATAGAAAGAATTGCCATGTTGCTTTTTATAGCATCCTTGGCTTTTGCCTGTGGCTCAAAAAGTTCAACTGAAGTGGATTCGAACAAAGTGGCGGAAGAAGCGAATGAAGATAAATTTCAATCCCGTGAAGGAGAGAAAGATGCTGAGTTTGTAGCAAATACAGTAGCCTGCAATTTTGGAGACATTCAACTTTCTCAACTGGCTGAACAGAAAAGTAACAATCCTGTAGTGAAAGAAGTAGCAAAAGGAATTGAATCCAGTCATACCAAGCTATTGAAGGATCTCCAGAATCTTGCAGGACAGAAAGCAATTTCTGTCCCTGTGGAGCCGGCAGATGGAAAGAAGAAAACCATTGAAGATTTAGCGAAGGAAACGGATATCAAAGATTTTAATAAAGAGTGGTGTAAGGAAATGGTAAGCAGTCATGAAAATACCATTAAAGAGTTTGAGAACCGATGGGAAAATACGCAGGATCCGGATTTGAAAAACTGGATTGCAGAGACGCTTCCTCATTTACGTTCACATCTCGATAAGATTAAGGCCTGTGATGAAACAATAGCAAAAGAATAACAAACCATATATAAACTAAAACGATATGTCAAAATCAATGTCAAATTCAAAACTGCTTCTCGGCATCCTTGGTGCCGCTGCTGCAGGTGTTGTAATCGGAATGCTTATTGCTCCTGAAAAAGGAGAGGACCTTAGAAAGAACATTAAGAAAACTGCTGATAACTGGATGGATGAAATTGCTTCCTGGGCAGGCAAGGGAAGAGAATATCTGGAAGGTGCGAGAGAAGAAGCAATGGCAGAAGTTGATGATTTGAAGGCAAGAGCTGAAGAAGGTGTTAACGGGATTAAAGAAAATCTCGCGAAGAGAAGATCTTAAGTTGCATATCATGAATCAAATTGCGTTAAATACTGATTCGAACAAGAGTCTTTCTTCCAAAAAGGAGGGAAATGTGAGCGAATCAGTGAAGAAGGTTAAATCAGAATCGCAACCTGGTTATAGAGTGGGCAGGAGAAGAGTATTCTTTGGTTTGCTCATCGGATACCAATAGTTTTTATCTCTTATTAAATCAATTAAAAGGCTCTTCGGAGCCTTTACTTTTATTAGCTTGGTTAAAACTTACCTGCATGAAAAAGAAGAAGAAAACAATGAAAGATAAATTTGATCAGTTCTCTACCCGGTTGACTAAGGCTACAGGAAGCCCCACCGCATTTATGATTGCGACTGGCGCCATAGTTATCTGGCTGATTAGCGGACCGTTCTTCCATTTCTCCGACACCTGGCAGCTGGTCATCAACACAGGGACAACCATTATTACTTTCTTAATGGTATTCATGATTCAGCAGGCGCAAAACAAAGATACACTGGCGTTGCAAATCAAATTAAACGAACTCATTGCGGCACACGAAGGGGCAAGCAATCGATTGATTAACAGTGAGGATCTTACAGAAGAAGAGTTGATCGTTTTGAAGAGATTCTACATTAAACTTTCTGAGCTGGCGGCCAAAGAAGATGATATACACATGACGCACTCCATTGATGAAGCAACAGAGAATCATACTGAAAAAATGAAAAAGAGAAAATCAAAGGGCAAGGTTAAAACGAAATAAATTTCTCCGAAAATCAGATTCCCTGAAACGTTTGGATGGCGTATCAGGTTAGTTAAGTATTACCGCTGAGAACTATTGATTTATTAAGCTGAAGATTCTAAAGATCGCTTTGAGAATCAAACATCCCAGCTATAATAATTATGATCTTTATCAACCTCCATTCCCATTCTCTGATAAAGCTGATTCCCGATATCATTCGTCTTGGCTGTCTCAAGCATAAAACCACATGCTCCACTTTCTCTGCAAAATTCTTTCACCCGATCAATCAGGGCTACTGAGAATCCCTGTCCTCTGAATTTTTCGTCTACATATAAATCATTCAATAGCCAAAGTCTTTTCATTCGGGTGGACGAGAATAAAGGATAAAGCTGAGTGAATCCCGTGATCAGGTTGTTCTTATCAATAGAAATAAAAATTTCAGATTCATTTCGTGACAAACGCTCACTGAGAAATTGTTTAGCGCCCTGAATGTCGGATTCCTTTTTATAAAAGATGCGATAACCGTTAAATAGTTCGGCTAATTCGCCCAGGTCATCAATAGTTGCTTTTCTGATTCTTACTGTTTTCATTTTATTTGAGTCTTCTCGAAACGTTGGTCCAGTTCCACTCCCACGTTTTTCCGTTATCAGGAGAGAAAGCCTGATACCATAGCGGGTTGTCTTTATCGGTTTTGTCCCATACAAATATGACAATTACTGGCTTACCCTGATAAATATCCTTGCAATAAAACTTACCGATGTTTCCATCAAATGACCCGACTACGGGAGGGTCGAGAACACCTGAATTGCTGGCTACCCAATAAAGACTCCATAGTTTGGTTTTTGGATTGAATAATCGGAGTGTGAATCCTTCAAATGGTTTTCCATCCAGGGTAGCTTTATACAAATCTGTATTGCCGAGGCCATCTAACATGGGGCCGAAATTTTGATCTTCCGATTCGAATTCGTCCCATTCATTGTTGTTGCTCAGCCTGACTTTCAGTTTTTTGTGATACATTTTCCATTTACCGGTTAAGTAATCGAAATCACGTTCGGAAGACGTTTTGGAAGCAACGATTTCCAATTCGCCTGTCGAAGTGATTTTGGCATTGGTCATAATAGGATCTTTCGGCCAGGAAATGCCTGCCTGCGCAAATGTAAAGAAGGGAAAAGTAATAAGCCCCAGGATGGCGAGAGTAATGAAAGAGCGCATAGGTGATTGGATGATGAGTACAATTAAAATTTAAAGTGACTTGTATTTTACAGCAAAACAAATGATTAACAATTCTTTAGGAATTGGTAACCAATTCTCACCCACGCCACGCTATCATTTTATGTTAAATCACTACACGATTGTAAATTATATGGCCTGAAATAATGGTGTAACATTAATCTCGGGTTAACGTCATTGCATAGTAACTCCCATCGCTTCATGAAATACCTCTGTTGTTGCCTGTTTTTTGTCTCCTTCACTAGTCGGGCTCAGGAGAATATTATTTCTTTTAAAGGAAGACTGACAGACTACAAGTCGAAAGAAGCGATTCCTTTCGCCTCAATCTATATCAAGGGCAAAACGTTGGGTACAACTTCCAACGAAGAAGGGGATTTTATTTTTCACGTTCCTCTTTCAAGTAGCAATGATGTACTCGTTGCATCTGCCATCGGCTACGAGCAGTTTACTTCTTCAGTGATGGAATTGGTTAATCGTGATAATCAGATCGTTTTAAAGCCGAGCGTAATCCTGCTTAAAGAAGTAGTAGTGAAGGCAGAAAAGGAGTTGTCCGCTAAAGAAATTGTGAAGAAGGCGGTTGCTGCCATTGCGGTTAATTATCCCATGAAGCCTTTTGCCATTGAAGGTTTTTTCAGGGATCTGCAATTTGAGAATGAAAAACCGGTGGAATTGCTCGAAGCAGCTACGCGATTTATCTATGAGGATTACAATCCCGGATTTGAAGAGGTTCAGGTTGTAGAAGTAAGACGTAGCTTCAATCAAAGGCATCCCGTGAATGGAACGTACGACCGACAGAATTCGATCATTGATTTGATGGAGGATAATTATATCAAACATCGGTTTGGACCAATAAAAGTGAAGGGTTGGAAATTTGAATTGGATAGTGTGCTTACCTATGATAGCAGAACAGTGTATAAGATTTCAGGCGCATCCGATCCTTCTGAAAGCACGGTAATGTATATTGACGCGGAAAGTTTTGCTATTCGCAAGCTGGAGTTGTGGAATAAAATGGTAGAAGGGAAATTTTATCGGAGATATCTTAACCTGCCAGATCCGTATGGACTTCAGGAAACCTCCTTTCATATCCTTTTTGAATTTAGGGAGTTTGAAGGAAAGATGTATTTGAAATATCAACGGGAGGATGATACTTACAATTTATTTATCAAAGCCACGAATGAGATTGTGATCCGACAAGCGTTTATCAAGGAGCTATTTGTTAATAATATAATTACTGATAAACTTGCGGGCGTGAAAGATCAGATGAACATTAATAAGAGTGTGGAGAGTCAGGCTAAGCCTTTTAATGCGAGCTTCTGGAAATATTATAATATTCCGGTAGAAACTTCGCGCGACAGCCAAATCATTAAGATCCTTGCCGGATCAGAATTGAAAAAGTGAGCTAGCACTCTTGAGCAGATGAGCAATGTTCAATTTCATATCCTTCAGCATGATGATGATGAAATCATTGACCTCATTGCCGGATGGTATCTGAACGAATGGAAAGTTCCGAAAGAAAAAGCGATAGGGAAATTAAAAACCGTGGCGGCAGATTCGTCTCAGTTGCAGGTACTCATGAAGATTGATGGAATAGCAATGGCTACGGGAGGACTGCACCATTACGTAGGCTTACATGACAAAGAGCCGCGCTTCGCAGTTTATAAAAACTGGCTCGCCATGGTTTATACAATACCTGAATGGAGACAAAAGGGACATGGCGCTACACTCTGTACCTTTATCCAGGAGCAAGCAGCATTGAAAGGAGTGAAGGAGATGTATCTTTTCACGGATACTGCAGAAAGACTTTATCAACGATTGGGCTGGAAGACTTTTGATCGTGTTGCCTACGGTACACGAAACGTAGTCTTGATGAATAAAGAACTTTAACCAACTATTATTTGACTATTGTAATAGCCGCGGACAAAAATTATCTTGTCAGGATGATGTATTCTAAAGTAAGGACAGCAACTTTGTTGTTAGCCCTATTTACAATAACCCTTGCCTACTCTCAAAAAATAATCACAGCAAGAATAACTGATGAGGTTACCGGTAAACCCATAAGGGATGCAAAGATTACCGTAAAAGGAAAGGAGACTTCAGCCAATTCAAATGCACTTGGATTTTTTCAAATACAGGTGGACAGTATAGATGTGTTACTCATTAAATCTCCTAAGTATGAGTTGTTAACCTTTGCAGTTCCAGGCGCAGCTAGTTTTCAGATCAGGCTAAAGAAGCTCCCGCTTTCTATATATAAGAGTGGGATGAACGAGTTTTATAAGCAGTTGGGGCAAACGATCAGGTATCCGTTAAGGGCCAGGAAGATGGCCGAAGAAGGGTATACTTATGTTGTTTTCAGAATTGACAGTCTGGGAGGATTGGAAAGCCTGAAGGTACTATCAGAAGGATGCTCAGATTGTGGTACCGAGGTACTTCGTGTGTTAAGAAAAATGCCTAAGGAATTTATTGACGATGAAGATGATTCAGAATATATCCTTCCCATTGGTTTTCGATTGGGTACAGGTTTAGCCACTCCACAGAAATCATCTGAACTTCCCGGAGCCGTACTTTTAGCTGAATTTATTGTCACAGCAGCGGGGGGTCCCGGTAGGTAGTTTTTAGCAATAATCATATTGTATTGATTATTAACGCTTTATAAAAGCAAAACCAAAGTAGCCAGCTGCTCGTATAATAACTGCAATTGCGAATAATATATTTGAATATATTTACTGCAATTACGAATAATATAGTTTATGAAGAAGACAAAGCTGGGCGAGTTTGAAGAATTGGTGCTACTGACTGTTGCCGCATTGCAGGAAGAAGCATACGGTGTAGAGATCAAACGTGAACTGGAAAGTCGCATTAAAGAAAAGCTAAGCGTAGGATCAATTCAGTCCGCGTTGAAGCGAATGGAAGAGAAAGGATTTCTAACTTCTGAATTTGGTGAAGCCACGCAGAAAAGAGGAGGCAAGCGTAAGCGTATTTACAAGACTACCTCTTATGCACATAAAGTACTGGCAGAGATGAAGGAGATACGTGCTGGTCTTTGGGATGCTATGCCCAAACTTGCTCATGATTTAAAGCTTGCGTAATGGAATCTATGAATATCCACCCACCCAAATGGCCTTTACGGTTTTTGCGACTCTTCATAAGGGAAGAGTTCCTGGAGGAGATTGAAGGGGACATGGAAGAATTGTTTTACGACAATGTCGAGCAATTATCCATTAAGCAAGCTAATCGCATCTATACGATTGAAATGCTGAAGCTTCTGCGTCCGGCATTAATTAAGAATTTAAGTATCCTTGAAAATTTAAACCCATATCCCATGTTCAAAAATTATTTCAAGACTTCATTCCGTAGTTTGATGAAGAATCCGATGACGTCATTCATTAACGTATTCGGACTATCTGTAACCATTGGGATTTGTCTGGTGGTATATGCGTTTATGGAATATGATTACAGCATTGATCAGTTTCATAAGAATAAGCATGAAGTCTATCTCACTACTTTCTTTGCAAATCGTGATGGGGTGATACAGCAATACGGACTAACGCCACGACCATTGGGCGATATGCTGAAAGATGATTTTGCACAGATCAAGAAAGTATGTCGGGTAGAAGATAAGAGTGTGGTGATCAAGCAGGAGGATAATGTATTTTATGAGTCGGTGAGATATGCAGATCCGGAGTTCCTTGAGATGTTTACGTTTCCGTTGAAATGGGGCACACCTTCTTCGTTGAGCGACCTGAACAGTATCATTCTTAGCGAAGATATGTCGGTGAAGTATTTTGGTGACAACAATCCTGTAGGTCGTAACCTGTTAATTGTCTTCAATGAAACCACGAAGAAAGAGTTTACCGTTACGGGAGTAGCTGCAACGTTTCCAAAAGCGAGGGATATCGATTTTAATTTCCTTATCAACTTTGAGAATACACGTGTAGCCGATGTTGGTTACAATAAGAATGACTGGAGCCAGTTTCTGAATGCTACACTCGTTCAGATTGAAAATCCAGCTGATGTAAAATCCATTGAGCAAGGAATGGAGAAATACCGTGTGTTGCAAAACGAATCGCAACCTGATTGGGCGGTTTCTTCTTTCGCGTTCGAACCATTGGCTACTCTGCATGAAAGAGCTTCATCCATTAAGAGCGCCATTGTTCATGACTACAACGTGGAAGGCAGGATAGGAATGCCTATCATCGCGATCTTTATGCTCACGCTGGCGTGTTTTAACTACATCAACATTGCCATTGTATCTGCTGCCAGGCGGTTGAAAGAAATAGGAGTGAGAAAAGTGATCGGAGCCAACCGTTTCCGTGTGATCGTTCAATTCCTTACGGAAAATGTGGTTGTTACATTCTTCGCATTGGTAATCGGATTGATCCTGGGCATTGGCATCTTCATTCCATGGTTTGTCCAATTTTCCGGCTGGGACCTGGAGATTAAATTGTTGAATGAAAATCTGTGGATTTTTCTGGTTGCACTTTTATTTCTTACTGGCATTGCATCGGGTATTTATCCTGCTTTTTATATTTCCAATTTCGATGCGATCAAGATCTTTAAAGGTTCACTACAGTTTGGAAGAAAGAACCCATTGACAAAAGTATTTCTGGGAGTTCAACTCGTTCTGGCCTGTATGACGATTACAGCAGGTGTGGTATTCACTCAAAACAACAGTTATCAATACAATAAAAGCTGGGGCTATGATCAGAAACAAGTGGTGTATGCGAGCGTGCCTGATCGTGCTGCTTTCGATAAGTTAAAAGCCGCAATGATTCAGAATTCAAATGTATTGTCTGCATCCGGATCGATACATCATCTGGGTAAAGGTATTTCTACTACCGTATTGCACACCGATCCCGATCATCATTATGAAGTCAATCAGTTGGCGGTAGATGCACGTTATTTTGAAACCATGGGAATTCAATTGAAGGAAGGTCGTTTGTTCAAAGAACACTCGGAGAATGATAAACAAACTGTTGTGATAAATGAATTGATGGCTAAAAACCTGAATTGGAATGAGCCTGTTGGTAAGCAATTTGAAATGGATAGTATTAAATACGAAGTGATCGGAGTGGTAAAGGATTTTCATAACAAGGATTTCTTCAGTAAAATTCAACCCACGCTTTTCCGGATGGCAAGTGAAGAGAATTACCGGTTCTTGTCTTTGAAAGTGAAAAATGGAGCAGAAGTGGAAGCCAACAAATCACTTCAACAACAATGGGCAAAACTTTATCCTGAAATTCCATTTCAAGGCGGACACCAGGAAGATGTGTGGAGCAACTATTTCTTTAGTGTTGATCGTTCTGAAAAATTCAACAACGTACTGGCGATTATAGCAGTCATGCTGGCAAGCCTGGGATTGTATGGTTTGGTTAATTTGAATGTTTCCGGAAGAGTGAGAGAATTCAGTATTCGTAAGACATTAGGTGCAGGTATGAAGAGCATTGCTTCTGTAATCATTAAACAATATGTGTTGCTCACGGTGCTTGCATTAATGATAGGCGCACCGATCAGCTATTTATTTACCAAGGCATACCTCGACATGCTTTTTGCTTATCCAATGCACATGGGATATTCCGGCATACTGATCTCGCTGGTATTGCTGGTTCTTGTAATGCTTGCAGTGATTTATACGCAGATCAGGAAAGTGGCGAAATCAAATCCCGTAGATGGATTGAAGGTTGAATAAATGAGGTAAAAGACATCTTCAGAGATGTAACATTCCGAGCAGTTCAGCGTCATGCAAGGGACTAAGAGCCTGAATGCATGACGCTAACTTCTAACTCCAGCCAATTTTCGCCTCAGAAGTATGCGCGTGCAGGTGGAGTGATTTACCTGATCATCATCGTTACAGGAATTTTTGCCGAGGCGTTTGTCCGCAATAAGCTGGTTGTTTCAGGTGACCCCGCAGCTACTGCACATAACATCATGTCTTCCGAATTGCTATGGCGATTGGGGATTTGTGCTGACCTGATCATGCAGTTGTGTGATTTGCCTCTCATCATGATCTTTTATGTGCTGCTCAGACCCGTTAATAAAAATCTGGCCTTGCTTAACTTATTGCTGAATGTGATTCAAACGGCAGTGCTGGTTGCCAATAAACTAAATCTGTTAGCTGCACTATTCTTCCTGGGAGATGCAGAATATTTAAAAACATTTGACCCACAGCAGCTTTATGCATTGTCTCAACTTTCCATCAAACTCCATGGTTATGGTTTTGGAGTCGGGCTAATCTTCTTTGGCTTTGTTTGCCTGTTGGAAGGTTATTTGATTTTTAAATCCGGATATTTTCCAAAAGCGTTGGGATTAATGCTTCAACTAGCGGGAGTATGCTATCTGGTTAACAGTTTTTCGTTGATTCTTTCTCCTTCATTTGCAGATGCTTTGTTTCCTGCGATCCTCGTTCCCTCGTTTATTGCAGAGTTGTCATTGGCTTTATGGATGCTTATGAAAGGAGTCAATCTGCCTAAATGGCAAGCGGCAACAACCTAACAACAGAACTTATGACTGAACAATCCTTTTTCAGATTCAGAATAATTGCAACGCTGGTAGTTTCAGTAACGATCGCGTCACTTTTAGCATGGAACCATACGCATGGAGGCGTGCCCAGTCATCACATTTTTGCTAATAAAGATCTTGCTGCTATTTCCAATTGGTGGGGACTTATTGCACTACCCTTATTGACGTGGTTCTTAACCTACCGTGTAGGTAAAAGGATTTTTTATGACTATCCGAAGAACAGACCTGCACAAGTAATGGGTGCGTTCACCGGATTTATCTGTGCTTTGTTATTTGGAATTTTAGTTGCTGCTTCGTTTTCGTTAGGTTACAGAGATCTGACTGGTAATATTCTTCTCATTGTTTTTCCGCTGGCTTTATTTATTCCCATCTACCGCTCAGAATTCCTATTAGGATTTGTAATCGCGATGACTTATACGTTTGGCGCGGTTCTCCCCACGGGAATCGGCTCCATACTGATTCTGATTACTGCAATGATTTATCTTTACATCCGGCCATTCTTATTATTTATCGGATCAAAGCTCAGAACCTAATATTTTTTTCTCCTGCCTGTTTTTAAAAATTATTTTCCTGTATTGTAATAATTTGGTGTGCGTTCAGTACTAATGGATTAAATAACAGGTGAGTGACTGAAAAAGAACAGAAGGAGGTTTTTGAAGGCTGGCTTCGGCTGCACAAGAATTTACTATTCAGAATTGTAAGGGCTTATGCCCGGAATACGATGGACCAGGACGATCTATTCCAGGAGATCACTATTCAGGTATGGAGATCAGTGCCAGCGTTCAGAGGGGAGTCGGCAGTGACTACCTGGCTTTACCGGATCGCATTGAATACTTCGATCAAATGGGTGACCAGGGAACGCAGAAAACCGGATAACGAACCGATTGAACACGTGCAACATATTTTGAAGGAAAGCAAAGCTGAACCAAATGATCAACTCGAATGGTTGTACATGGAAATTTATAAACTGGACGAGATTGATCGTTCTGTTACGCTACTCATGCTTGATGGGTTGAGCTACAAGGAAATGTCAGCGGTTTTGGGGATTAGCGAATCCAATATTGGCGTAAAGATCAATCGCATAAAGAAGAAATTGATTACTAAATCACAAAAAAATGATCACGATGGAATTTGAGGAGATGAAAAAAATCTGGGACGCACAGAATAAGGAAACGCTGTATGCGATCAATGAGGATGCATTGTATAATCGTATTCTTAGCAAAAAAAGAACAACCAACAAGATCACTAACTACAGTGAGTTCCTGCTGATTGGTGCAAATCTTGGCTCAGCTGTGTTTATTGCAATGATCAATTCATTGACAAAGGCGAGTATGATTTTGTATGCTATTTCAGTATGGATGATCGCAACTGCCTTGTATGTAATCATTGGCCGGATCCAACGACTGAGTGGAGCAAAGAAAATCGGGGAGACCATGCTTGAGGAGCTCAATCTCGCGATTGCAACAGCTACCTATCAGGTGAGATTATCCCAGGTAATGCGGTGGAACGCTTTACCCGTAGGAGGGTTGATTGTAATGGGAGTCTGGAGTAAAGACAATTCAATCTGGTTTCCTGCTCTCGTGGGTATTGTATTTATATTATGTTTCTACGCCAGTGGTTGGGAACATAGAATTTATAAGTCCAGGAAGAACGAATTGGAAATGTTAAGAACGAAACTGGATAGTGAGAATTGATTTTTTTGATTATCTTCATGAATATGAAAATAGGAACTAAGAAAGAAATCGTCTCGCTGAATAGATTGCTGACCATCATCAATGGATTCATCTTTGGTGTTCTTATTCAGTTTTCCCCACTTCATAACAGAAAAGGCACTGCCAGAAGAATTCCACTCGGAGTGAATGTTGTGCTACTTGTGCTACTAGTCGTTGTTTTAGTTGCAATTATCTGATAGCTAAAATCGGTATTATTATAAAAAGCCTGCAAAGTAATTACTCTGCAGGCCTTTGTTTTTTATTTCAACTTCAATCCAAACAACGGACGAACGAATTTCACTCTTCGAATCAGGAATTCATAAGTAATAAGACATCCTGCCAGCGTAAATAATAATACGAGTACAAATTGCAGCTGTACATTGATCTCCAATGGAAAAATGATCATCGATCCAAGGTAGAGGAATACCATATGTAGTATGTAAACCGGATAAGCAGCCTGGCTCAGATAGCTTAACGCTTTGCTCGCATGGTTCAGGTACCGGTATCCGAATGCAAAAACGGAAATAATCCAACATTGCGACTCTGTGACCAGCAGGTAAACCGGTGTATTCATTTGGAAGT
>JBGATZ010000051.1:0-16152 GCA_044228905.1 Cyclobacteriaceae bacterium | reverse complement strand
CTCACCGGATTCAGGAACGAAGCAGCCAATCCCGCAATAGTTGACTTACCGGAACCAGAGGTGCCTACTAATGCGGTAACCGTTCCCGCGGGTGCCTTAAAACTTATATTCTTGATTACTTCTTTACCTTCTTCATAAGAGAAAGAAACATTTTCAAATGCTACGGCACCTTCTATCGTTTCCAGCTTAAGCGAACGTTCAACACCATCATCTTCTGGCTTCATATTCATCAACTCCTCCGTACGATCGAGTCCGGCAAAAGCTTCTGTCAATTGAGTACCGATGTTACTCATCTGAAGTATGGGTGCAATCATAAATCCCAAAAACATGGTAAATGAAAACAATTCACCAGGAGTAAGTTTGTGTTCGATGATCAGATATCCACCTACACCCAAAATTCCTGTGGATGCCAATCCTAATAGCAAAGTACCGGAGCTGGTTACCAAACTTGTGGCTGTTAAACTCTTTTTTACGTTGACGAATAATCTTTCTACACCAATCTCAAATGTTTTGATCTCTTGTTGCTCCGCATTAAATCCTTTAATCACTCTTACACCATTTAATGTCTCGGTCAACCTACCCGTTACTTCGGCATTAATGACACTTCTTTCACGAAAGACCGGGCGAATCACTGAGAAAGCTTTCATTGAAATAATGCCAAAGATGGTGACCGGAATAGACACCAGTAATGTTAAAAGCGGACTGATCTTAATAAGTACCACGAGGCAAATAACAGAAGTAAGAATACCACCAACCAATTGCACTAAACCCGTTCCTACCAGGTTGCGAACACCTTCCACATCATTCATCACACGAGAAACCAGTGCACCCGATTTATTATTATCAAAGAAATGTGTAGGCAGGCGAAGCAACTGCTTTTGCACGCCTGCACGTAGTATTGAAATCAATCGTTGTGCTTCTACACTCAGTAACTTCGTGAGTAAATAGGAAGTAATCGCCTGGATTAATATGGAGGCGCAAATTGCTGATAATATTAGTTTCAGCATATAAAAGTCTCCTTTCGGAATAACTTCGTCAATGAGGTATTTACTGGAAAATGGAAGCGCCAGTCCGGAAACGCGGCTGATTACAATCAGGAATAATCCAAACAACAGAATATATCTCCGGGGCCACACAATCTGCTTGAAGACCTTAGCCATAGAGATCTTTACTTTCGGCTTCTTAGGAGTAGAATTAGACATAGGCAAGTGAAAAGAAAGGCAATTTAAGAAGGTTCTCAGCTACAGACGGAAGAAGCGGCTGTTTATTTTAAAATGCTCATTTCCCCTTATTAAAAGGTATTTACAAATGATTACTTCTCTTTGTTTGCCCTGCCTGCATAGAAATTATTGAGCAGGGTCATTAGCTCCGGAGCCGTAAGATAGTACATGATGGCATAATTTTTCTGATTAAACTCCGTCAGGATATTATAGTATTCTGTTTCGGTGAGTTGATATTTTTTCATCAGGCCATTCTTCGTGTCGGGGTTTTTGATCACCACACTTACATATGTTTCCGCTCTTGCATTCTCCGCTTTCGCTCTGCTTAGATTTACTTTCTGTTTTTTCCACTTATTGTAGTAAAACGGTGGTGGCTTATGGGATCTCCTCCACTCTGCATCCTGCTCATCAAATAAACCCTGATAGGGATTAATTTCTTCACCTTGTATTGTGATTGATTTTAACAACGTAGGCCTGTCGGCTAAACGAATAACGTTGGCATCCCAATCGTAAAGAGGTACTTCAATAGTTTCATATCCGATAAATGAGACTACAAGGGTATCTTGCTTGGTAGCCATGACACTAAATTTTCCTTTTACATCCGTGCTTGTTCCCCGATAAGTTCCTTTCACCTGAATGTTTACATAAGGTAATGGGGCAAAAGTGGCAGAGTCAACCACCATACCACTCATTACCTCCTGATTTTGAGCAAATCCGAAGTAAGTAAAAAAGATAAAAATAAAACCAGGAGCAACTGAACAACTGCACAAGGTATAAGATTCTTCTTCATCTACCTTCGCACCAAACCAACAATTCGCAGGTATTTTCAGTTGTAATTTCTCGCCCCGTTCCGGGTCATCTCCTAAATAGTGAACAGTAACATTACCTTCTTCAATAATGTATATGGAAAGGGAGCCTCCATCGTGGTAATACCAGATTTCGTCTGATTTAATCCGATGAAAGGTTGAAATATCTTCAGACCGAAGTAAAAAATAAATGGAGGTAGAGAAACTACGGGGACCTGAAAACCGCGAGGGCAATCCTTTTGTTAGGTTTTCTTCCGACCGATAAGTCTCCTTATAAAATCCTCCTTCAGGATGAGATTTGAGTTCCAGTTTGCTGATCCAATACGCTGCGTTCTTCATAATTATCTTCCCTCCACAACAGCGTGATACTGCTCCATGTCTATCTCTCCTTCACTTTTCGCGATGACCACTGTAGCAACCGTATTACCAATCAGATTGGTAATGCTGCGGGCTTCACTCATAAAACGATCAATTCCGATCAATAGTGCAAGGCCTTCCTCTACGGGAATTACTTTCATTGCCGCCAGCGTAGAAGCCAATACAACAAAACCGCCCCCTGTCACTGCTGCAGCACCTTTGCTGGTCAGCATTAACACTCCAATAATTGCCAGCTGCTGACCAATGCTTAATGGCACATTAAATGCCTGCGCCAAAAAGATGATCGCCATACTCAAATAAATGGTAGTGCCATCCAGGTTGAAGGAATAACCAGTAGGGATAATCAACCCAACTACACTTTTTTTACAACCCGCGTCTTCTAGCTTTTGCATAATGTTGGGCAATGCACTTTCGCTGCTCGATGTTCCTAGCACAATCAGTAACTCACCTTTGATGTATTTCAATAATTTCCACAAACTAAATCCATAATAACGGGCTATCAGATTGAGAACGATGAAAACAAAAAGGGCCATGGTGATATACACACTCAGCATCAGTTTTCCCAGGGGAAGCAAAGTGTGCAATCCATACTTCCCAACGGTAAATGCAATCCCTCCAAATGCGCCAATAGGTGCCACACGCATCACCATGTTCATGATCTGAAAGAATACTTTTGAAAATTTTGTCAAGGTAGTCGTAAGACCAGGAGTGATTAGTTCAATGCGCGACAACGCGATTCCAAATAATACGCTGAAGAATAATACCTGCAGAATATCTCCTTCAGCGAAAGCTTTGAAAAGATTGGAAGGAATAATATGTGTAAAGAACTCAGACCAATTCATCCCTTCTGCTTGCTCAGCATATTTTGCAGTTTGAGAAACATCCAGGTGATCGGTGGCTATTCCTTTGCCCGGCTGGATAAAATTGGCCACAAATAATCCAATGACTAATGCTAAAGTGGTCACCACTTCGAAGTACAAAAGCCCTTTACCTCCTACCCTGCCAAATTTTTTCATATCGCCTACACCGGCTATGCCAAGCACCACCGTCAGGAAAATAATAGGTGTGATGAGCATTTTGATCAGGTTAATGAATGTTTCGCTGATCAGTTTTGCAGTAGGATTAAAAGAGGGAAAATAATAGCCGACAATGCCTCCGAGTAAAATGCCGATGATTACTTGTACATAGAGTACGCCCAGGTATTTGCGCATAGGTTTTGGAATCTATGCATAGATACATTTTTAAAAGCAAAATTTTATTGCCATCAGTAAGAATTCTGTAACCTTTAAGAGCCTACACTGTAGGTCTCTTACACGAGATTTTCCTGCGATCGTTCTTTGCTTTTATGAAGAATTGGGCGAACAAATTATTACTTTAGCTTATCCCTTAACCAACCCTTATGCTGCGCAATTACTTTCTGATCGCATTTCGCAACCTGGTCAAGAGTCCGCTCAACTCCTTTATTAAAATCAGCGGACTTTCTGTTGGTGTTGCCGGATGTCTTATCATTTTCCTTTTGGCCCGATATGAATTAGGGTTCGATCATTTTCATAAAGACGGAGATCGCATCTATAGAATCTATAGCGAATTCAGTGGAGTTTTCAGTGCAAAAAATTCCGGAGTATCTAATGCTGTTCCACCCGCACTACGCGAAGAATTTACCGGTATTGAAACGGTAGCTCATTTCCATCTTTACGGTGGAAAAGTAGAATTAGATACAAAGGGCGAAAAAGAACACCTGCCCCGGCAGGAAGATTTAATCATTGCAGAACCGGAGTACTTTACTGTTTTCAATTTCTATGAATGGGTGGCTGGCTCACCTGAGTCATTGAAGCAACCGTTTCGTGTGGTGCTGACCGAAGATAAAGCCATTCACTATTTCGGAACCGCACAGCCCGACAAAGTAATCGGACAGCAGATTATCTACAGCGATTCGCTGGAGGTAACTGTTGCGGGCATAGTCAAAACGGTTACCCAACAAACCGACCTTTTCTTTAAAGATTTTATTTCTTACAGTACAATCGAGAAGAGCTGGTTAAAAGAAAATTATTCACCTGAGTGGACAAACACTGACAGCAACTCCCAGTGTTTTATCAAATTATCTCAAGGCACCGATGTGGAAAGAATCAAAACTCAGCTCTCAATCCTTGACAAAAAATACAGCGAAGAAAATAAAGACACCAGCTGGAAGGCAAATTATCACCTGCAACCATTGAGCGAACTTCATTATAATATTGAATTGGGCACATTTGATAGCGGAACAAGTGCTGCTGATCTAAATACATTAAGAACATTGATGATTGTAGCGTTTCTTCTTCTGGCGATTGCTGCCATTAATTTCATAAACCTGGAAACTGCGCAGTCCGTTAAAAGAGCAAAAGAAGTAGGACTTCGCAAAGTAATGGGCGGAACACGTTCAAGCCTGATCACTCATTTTTTACTTGAAAGCTCAGTGTTGACTACCCTCTCTGTACTATTGGCAATACCATTAGCGTCCACTACTTTCAAATTCTTTAACGAGTTTTTTCCAAAGAATATAATTCTAAACTGGATCGATCCATTTACAATTGCATTCTTTCTGATCATTATACTGGTAGTCTCATTATTATCAGGGGTGTACCCCGCTTTGGTTCTATCCTCTTACCAGCCAGTCGAAGCCTTCAAAAGCACAAATCGTGATTCCCGATCCGGGCTGCTCCGAAAAATCCTAACCGTATTTCAATTTTCCTTTTCACAGGTGCTCATGGTCGGTACTTTAGTTGTTGGATTACAAATCAGCTTTATGATTAACAAAAACCCCGGCTTCGTAAGAGATGCGATAATTACATTTTCAACTCCGTGGTGGGAAGATTCAAAAAAAGTAAATCTCCTTCATAATGAACTGGACAAGGTTGCTGGCATATCCATGATCAGCCGAAACGATTCCCCTCCTGCGCGCAGTGGTTATAGTACCAGCACATTTACCTATAAGAAGGATTCAGTAGATATTCCTTTGAACGTGCATATCCGTCATGGTGACACTACTTATCTCTCCTTATACGATCTGAAAATTATTGCCGGACAACGAATAAAACCGATTGAAGATTCCAACGAGATTCTCGTGAACAGAGCTTTCTGCACTAAACTGGGAATAACAGATCCTTCTTTGCTGGTGGGAGAAACGGTATCAGCAGGAAAAGACAGGCAATATACGATCGCAGGGGTCATGGAAGATTTTCATTTTCAGTCGTTACATCACGTCATTGAACCGCTCTATTATAGATATACGAATAGGGGAACCGGGTTCTCCATAAGGCTTGCGGGCAATGAGGTGAATCAAAACATGGAGCAAACCCTCCTGCAACTTTCCACTGCATACAAGAAGATTTATCCGGACGAAATACTGGAGTACCATTTCGTAGATGATACAATCAATAAGTTTTATGCATCTGAAAAAAGAATGGCTAAACTATCAGGCATAGCAACAGGTCTTACTATTTTCATTTCCTGTCTTGGTCTATTGGGACTTGCTTCGTATACCGCGGCTCAGCGAACAAAGGAAATCGGAATCCGCAAAGTATTAGGCGCTACAGTGAATCACATCATCTATTTACTATCGAAGGAGTTTTTAATATTGGTCGCTCTTGCATTTGCTATTGCAGCACCAGTTGGTTGGTACGCTTCTGATCTCTGGTTGAGAGATTTTGCTTATCGAATACCATTAGGGTGGAGCGTATTCGCCTTGGCGGGAAGTAGCTCATTTCTTATTGCATTCCTCACAGTAAGCTTCAAAGCCTTAAAGCTGCTTTAACCAACCCTGGTGGATTCTTTGCGTTATGAATAAAAGAGAAATAAGATTAAGTCTTCTCAATTACTTTAATCAGGCTGTACGCAAAATTTTGCCTTTCGCTTTGTCTGATTGATTAGATAGACACCCAGTGTTGTTCCGTAGCCAAAAGTGGACTCCAGCGAAATGTGTCCGTTCAACTTATCAATCATTGATTTAACGATATAAAGTCCCAGCCCCGTTCCGGTGGAACGCGAAGTGGCACGATAGAACATGTCGTACACTCTCTCTTTATGTGACCACTCTATTCCTATTCCGTTATCGATAAGTTGAATGGCTGCACGTCTTTTTTCAACACACACTTGTATCTTCACAAATGGAGATTCTAATTCGGGATTATAATACTTAAATGCATTGGAGATTAAATTCCGAAGAATCGTTCGCATCCGAATCCCATCAGTAACAAACTCTTCTTCTTGTATCACCTCAACATATGCACGACACCTGCTCCCCTGGGTATCATAATCTTTAATAATATCTTTTACTTCTTCCTGAAACAGGAACGGTTCGTTACTGATCTCCTTCTTATTGTTATAAGACACAGAGATCAAATCCTTAAGAAGAACGTCCATGTGAGAAATTCTGCCTCTGATCATCTCAAGATAGGCCTGAACATTGTTAGCCTCCTTTTCCATCATCCCCAGATTGACCAATCCAAGAATAGTTGTTAAAGGGGCACGCAAGTCATGCGATGCATGGTAAGTGAAATTATCCAGTTCAGCATTGACCCGCTGAAGCTCAATCATCTGATTATGTTGCTCTGTGATATCTAAGAGAATGCCTTCAGCAAACCCCTGTGGCCCAAAATGACGCGCGCTGATCATCACCCATGATTCACCTGAACGATTATTGTTTTCAATTCTAAATTTTTGGCCCTCAACTTTCTTTTCTGTTTTGAGTTGATTCAGGAATTGATCAAAATCCGTTTGATTAGCAAACAATTGATTAAAGAATATATCGCTTGCATCTGAACGTCCTGTGATTTCTTCCGCTTTTTTATTCCACATCAACAACCGGAAATCATTCAACCGGAATTTGAACGACCCCACAAATGGATTATTAAAAATAGTCAGGTACTCTTCTCTTACCGTTTGTACACGCAAATCAGAAAGTGCACGATGAGTAGCATCCTGAAGAGAAACTTTAAATGCCGCACGCGAGGAGTGATCAGTAAGGTGTTTGATTTTGATTTTGGCCCAAAATGAACTACCTCTTTTTTTTACACGAAACCCGCTGATAATATTTTGGCCCAGCACTATTGCATTCTGTAAATCCTCCTGTGCCTTTTCTTTTTCTTCGCTGGAATAAAAAAGTTTGAAGTGTTCACCAATTACTTCAAACTCTTCATAACCAGTGATATTTACAGCTTCCAGGTTTGTACTGATAATTATTCCGTTCTCATCCAGCAAAAACTCTTCTTGTCCTTTGAGTGTACTGATCAGCGACATGTATTTCTCCAACTCCGTCACCCTTTGAGTGCCGTTGACATGATCATCAAAATTTGATTTATCCTGCATGCGCTTTCAATTAAAGAGTACTTCAGCCCACTAAAAACTCTGATTAGATTTTGGAAAATGTAAATTCATATTGTCCTGTGACACCCCCAAATCTTCCACCAGGAGAGCGGCCAGGCCAGAAAAAAATCAGCTTCAATTGATTGGTGTCTGCGAGTACGCTCAGTTTAATTTCAAGCTTGTCGTTGCGTGTTAATATCCATTCGTTATCAGCAAATACAGAAGAGAACGTGGCCGAAGCCGGCCATACCTGAGGCATCGCATGTTCACACGAAAAACTTCCCGCCTCGTCAAAATGAAGAATCAGTGATTGATAAGAAACCGTAACATCTTTATCATCCAGGGTGACTTGATCTACTTTCCACGCTCCTTGTGTTTGCGAAAGCAACGTGGATTCATCCGGCACTGCTTCGTCTTTCTGACAAGAGGAAACAAGGAACAAAGTCATCAGGGCAACAAAAAAATGTTGCCCTATTTGACGACATCGGGGGTTAATTTTTGAGGTAATATATTCGATCATGAAAAGTTCGCTTTTAAATTTGTTCTCTATTTGATCAACAACATCTTTTTAGAAGAGGTGAATTGACCGGCATGAATGGTATAGATGTACATGCCTTTACTGAGTGGAAGTCCGGCAAGAGAAGTTCCGTTCCAGTTGATCCGCTTCACTCCTTTCTCCTGTTCTTCGTTCACCAAAGTGCTTACTTCATTACCCAATGCATCATAAATCCTGATCACTACCCACGCACTCTTAGGTAGTGTGTATTCAATCTGCGTATTGCCCATGAAAGGATTAGGATAGTTTTGAGATAAAGAAAATCCGGCATTCACCGTTTCATTAATACCAGTAATTACATCTTCACCATTGCCACCCGCCTTCCAGAGTTTCATGAGCTCACGTAATGCTTCCGGTTTATTTTCAGGTGCATTCAAACCAGCATGGGTTTTCGAATTCAAGCCATGACAATTAGTACACGTTCTGATTTCACCAGGAGCAAATGTGAGCCAGTTACGCTCCCGAACAATCCCCTTACCGCTGTCATTTGTTGTTTGCCACGTCAATGGACGACCAGAGGGAACGAAGGCTGCCATCGAACCATCCAGTCCAATCTTCACACTTCCCAATGGACCGGCAGGGTTAGCTACATTCGATTTAGTAACATTCGGATGTTGCTCAGAATTATGCAGTGGTTTCGCAAATACTCTACGGCCTGGCTGAAGTGTCTCTGCTTTGTATTCTTTATAAGCGCGGGTAAGATCCGCCTGAAAAATCTGAAAGTGAGAGATGTCATACACTTTTCCCGAAGTAGGTGTACTCGATACACCTCCTGGCACACGTAGATTGTAAGGCTGATGTACATCCGCACGATCACGTAGCGTAAGGTTACGCGAAACGATCAGTGACATATTATTATCCACCAACCATTTTCTTAACTCTTCTTCATCCACACCTTCTTCATCCAATACGGATTTCTCAACGGGTTCAATGACACTCTTTCTTGCTACAGATCTTGTTCTGGGCCTGACCTCAACCATATCCACCTCATTCATCAATCCTTCGTAAGTAACGAAGTCACCATCATCCCAATACTGCAACTTTCTTTTAATGCCTGCACCGGTTAACGGATCACCAGTGATGTGCTCCGTGCTTGACGCTTTATCCGGAAACCGTTTGATCAATGGCTTGATACGAAAATTATAAACCGTTGCCTTTTTGTTACCTAACCGATACTCAGGATCATGTGTTACCAGCATAGTCTCATTCTCCAGCATTAATGGGTTACGATAATGTCCCGTCATATCTGAAGTTGCTGGTTTATCTCCGTAAGGATCATCATCCAGCTTAGGATTGGTCCAGTCGATCATGTTCATGGTCTCAGGGTTAGTTCCCGGAGGTAGTGAGAACTCAATTGTCCTTCCGGATGCATTACGACCAAACTCGTGAGCATACGTGGCGAAGTAAGTTCCTGGCTTGTTAGGGTGCTCTTTAACCTGAAAAAGTCCTGCATCCGAACCAAACGTGTTTCTGATTTTATTTGCCGAAAAATTGGTGAATGCGTAATCGAGATTGGGGTCATCGATCTTCGATCCAAACATAAATGTACCTCCAAACTCATCACGACCTGCGTGATTGATTACCTGCTCGTTACTTCCGTCTTCATTGATCTCCCAAATCATGAATTGATTGAAATCGTGAAGCGGCTCATTGGGGTCACGGGTTGGATCTTTTTCATGACGCGCTTCCGGGAACAAATCATAAAGCACCCCCCGCGAATCGGCAATGGGTTTACCGTTTTGTGTTTGCGGATAAACTTTTATCCCTGCTCCGGCAGATTCATCAGCAATATCTACGGAGCCATAACTAGTATCGCCATAGCGTTCAAGATCTGCCTGTTGATCTCGCTTCAAGTGATCCCATTTTGTAAAAAGTAATCTTCCGAAGCTATCCACAAACAAATCAAACGCACCACTCGGTGCCGCCTCAATCATTTTCAAGGATCCTGATATTGGGTTGAGCTTGAATATTCCGGATACGGTTTCTGTAGATTCATATTCATCTCTTAATGGATACGTATGATTCATGTTAAACCACGGCTTGTCTGAAGTAAACAGGATCTGATCATCAGTGCTATACACCGGAGAGACATTATTATAATCTGGTTGGTTGGCTACTTTAGTGATTACTGCAGTTTCTCCTTTTGCCAATCCGGTTACTTCATATATCTGCCAGTGGTTCTTTGCATAACTCACATCAAATTTCTTCTTCGGTCCTCCTACAATCATAGAGAACACTGCTTTGTTTCCATCCCAATGCACAGTGGGTTGTCGCACAGCGATTGCTTTCTCGGCTTGTATATTTTCATCTACTTCTCCAAAGCCAGCTTCTCTGGTAAGATTGCGCATTGAACCATCCGGATATAGGATCCACAGATCACTACCTCTTGGTGCTGCACCCCATGAAGAAGTATGATTGGCAAACGTGTTTAACTGATACATGAAATCGAAGCCGGGTTGCAGCGTTACAAACAGGATTGGATTACCTAACGCTTTCTCTTCTTTCTCCGAAACAGGAGCATAGGAAGTAAGTGGAAGGCAGAGAATCAATAAAAATAGCGGACGTGAAAATCGTAAAAATGTATGATGCATAATCGGTGTTAAAGTCTTTAATTAATTCAGAATGCTGAGTGCATTGGCTTGCCAAATGCCATTGACTGTTTCTGGTTGTTCTTGATAGTTGAATAGGTTGGGCACATATAGGTGGAGCCACAGGAGGAGAGGCAAGCCAGAAGAATAGCTGCCACTAAGACAGTAAAAAGTCTTTTCATAGGAACTTGGGGTCAAATCGTTTCACAGACGAAAATAGGCCCGTCACCCAACCGAAGGCAGGAAAGGAGGTTAATCTGAGGTGAAAAGGGACGTTAACTTGAGATTAACAAGTACGAATGAAGCGATTTAAAACGTGTTCAGAAATTCAACCAGATTTTGTTCTGTTGCAAGATTAAGTTTCTTGCGCAATCGTGAACGCGACACTTTGGCACTATCAGCTGAGATATCCATCAATGTAGCGATCTGTTTAGTCTCCAGATTCAGGCGGATCAGTGAACAGAGGAAGAGGTCATTCATCGTTAAATCAGGGAAAGCAGCTTTCACTTTGTCGAAAAAACCCTGGTGCACTTGCTCAAAATGGAATTTGAAATTTTCCCAGTCTTTATCAAGATGAATACTGTAGTTGACAGTTTTCAATAGATTCTGTAATCGTGAAGGAAGCTCTGCATCAGGCGAGCGTTTCATAATCTCCACTTGCACTTTAATATCCTCCAGCATCTCGTTCTTATGAATGAGGTTAAGGGTATACGCTGTCAATGACCGGTTATTGAATTCTATTTTCTCATGCAGCTGATCTTCCAGCAACTGCTTATTGTTCAATTCCACCTCCAATAACTTTTGCTGTTGAATAGAGAGAATCGCGTCCTTTTTTGCGCGAAGTCGCTTACGGTTAATAATCAGAAACACAATCACTGTTACAAATAGTGCCAGAGATACTCCTGCAATCCAATAAATCCGGGTGATTGTCCGCTCGTTTTTGAGCAATACAATTTCCTTTTCCTTCTGAGTGCTTTCAAAGCGCGCTTCCAACTCATTAATTATTTTATCTTTTTCTGCGCTATAAACACTATCATAGTAAGTAACATGAAGATCATGATACGCCAGTGCCGTTTTATAATCTCCCTTCCGTTCATGCCAGTCAGAGAGATCGTGATAGGTTGTGCTCAACATCTTAAGCATTCCCAATTTTTTTGCCAGTTTTACCGAGCGCAGGTAATAATCAAGTGCCTTGTCCTCCTTTCCTTTTGCTTCCATTACTTCGGCCAGGAAAGAGTAACAGTATGCTTCATTCTGAGTAGCATTTCCCGATGCCAGTATAAGTGGAAGAGATTTCAATAAAAATTCTTCCGCCTTATCCCATTGCTTTTGTTTCCGGTAAACATCTCCGATGCTCAGCCACGCTGATCCGATACCACTTTGATTACCCGCTGCTTCCCATCTTTTTAATGCACGTTGATAGTAATCAATGGCCAGATCATAGGATTTCATCTCATCATATACATTAGCAATTACATTATACATCCGACTAATCTCCTTCTCATCCTTCAGGGAATCAAAAATTGCAAGTACTCTAAAGTCAATCTCAAGCGCTTCTTTAAATTTCTTCTCATTCATATAGATGAGACTTATCCCTGATAACGCCTTTGCTTTTCCTTTTTCAGAATTTGCTTTCTCATAGCTGGATAAGCTCTTCAAATAACTATCCAGTGCCTTACCATCATTATTCGATCGGAAGAAAGACGAACCCAGGTTAAGAGCAATACCGCCAGCCAGTTCAAATTCCTGCTCCTCTTCTGCGATTACAAATCCCTTTTGTAGTAATTCTATGGCCTTCGCGTATTCACTTTTACTTCTATAAACAGTGCTCAGGTGTTTGTATGCCTTTGCGAGTTCTTTTCTATTGTTGAGGTTCTCGCAAAACGTAACAGCTTCAAGAGCCAGTTCTTCAGCCCGGCTATCCGAGAGGGCAATCAGTTTTTCCGTATATAAATTCAGGAGCTTCGCTTTTTCCGCACCGCTTACTTTTGCAAGATTAATCGCAAGAGTATCCTGATCAAAGGCTGCAGAAGCAAGCGGAAAAAGAAAAATGAGAAAATATAGTTTAGTTAAATAAGTCACCGCTCAATCTTATCTTTAAATTTTATAGCAACACAATATTAAATGAAAATAGGATTACTGTCCGACACTCATAGCTTTCTCGATGCAAAAGTCTATGAGCATTTCAAAAACGTGGACGAAATATGGCATGGCGGTGATATTGGAGAACCACAGGTGGTAAATGAATTGGAAAAATTTAAACCATTACGTGCCGTATACGGAAACATCGATAACAAAGATTTACAAGTTCGTTTTCCTGAAGATCTCTGGTGGAATTGCGAAGGGCTTACCATTTGGATGACGCACATTGGAGGAGCTCCACCGAATTACAATCCGAGAGTTAAAAAGTTGTTAAAAGTCAAAGCACCTGATATTTTCATTTGTGGACATTCTCATATTCTTCGAATAAAGAAAGATCCTTCATTCAACAACATGCTTTACCTCAATCCGGGTGCGGCCGGCAATCATGGATTTCACGCTATCAAAACATTAGTGCGTTTCGACATCAATAATAGTAAAATTGAAAACATGGAAGTAATTGAAATCGGAAAACGTGGTGTAATTAGTAAATAAATTAACCTGAAAATTTTAAAATGGTACTAAAGCACTATTGACAATTTTAACTTAATAAATTATCAAATCTTCAAATTAATGTCCGGTCATTACAAAAGCTCCCCAGTAGTACGGATGAGGAAACTGCTCTCTCAATTTCAACTGAGCTGCCCTGAATGAATTCAACTTATCACCCTGCTTCATCCATTGAGTATAAAAACCGGTCATTAGCTGTTGAGTAGCCTGGTCATCCACTTTCCACAACGACATCAATACCGATTGTGCACCGGCTGCTCTGAATGCACGCTGCAATCCATACACTCCCTCTCCGGTTTGTATTTTTCCCAATCCTGTTTCACAAGCTGACAACACCACTAAATCCGTTTGATTTAAGTTTAAGTTCATTGCTTCATAGGCGGTAAGAATTCCATCTTCGGATTGCATGCCCGTATGCCCTTCACTAATCGTCTTGCCTGCACCGGCAAGTAACAAGCCGGAACGTAATAACGGATTTTCCATCAATCTTGAATTTGAAACACCCGTCACTCCTCTGCTGTCCTGATCATCTTTGGGAATCTCGTCAAGAAAAAAACCATGCGTTGCAATGTGCAACACTTTGGGTGATTGGATTGCCTTAAGTTTCTCTTCCGATGCGTCATTCAGAATATACTTTGAAGTCTCCATTTTGCCTGCATTCAACAACGATTCTATCGTGTTCACCTCCGTTTTGGTTCCAGGCAATTCTGTAACTTTATCTCCGCTGAAGAATCGCTGTGACGAATCACTCTTCAATAACATATATTCCTTTCCATCGTTATCATTGCTGGCGCCTGATTTTATTACTGGCAATCGGTTGTAGTCGGGAAATCCAACCAATATTGCTTTACGTGAAGGCGAAGATGAAACCGGGCTCAGAATATCAGCGGTATTACTCACCTGAACCAACTCCAAATCATTTAAAACAAAACGTCTGGTTTCTGTGTTATATAAAGTATTTGGATTAATTGAATTATAAACACCATCGGGTGAAAAATACACTTTCGTAATTCCTGATAACGATTTCTGGATTGGTTGCCAGAAGTAGCGATAGGAATAGTTATCTTCCAACTGTTGTCTGATTGCATTCTTATAGAACTTCACATATTTTCCTTCGAGATCATCTCCATTGGCTAGAAGAACATAATCCGGTTGACTGGTTGTTTGCGGAGTAACAATCAATGCAGCATAGCGAATCTTCTTGGGATATGTACGATAGAAGACCGAATCATTGCGCAATGAAAGAGTATAGGTAGTCTTACTGTTCTTCTTTCTGAAAACAAATTTTGCAGGAGAGATCTTCATCAATACACCAAGCTCATCAAGGCTTTTTCCTTTTGTCGAGGTACCATTAATTTCAAGTAACGTTTCTCCCACCCGTACTCCTGCTTTGGTAGCAGCACTACGATCCGGCAGATCACTTACGCGTGCATATCCTTCCTTATCCAGTGTATCATAAGAGATGCCCTTGCCTATATAGGAAAAAGTATATTCTGGTAATGCTTCGATTACACGCACGATTTCTATAGCTGCTTCCCCCGGCTTCAGTTTATTCCGAACGGCCTTCCAATCCGGGACTTCAGTCATCATATCTGCAAACAGTTGCGATCTTTTTGTCAATTCTTTTTCGAGGTCATTCAGTTTCCGTTCAATTTGTTGTTCATCAATATTGTTGGCTTTCTTCTCTTCCGGACTTAGCTGGTAAATCTTAGAAAGCTGCTCTTTGGAAATCTGCCAATCCGCAAATAAGCCTTTCAGCTCATCGTCTTTACTATTCATTACTGTTCGCCTCACTTTATCGTTCGCTTTAAACAACAATGCTTTAGAAACAAGTTGGTGGTTATACATTTCTGAAGCTTCAGCCGCGTTATTCTTCAACTGCTGAATAGCAAAAACGTTATATGTATTAAATTGAGATTGCGCCAAAGAGTAAAATGCAGTTTTTTCCTTCTCACTCATTGAAGGAAAAACATTCTTCACCCGGTCCATCAGGTAGTTGATCTGTTCGTTGTAGACAGCATCACCTTTTGCCCATTGTTTCGAATAGGTATAAAGCATCCCCAGATCGGACAATATTCCGAGATACTGATCACTCTTCACTCCCAGTCGCTCCTTGTAGAAAGCTTTTGCCGTCAGATAGGGTAATTCTGCTTCATTATAATTACCAATCAGCAGCTGAATATTCGCCAATGTACGGGCATTATTGATATACATAGGCGATTGCTCTCCTGCCTCCTTTTTAATTACAGGCATCGCATCTTCATAGATACTTGCCGACAAAGCAAAAAATCTTGTTCGTTGATAAAGATCAGCCAAGAAAGTTGATGCCTGCGCATACGCAAGACTCTTTTCTCCATAGCGATCTCGTTTATATTGCATAACATCGCTATAGAGTTTTTCAGCATCTCTGAAGTATTCCTGCTTCACATACACATTTGCCAGCTTGACTGCCAGATTAAAATATTGTTCATCATTGTCTTTGGCATTGGCGGGAGTTTTGAATTCATTCAGGATTTTCATGCCGGAGTAGTAAGTATCACCTGCCTCCTGGTACAAACCGGTTGCAAGGTAGAAGTCGCCTAAGCTAAACAGCATGTAAATGTAATCGGGGTCGC
>JBGATZ010000050.1:0-16108 GCA_044228905.1 Cyclobacteriaceae bacterium | reverse complement strand
CGTAAGGTTTACCATGCAACCAATGTTACCACTGGCCCGGTGGGCTTTTACCCCGCCTTTTCACCTTTTCCACTAAAGAGAAACTCTTTCGAGGTAGTTTGTTTTCTGTGGCACTCTCTGTTCCTGACCTTTAGCGTCAGGACCTTCCCGTTAGGAAGTACGATGCTCTGTGTTGCCCGGACTTTCCTCCCTGACTTTGCAATCAGAGCGATAAGACGGCTTGCAGCACAAAGGTACTAAAAATGAAATACTAAGATCTGTGATATTAATTACCAGAGTTTAGTTCACATCTACACCCGTAAGTTTTAATTCAAACTGATCGGCCAGATTCGCAACCTCCTGGATCATTTCTTTTACTGTCGCTTCAGAGATATTTTCAAAGGCGGCTACTGCTTCTACCTGCAGATGACTTTCATTAATTGTGAAACGGCAATAATTAAAGAAAGCCGTTTGCTCCAGTAATGTTTTCAAATCAATTTCAGGTGAAAAAGAACAGACCTTTGAAGAGAACGTTATCAGTTTTCTATTGTAGAGCTGATTAGTACGCACATTTCCCAAAACTGTTTGAGCCCGGCCGCCAGAAACAGGAACGATAATGATGGAGTGGTTGGGATCATACTCCATATACTGTCCGTTGATTTCGTCAGCATAAGATCGGATAAATGCATTCAAGTCCATGGGAATGTGATTAGGTTTTCTAAGGTATAAAAATATGTCCTATCGTCAGACCCTCGTCAGAATTAAAATTTTAAAAATTAGAAATAAAACGGATGTGCCTTGACTCCATGCTTTGAAAATTCCAGTGCAGGAGCGGGGAGTTTGATCATATTGGCAAAGTAGAGGAGAGAATTAATGAATTTGGATTTGGTTTTAATTGCGGTAAGATCAAAATCTATGCTTAGATAGTATTGGCGATAAGGTTGAAGGCCGATGGCTTTGTTGGCGGATGAATTGGAGTAAATCATTTCCTGTGCACCATAACCCACTGCCAGATTGATCCACTTTGGAAACCTGAAAAATTTATCTGCGTCTACCGACAGCCAGTATGTTTGGCCATTGTAATCTTTGAGGAATTCTTCATTCAACCCGTTGCCCAATACATTGGGGCGCTGTGCAGCAAAATTGGTTCGGTGAAAGGAATACTTCGGATAAATGCGAATTTCATTCCATAATCTCTGCTGACCCCAATAGAAGGTAGAGCCCACAGCGTTTGCCGCAAGATCAGAGAATGATGCTCCATAAGATGCAGAGAATCCATCAAACACTTCAATGGACGACATGATTGCCAGACTGGTAATACTTCCGGCTAAGTCCGATTTTTTTTTATCAACCCCCGACCACGTTAAGACCCGGGACCCGATACTGCTCAATTGAAAGGCAGAATAGAAATGCCCCGCTTTGTCCACCTGTTTCCATTCGTTCGCGTCATTAAAAAAATGAAAAGCCTGCCGATCAGATTTTGAATACCACGCGCTATTCAAAGCAATCATTGTACCCGTATAGGCAACGGAACCACCAATAACTATTGCATTGAATCTCTTTTTTGAGAAGGAGTTTATTGAATCAATACGTTGTGCCCGGAGTGTTACCCCGGATAAGAGAAGCAAAAAGCAAATAATGAACTTATTGGTTCTTACCATCTTCATCGGTTGGCGGGTCGCCTTCTTTTTCCTCGCTCTCAGTCAGTTTCTTTTCTTCCATTTCCCTTCTCCGTCTTTCTCGTGCAGAGCGAAGAAGATCTTTTATTTCATTGAAGTTTTGTGTGTACATCAAACTTACACCGGTAGTAATTGGATTCTGCGTACCTAATGTAGTATTGATGGTGTTGTAATTAGATCGGCTATACATTTTCACCTTAAATTTACCGTCAGGTGTTAACAGATAGTCTACGGTCCAGTCACCCACCAGCGTGCTGCTGTTTGATTGACTATATTGACTGTTGAACGTTCCGTCACGGGTGATGCGTAATCGCCCGCCAAGTAATGAGTAAGACATTCTCAATTGAAAAGTGTTGAATGCCTCCTGATCAAGTGTGCCAAGATCGAGATCAATCTCCAGATTTTGATCAACCTGAGTGAGCCAGTAGCTTAATTGATTGGAAAGAAACTCACTCACACTATTATACAAAGAACCACTCGTGTTAAAATCGTTAGGAGGGGAGAATCTGCGTAGTACAATCAAGCTGAATACTTGCCGTTTTAGTTCCTGTTCGTCAAGTCGTGCTTTGAACGCATTGAAGGCGAGGAACAGATTTACGGGTGCTCCGCCCTCTACCGCAATATTAGTTGGCAGATCTTTGGCATCAATATCAAAATTGATTTGAGGAGACAGCATTGGTCCATCCAGTTTAAGTAATACTTCAGCAGAGTACTTTCGCTTTAATCCCGGAGAAGAGATTACTGAAGTAGACTGGTCAGGTACAATTGGGGCAAACGAGGCCAGCTGACGATAACTGGCAGTGATATTCATTTGACCCTGATAAGGATCACCATACCAGGAGATTCTACCTCCTGGCCGCACGCTGAATTCTTTGTTGATGATGTCGTACAATGTAAAATTGTAGGCTCCTTCCGTAAATTCAAAGACACCGAACATGTTGAATTCTCCTTTTGTATCGAGTTGTAGTTTGATATCGCCATTGCCCCGACCACGGATAATATCTCCTGCTTTTATGTCGAATATGATTTCGGCATAAGCATCCGGGGTGATGTCGATATTAAGATCAAGGGTAATGCCGGAAGCCTCTTTTTTCTTTACCAGCTTTTTCTTTAATGTTTTTGCAATAAGCGTGTCTCTGAAGTTTACAAAAGTGATGAAGTCTTTTTTATCGACACTGGATGCACCACTGATGGGAATGTATACGCGTGTGTTTTTTCCTGTGCGTGCAGTAGCGGATATTTTTAAATTTGTAGAGGGGCCAAAGATGTTCATATTCCCCGAGCCATAAGCTTCACCGTAAAAGAGATCATTGTCTTTGGCAGTCGTATTCAATAGTTGGAAATTTCTAAAAGATCCATCGAGATTTATTCTGAACGTGCCGAAATTCCGATGTGCCACATAGCCATCCAGGCTTCCTTTGTTTTTAAACTCATCCAGCAGATCAAAATCTTTGATTACAATTTGATTGGGTGTCATTGCCAGCGTACCGGTGAACGTGTACAGTGTTTTCAGATAATTGATCATGATCTTGCCGTCTTCTATTTTCCCTTCACCCTTTACTTTTGGCGCTGAAAACGTACCTGTAACATCGTACGTACCGGTTAATGTTCCATCCATATTGGAGAAAATGTCTTTTAAAACCGGCTCAATAATCTTGAGATTTACCTTATCAAATCTGGCGCTGAGTTGTAACGGGTCAACGTTTCTGGAGGGATCGTAATATCCGTTGATGTTTGCTGTTCGTTGACCCAACCGGTCGATAAAAAGACTGATGTTAAATTTCTTTTCCGTAGCATCCCATTTATTTAATCCGGTAATATCACCTATAAGAAAATCGTTGATAGTAAATTCTTTGAGGGTGATGTCGTTTTGAAGAAAGGATGTATGATAAAGATCGCGAGCCGTTAGTTTTCCATTTAAGATACCTCCGAATTTTTCTGTGCTGAATGTATTGAAGATGCTGATATCAAGATCAGAAATATCCAGATTTAAAACAGGCTCAGGATTTTCCGAGATAGCTCCGTTCAGTCGGATGAATTCATTTTTATGATCGAATTCAAGATTATGAACACTCCATTCACGTCCGCTGATCATGGTATAGTTGGCTTGACTAACGAGCCAGTCTTTATTTAATAAATGAATCCTTGAAGGAAGAATTTTAATCCGGGTGCTGTCTTTAAGAAAATCGATCTCTGATTTTAAACGCAATTGATTGTCCATTCCCCGCTGATCCAGATCCAGGTTAACATCAATATGATCTTTGTTCCAGATTCCTTCCAGAAGCAGATTCTTTGTCTTTATGTTTTTAGATAGCAATTGTTCTTCTGAATTGACTGTAAGAGAAGCAAGTGCCGTGGTGCTGTCTCTGATTTTAGATCCGTTAAATTCTATTTCGCTGGTGAAAAAGGAATGGGTCATAAACCGGGCGGTATCGATGCGTGTATAGGCCTTGAAAATGGATGTCATCCCATTTGAGAAACTTCCTTCAATTTTTGTTTCTTTCCCAACGGAAGCGTCTACATCCACCAGTTTAATGAGGGGGTTTATGTCATGAAGAGTGATCAGGAACTTAGCTTCGTATGGATCATTGACCTTTGGCTTGTTTGAATAATAATTCTGAATTGCTGTTTTGTCATTAATGATGTTGATATAAAATTCATGAAATATATTTCTCATATCACTGAAAAGTGATGTATAAGAGTAGCTACCCTCCAGTTGAATGTCAGCAAGTGAACTATGAAGCTCCAGCTGACGGGAATTCTCTTTTAAGTTGGATACAAGGTCTATCGAGTCAATTGCTAACGTGTCGTTTTTATAATTCAGCCATACATTTTTGAGAAGTGCATCACCCACAATGCTATCGATTTGAAGTCCTTTGGTATTGATATCCACGTCTGCTTTGAATGAAAAAATGTTCTTTCATTAGTCCGTTGGCTTGGAGATTGGCCGTATCTATTTCTGCAAGGATATTAACCGTTTCCTGTCCCTTTCTGAAATCAATAGATCCATCGATTGTGAATTGTAAGTTGGGATCTTCAATGTTTAACTTTCCATTAAACAATGATGAGGCAAATCGTGCATTGGTTGTAATATTGGTGTAATTGTACCCCCTTAGCCCCAGGGAGTAAATTGAACCGTCAAGTTTGAAATCGGCAGTCTTTTCGCTCAACCCTCTTCCATTCACTCGTCCCTTCAGGGATACACGTTGAAAATTAGTAGTGTCTTTAAAAAATTCTCCAAGGTTGAAATCAATCAACTGAACATTTCCTTCATAAACCGATTTCTCTACGCTCTCATCATGTATTTTTAAGTTGATATCAGATATAATTCGCCCCAGCCGGTTTTCGAATTTTCCGTTGGCCACAAAGTCATTGGAGAACCCTGTGAAATTTCCCTGGAGTTTAAATTTTCCAAGAGGCTTTAACTGTTTAAAAATCTTATCCTGAAAAACAAAAGCAATGTCGTTAATATCAACATCAGCGTGCTTCAGTTTCAGGTCAATGAATGTTTCGTTGATGGCTGGAAGTCCGTCCATATCCAGGCTGCCGCTTAATGATGTACTACCCATTTTCAGCTGCATATTCCGATAACTGAATCGATTTACTTTGCCTTTGATGTTTCCTTCAAGGTGGAGAGGATGTTTCAGCACACTTACCTGCGGTGCAAATAGTGCAAGGTCTTCGGGATTAAGAATGGTATTTTTAAAGCGTGCGTCAATATTTACTTTCGTGTTGAAGTCGTTCAGATCAAGCATAGTCTTGAACTTGAAAATCAACGTATCAGTTACTACACTCGACCCGGCCTGAAGATTGAGATTCAGAAATTCCATTCCTCCCTGTGAGATCCGGAAGAAGGTGGTTAATTGTTTTACTTCGAAATTCGTTTCCTTGTCAATGGCTCCGAAATCATCTACATTGAACTGAATGGTGTCACCAATTACCTTGAAGCCCTGAGCCTGAACTTCAGGCAACGCCAGATCGAAATGATAGTAATCGAAACCTTGTGGAATGGAATCACGATCGTTGTCGTTATAAATGAATCGCGAATCGAAAATGACAATCTCACCGATATTAACCTTTGCAGAAGAAGGTCCGCCCTTGCCTGTAGAAGTAAGCTTATTGATACGCTCAATGAGTATGTTGATATTCAGATCTCTCGTTGAATCAGTATCCGTGATTTTGGTCAGGTTTACAGCCGCCCCATCAAGTTCGATTCCGTCAATATTGACATTTCCGTTTTTGTTCAGACTGAAGAAGCTGAAATTGATTTTGATTTTCTTTGCATCAATCAGTGTATTCTCTCCCGGATCGATTACTTTCAGTCCATCCAAAGTAAGCCGATCGTACCACACCAGATGAAATGAGTTGACTGTTATCCTGAAGTCTGTGAGCTTACCAAACTTACCGAGATAGCGCGAAATGAGGCTTTGCTGAACGGCCGGGATCTGAAGAATGAGGAAGGAGAGGACAGTAACTGAAAACGCGGTAAAAATCCCGTACAGAAGAATTTTCCGCAGCCACAGAAGAGTCCTATTTTTAATAACTTGCCACTTCATTTCTTCAGCCGATGAGCCCGACTATCCTTGCCATTGAATCTTCATGCGATGAGACTTCTGCTTCTGTGATCAGGAACGGCAAGGTACTTAATAATGTTATAGCCTCGCAATCCATTCACCACAAATATGGAGGCGTGGTACCCGAGCTGGCCTCACGCGCTCATCAGCGTAACATCGTTGAAGTAGTAAACGAATCTTTAGCCACTTCCGGTATTTCCGCGAAAGAAATAGATGCCATTGCTTTTACGCGGGGGCCTGGTTTAATGGGATCACTATTGGTTGGAGTGTCTTTCGCCAAAGGAATGGCGATGGCACTGGACAAACCATTGATCGAGGTAAATCACATGGAGGCACATATCCTTGCTCACTTCATTGAAGAACCCCGGCCTGAATTTCCTTTTCTTTGCCTTACGGTAAGTGGAGGTCATACTCAGATCGTGCTGGTAAAGGATCACCTTGAAATGGAAGTACTTGGTGAAACGCAGGACGATGCGGTGGGGGAAGCATTTGATAAAGCCGCCAAAATCATGGGGCTACCTTATCCGGGTGGTCCGTTAATTGATAAATATGCACAGCAGGGAAATCCGGAAGCATTTACTTTTTCAGAAACGATCATGCCTGGATTGAGCTTTTCATTCAGCGGTATCAAAACCTCATTCATGTATTTCCTTCGTGATGAGAAAGAAAAAGATCCGCAATTCATAGACAAAAACCTGAATGATATTTGTGCGAGTCTTCAGAAGAATCTGGTAGGGATGCTTTTGCAGAAATTGAAGAAGGCCAGTAAACAAACCAACATTAAAAACATTGCCATAGCGGGTGGTGTAGCAGCGAACCCAGGCTTGCGAAGAGGTCACGCCCAGATGGCAACAGATATGCGCTGGAATATTTTTATACCAGAGTTTCAATACTGTACAGATAAATGCAGGAATGATTGCCATGGCTGCGCATTACAAATTTCAACGTCAGCAATTCGTTGGTCTTGAGGGCGCTCCGCTAGCCAACCTGACCATTGGCAGATTAATTTTGCTATTCGGTGAACTAACTTTTAAAACCATTGTTTGAATTCTTTCCGGATGGCTTGAATGCTTATATTATTGAATTAAAACTGCGAGAATTATAAAGGAGCTGCCAGGCAGCAATTGACATGACGAAGGACCGATTTTCAAAAGATATCAACATAAAGAACAAGCAGGCCTCTTTTCAGTACGAGTTCATTGATAAATTCGTAGCAGTAGAATTGTTTAAGGGCAAAATAAAATCAATTCGTGAGGGAAAAGTGAACCTTCAGGACGGATATTGCTATTTTAATAATGAGGAGATTTTTGCCAAAGGCATAAATATCAACCCCTATTCTCAAGGAACATATTTATAATCACGAAGCAGCACGTGAACGTAAACTGTTGATGAAAAGATCTGAATTGGTGAAACTGGAAGGAAAAATAGAAGAGAAAGGGTTAACGCTTGTGCCAATACGACTTTTTATCAATGACCGTGGCTTGCTAATTGAGATAGCCCTAACCGCGGAAAGAAAACGCGCGATAAAAAAATAGTATCAAGAGGGACGTGACGTAAAACGCGAACTAAGTCGTATTAAAACCGGATAATGGAAGTTATTGATTATGGGGTTTGTCGTCTTGCTGTAGTATCAGTGAGAAAAGAAGCCAGCGACATTTCAGAGCAAGTGGCCTGGTATGCTTTTTTGGTGATCATTGCGAGGGTTATCTCATTCAAAAGGATAAAAATGGTTACATATCCGTATTGCCTTTGATCAGTTTAGAAACTGGCTGGACAAAGCAGCACCATATCATCAGCAAAGATTACTTTGACCAGATTAACCTTGCTGATTTTAAAATTACAACTGAGATCACTTCCTGGATTTTATATAAGAAGAATCCACTTTCCATTGTGATGGGAAGTATTGTGCCGATATCAGCTTCTGAGTTATTCAAAATGGAAGAGCAATTATAAGTTTATCGATGAATAAGAAATCACCCATTAAAGAAGAGATTTGAGTTTGTAAAATCCATTGCGCTACGATATATCCATTCACCGTATCAATGGGGAGGCAAAAGCCCCTTTGGTATTGATGCTCCTGCTTTTACTCAAATGGTGTTTAAGATTGCCGGGTATTCCCTACAGAGAGAAGCCAGTCAGCAGATCAATCAGGGTAAAATGGTCAAGGGTTTCAATAGCTGAAGTTGAAGGTGACCTGTGCGTTCTTTAGCGACAAGTGAAGAAAGGATATTCACGTTGGGATTATTCTCGAAGAGGATTCGGATTATTCATTGTTCAGCAGGGTTCGCATTGATCACTTTATGGAAGAAGGCATTCTGAATTCTGAAACGAAAATTTTCACCCATTCTTTCCAGCAGTTAAGACGAATTTTGTAGACCTAACTACTTAAGGTTGTTGAGGTTCCCTTGAAAAAGCCAAAGATTGGTTTTATCTTAACCTCCATGAACAACCGCGTATTGGTTCTCAATCAGGATTACAGTCCGTTAATGGTTTGCTCCATTGAACGTGCATTTATTCTGGTGTGCATCCTTAATAAAAGTGAGGTAATCCGCCTTTGCATAACGGTTATAAAATCCGTTCATACCCGTTCATTCCCGATGCCTTCAGTTATCCGTCTTAATCGCTATGTTCACGCACCATACAAAGGAGTGAATTTAACCCGGCAGAATATTTTCAAGAGAGACAATTTTGAATGTCAATATTGTGGCACCAAAAGAGAACTCACGCTGGATCACGTGTTGCCCAGTTCGCAGGGAGGCCCGCATTCGTGGCTCAATCTCGTGACAGCGTGTAAAAGGTACAACGCAAAGAAGGGCGACTACACTCCTGAAGAAGCAGACATGCCGCTCAAATACAAACCATATAAGCCATCATACGCTCTTTTCCTGCGCGACATCACTGGCGCTGAGCAGTGAAAGAGGTGGATGAGTTTTTAATGTCGGGTTCCGGAATTAATTTCAGACCAGAATAAACCCTTTAACTATTTTATTTAATCAATCTTATGAAACACACTTTCAAATTGTTGTTGTCGTTTATCGTTCTTTAAGTTGTTCTAATACATTCGCTCAGAAACTGGATTTCAAATGGAAAACAGATACACTGTTACGTGTGCCTGAGTCCGTTTTGTTTGATGCCGGCAGTAAAGTTCTTTATGTAGCCAATATTGATGGGGCACCAGACGGAAAAGACGGTAAGGGATTTATTTCAAAGGTGAGCGCAACAGGTAAAATTGAGAACCTGAACTGGGCAACAGGCCTGGATGCTTTCAAAGGTCTGGGCTTGTTGGTGTGAGAACCTCTATGTGGCGGACATTTCACGCGTAGTAGTAATCGATGTGGCTTCCGGAAGAATCACTGCAAAAGTTGAAATAGAAGGAGCAAAATTCCTGAACGACATTACGGTTGACAAAAAAGGAACTGTATACGTCTCTGATACCGGAACAGGAAAAATCTATACGTTAAAAAACAATAAGGCTGAGCTTTACTTTGAAAGCACAGAATTCAAGGAGTGAACGGTTTGTTTGCTCTGGACAATGAACTATATGTAGTTGATTTTGGAACAGGTATCAATTATAAATTAAGTGCAGACAAGAAGTTAGTGAAGTTCAATTCGGCTTCCTGAAGGAGCTGATGGTGTAGTCCCTGTCGGCAATGGAGACTTATGGTTTCCAACTGGAACGGAGAAGTGTACTATGTAACCGCGAAAGGAGAGTCTACCAAAATACTTGATACAAAAGACAAAAAGATCAGTGCTGCTGATATTGAGTTTGATATCAAGAGTAAGACGCTTTTTATACCAACCTTCTTTTCAAACACGGTAGAAGCGTATACGCTAAGCAAATAATCAGAACCGGAGAACGAATTCAGTTCTCACATTCGGTTCGGAATGGACCGTTAAGGTGCCGTTGTGCATCTGCATGATTTGACGAGACAGGCTCAGACCAATACCTGAGCCTGTCTTTTTTGTGGTGAAGAAAGGAATAAAGACTTTAGCCATGGCTTCTTTGATGATGCCTGGCCCGTTGTCAATCACTTCGATTACCACTGAGTTGTCTTCATATTTTCCATTTAGTTCGACCCTTCCGTTGGGTTGTTCAGCTAATGCTTCTATTGCATTTTTTACCAGGTTTGATTAACACCTGTTCAATCATCTCTTCATCTGCCTGAATGGTCAGGTATTCTGATTCACAGTACGGAACAAACGTAACTGATGTTTCAACTCTACCCGCATGAGTGAGAGACATGATCGATCAGGTCTTTCAGTCGTATAGTTTTTAATTTTCGGCATTGGGAGCGAAGTGTATTCCCGATAGGCGTCAATGAACTTGATGAGTCCCCTTACTTCGGTTTTCAATAGTGCTTAACCCCTCTCTCAGGTCGTCAGCTCCTTCATCTTTAAGCTCATAACCGTTTTCTTTCTTGATCAGGTCAACATCTAAAATTTCTCTAAGTGTAGAAGTAAGTGAAGAAATAGGAGTGATGGAGTTCATGATCTCATGACGCAATACTCTTGTTAGATTTTGCCATGCTTCCAGTTCCTGTTTCTGTAATTCTGTCTGAATGTTCTGAAGGGTAAGCAGCTTCACCACATTTCCGCGTATTCGGAGCTCTGTTGCCTGGATGGTTAGTAACAACTCGTTTCCTCCTTTATATAGTGTGCTCTTTCCTGGACCTGTATCGAGCAAGGACTGATGCAGTTTGGGGTTGATGTCTTTCAACTCCTCTATATTTTTAATGTTTGGAGTGCCCAGAAATTTTTTAGCGTTCGCATTGATCAATTGAACATTTCCTTCGGGATCAAACGAAATAATCCCGGTACGTACCTGTTGAACTACGGTATTCAGATATTGCCAGTGTTCCTCTTTCTCCGAACGCGCCTTTCTGAAAGCTTCCAATACTTCATTGAAGGCAGCATTCAGATCCTTGAAGTTCTTCCCGAGTTTATTGTCTGAATTAAATCCTGAGATAAAATCAGAGTATTTAACGGATTCCAGAAACCGCGTTAGCTTTCGATTGGTTTGTGAAGAGTAACGATATAATTCAATCAACTGGCCTATAATGATAAATGCAGTTAATCCTGCTGCAAAGATCATGTTTGATCTGCTGAGCATAAAGACCAGCAAAGCCATAGTAAGACCAATAAGAATTACCCGAAATGCAACACGAAATCGAAAATCATTGAAAGCCAAAGTACGGATTGTTAATAGTTAAAATTTAATTGTTATTTGAAAGTAGTTGCAATCGGGCCTGAATTTACTAATAACAATTAACTAACAGCTAATTCATAATCCGTGCTTCTCCAGTCTTCGATACAACGAAGATCGCGTTAATCCCAGTTCAGCAGCTGCCTGAGTAATGTTTCCATTGTATTTTTTCAGCACCTTGCGAATCAGCAGTTTCTCCACTTCGTCCAGGTTGAACTGATCCAGTGACAGACCGCCTGCCTCACTTTCCTTTCCGGCATTTAGACTGAAGTTAAAGTCTTCCGGTTGCAGCACTGAAGCATTACTAAGTATAACTGCTCTTTCAATGGAGTGCTGTAATTCACGAATGTTGCCCGGCCACGGATGTTTATTCATACGCGACAAAGCTCCTTCGCTGATTTTATTGATTTTTTTATCGTAACGGGTACTGTATTGTTTTAAGAAATGATTGGCGAGCAACGGAATGTCTTCCATACGGTCACGTAGTGAAGGGATTTCAATTTCTATTGTATTGATCCGGTAAAGTAAATCCTGGCGAAACCGGTTTTCTTTCACCATGTCATAGAGCGGCATGTTAGTCGCACAGATCAGGCGGATATCAACGGCTACTTCTTTGTTTGCACCTACACGGCTTACTCTTCGGTTTTGTAAAACCGTTAATAGCTTGGCTTGCAGTGGCATAGACAAGTTTCCTATTTCGTCCAGAAACAATGTTCCTCCATTTGCCAATTCAAATCGTCCCGGGCGATCCTCCTTTGCGTCAGTAAATGATCCTTTCTTATGCCCGAAGAGCTCGCTTTCAAAAAGCGTTTCAGTAATTGAACCTAAATCCACACTCACGAATGATTCATTCTTACGGGCAGAATTACGATGAATGGCACGCGCGAGTACTTCTTTACCTGTACCGTTCTCTCCGAGGATTAAGACATTCGCATCAGTGTGGGCCACACGATCGATAGTCTGAAAGATGCGTTGCATGGCAGAGCTCTGACCGATGATGTCGCTGTACTTTTCGTTGACGGCCTGATTGATCTCCTGATTTTTTATTTTCAGGGTCTGAATTTCATCCAGTGACTCGCGAAGACGCATTGCTGAAAAAAGAGTAGCCAGTAGCTTTTCATTTTCCCAAGGCTTTAATACAAAGTCAGTAGCACCGGCCTTGATTGCTTTTACAGCCATCTGGATATCGCCATAAGCAGTAATCAATACCACGACAGCGGAAGGATCGATTTGTAAAATTTTCTCAAGCCAATAATATCCTTCACTGCCGCTGCTTACATCCTTGGTGAAATTCATATCCAGCAGGATGACATCGTAATCTTCATTAGACATCAGTGCAGGAATAGCCTCAGGATTTTTTTCAACGTCTACCTGAGCGATATGCCTTTTCAGGAACATTTTAGCAGCCTTTAGAAGGTCTTCGTTGTCGTCTACGATAAGAATTTTTCCGTGTTTGTTTTCAGACATAGTGATTGATATTGGTCAGTGCCGTCCGCTAGTGGGCAATGTTAGTGCCGAAGATGAAAATTGCGAATACGCTCAAAATTGCGGTTTTAGTGTATCAAAGATAGATCATTCTCGTCCGGTATCGGACAGATCCGTTCAGTGCTGAACGAGATTTTTATCAAAATATGGCCAATTGGGGATTAAAAAGCGGGTTGTTGCTCATTGGCACACTTGTTGGCAATGGGGTATACACACATTTTAAAACATTTTATTTTCATGGATAAGGTAGTCGCAAAGAAAAAATGGACGGTAAAGAAAATTGCAACCTGGGGTGGAGGGGCTCTCCTTATCCTCTTCATTGCGTATCAATTTATTTTTGCTGACCGGAGCTCCAAGCTGAAAGTGGAAAAAGAGAAGATCACCATTTCGGAAGTGAAGCGGGGCATTTTTCAGGAAACCATTCCTCAAACCGGGACTGTGGCTCCTGCCCGTACTGTTTTTCTTGATGCAATTGAAGGAGGAAATATCAAGCGTATCGTTCGCGAAAGCGGTTCTATGGTAAAAGAAGGCGATGTAATTCTTGAGCTGACCAACCTCAATCGTGAGTTAACGGTATTGCAACAGGAAGCTTCTTTCAACGAAAGTATTAACCGTGCCCGTGAAACCAAGGTGAACATCATGCGGAATGACCTTGACCAACGCCAATTGATTGCTACGGTTCAGAACCAGTTGGACATTCTTGAGCCACAATACAAGCGTCAGAAACAATTGTATGAGAAGAAATTGATTTCCAGACAGGAATTTGAACAGACGGAAGCAAACTATAAGTACAACAAAGAGCGTATGAAGATTGCTTATGAAGTGTATAAGAACGATTCTACAGATCGCATTCGCCAGTTGAAATTCACCGCTGAATCTGAACAGAAAATGATGGTCAGTCTTGATGGTCTGGGAAAGATTCTGGACAACCTTACCTTGCGGGCTCCAATAGATGGTCAGCTTGCCACTCCACACTGGGAAGTTGGTCAGGCCGTCTCTACTGGTCAGAGCTTAGGTTCTATTGACGTATTGGGATTATATAAAGTACGTGTTCCAATCGATGAATTGTACCTGCCACGTATCTCTACTGGTCTCCATGCCACCACAGACCTAGCAGGCAAAACCTATAATCTGGTGATTACTTATATCTATCCCACGATTACAGCGGGTCGCTTTGAAGTGGATATGAATTTTGACGGTGAAACTCCACAGGGAATTCGCAAAGGACAGTCGCTGCGTATGCGTATCGAGTTGGGTCAGTCATCAGAAGAATTACTGCTGCCTGTAGGCGGATTTTATAAGGACACTGGTGGTAACTGGGTGTTCGTTCTGGATGGCGAAGATCGTGCTGTAAGACGCGATATTAAGCTGGGCCGCAAGAGTCCTGACTATTTTGAAGTACTGGAAGGTTTGAAACCTGGTGACAGAGTAGTAACTTCCTCCTACGAGAATTTTGGAAACAACGAAGTTTTACTTCTCAATTAATGCAACTATTTAAAAACTTAGGCGTCTAATGAAGAGAATTGCCAGACGAAGCTGTAACTAAATAGAAAAAATAAAGTAACCCATACAACTAAATCCAATCTTTAACCATCATAAACTGCAAAAGGCATGGGCATGATTAAATTAAAAAACCTCGAGAAAGTGTACACCACAGAAGAAGTGGAAACCACCGCGCTTAACAGCATTAACCTCGAAATAAAAGACGGAGAATTTGTGGCCATCATGGGTCCATCAGGTTGCGGAAAGTCAACATTGTTGAATATTCTTGGCTTGCTAGACAATCCGTCTAATGGCGAATATCACTTTGGAGAGCATGAAGTAGCAAAATACTCTGAGCGTCAGCGTGCACAACTTCGCAAAGGATCGATCGGTTTCGTATTCCAGAGCTTCAACCTGATCGATGAACTGACAGTGTATGAAAACGTGGAGCTTCCATTGCTTTATCTGAAAGTTCCCTCAGATGAACGCAAAAAGAGAGTGGAAGAAGTATTGGAGCGCATGAACATCATGCACAGAAGAAATCACTTCCCTCAGCAGTTGTCTGGTGGTCAGCAGCAGCGTGTGGCGATCAGCCGTGCCATTGTTGCAAAACCAAGAGTGATCCTTGCCGATGAGCCTACAGGTAACCTGGATTCAGCAAATGGTGAAGAAGTAATGAAGCTTCTCTCTCAATTGAATGAAGAAGGAACAACTATCGTAATGGTAACCCACTCACCGTACGATGCAAACTACGCACACCGTATCATCAACTTGTTTGACGGTAAAGTAGTAACGGAGAACATCAAAGAACATTTTCATATTTAGTAAGTAGACTTTAGTAGTTAGATATTAGTCGCAAGTAAGAGGCACACACTAATATCTAACGTCTTACTACTAACGTCTCTATCAAGATCTCAGAGCTTTAAGCCAACAGGCTCTGATGCGTTCTTCATAGTTTAGGTTTAGGTTAAAGAGAAGCTTTCTGGTCGCCAGATCAGGAAGCTTTTTGTTTTATAAGTCATAGGGGCCATCGGTTAACTGGGTGTCTTACAACAAAAAATCAAATTCATTCGTACACCTACCTGTTCATTGCTGAACACTCATGAAAGCCATAACCAATAATTCTTGTTCGAAAAAAGGATTAGTCCAATGGCATAATTGTTGGCGGCCATGCAACCCATGTAGCTGAACGCAAGTCTTAGTAACATTAACCAAACACCCCGGCTATGATTAAAAATTACCTGCTGATCACCCTTCGCAGTCTGCTCAAAAACAAAGTATTCATTCTCATCAACATCCTCGGAATGGGGATTGCCATCGCCAGCTGTATTGTTGGCTATTACAATTATGATTTTAATAATACGTTTGATGAGTATCATGCAAACCGGGCGACCATTTACCGGATAAATTCTGAAAGAGAATTTCAGAATAAGAGAACAGAGTATGGCATCGTGCCCGTTCCGCTGGGCGAGGTAGTGAGACAAAATGTGGGTGATGCAGATAAAGTAACACGGTATAATACTTCGGGCACAAGTATCCGGATTGGCACAGAGGTGTTTGGAACGATGTTATCATTTGTAGATGCAGACTTCTTTTCTATGTTCTCCTTTGAGCTAAAGGAAGGAGGCTTCCTGAATGCAACTGATAAAAGCAAAATGCTCATCAGCGATAAACTGGCTACCAAATATTTTGGAAATGAATCGGCA
>JBGATZ010000049.1:0-15936 GCA_044228905.1 Cyclobacteriaceae bacterium | reverse complement strand
GAGAACTAAGATTTCCTTTCGCGGGGTCTCCGAAGCGGAAGACCCCGCGAGACCATTAGGAGACCCCATTTGACTACGTGTGGTTCCCTGCCTACTGGCAGGCAGGTCCGAGGCGGAAGACTCCGCTAGACCATTAAGACTACCAATGTCAATCTTGTTGATGATGACTTTCAGTTTCTTTTCGTGAAAGCCAAAGATCACGCAGTTGACGGAGAGCTGGGGGATGCCGTCCTGTTCGAGTGAGGTGATGTATTCTTTTATCCGTTCAATCATACGATAATACTGTTATTGGTTTTCTTCGCAGAGTCTCCTGTCAAGGGACTCTGTCAGCTGTCCCATTCGCAGAGTCCCCGAAACGGGAGACATCTGCGAAGAAAGAATCTCGTAACATTCTAAAACGATTCCTCAGTCGCGCCTCCTTCGGAACTAAAAGCGTAAGACCCCGCGGGACCAGTAGGTTCCATTCGTTGCATCCACTTTACAAAGATTCTTCAGTCGTTCCTCCCTCAGAATGACTAAAAAATAAAGGGTACCACGAAACCGATTGCATATTACCAAATTAATTTTACATTTGAGTCATATTGACTCAAATGTAGTCAAATTGTGTTAACCTTTGCTCACACAAATATGAAGACACGTTATAAAGTTTTGATCGGCATTCTGCTGGTGCTCGTTGCTGCTTACTTCTGGTTTACCCGCGACACGCGTGAAATTAAAGTACTGGTATTCTCGAAGACGGCTTCGTTTCGGCATGAATCGATACCTGCGGGGATCGCTGCCATTCGCGAACTGGGTAAGCAACATGATTTTACCGTAGACACTACCGAAGATGCTGCTTCCTTCAATGAGAAGACATTAAAGAAATACAATGTGATCATCTTTCTCAGCACTACGGGTGATGTACTGAATGATGCACAGCAACTGGAAATGAACCGATGGGTGCAGGCAGGTGGTGGCTTTGTGGGGATTCACGCTGCAGCGGATACGGAATATGAATGGCCGTGGTACGGTGCATTGGTAGGAGCGTATTTCAATGGTCATCCCAATGATCCCAACGTGCGTGATGCGGTAGTGAACGTGGTGGATAAAACACATTTGTCAACGAAGCATCTTCCTGATCCCTGGAAGCGAACTGACGAATGGTATAATTATAAAGACATTCAACCGGATCTCACCGTGTTGCTTAATCTCGATGAGAAGTCGTATCAGGGTGGAACGAACGGAGAGAAACATCCTATTGCGTGGTATCATGATTATGACGGAGGAAGAGCGTGGTACACAGGCCTTGGTCATACCAATGAGTGCTATACCGATAAAGACTTTGTTCAGATGCTGTGGGGTGGTATCGAGTATGCGGCAGGTCCTGGTACCGAAGTGAATTACAATAACTCGCGGGTGGCACCGGAGGCCAATCGTTTTCAGAAAATAGTTCTTGATTTTAATCTCAATGAACCCATGGAACTCGACATGCTTCCCAATGAAGATGTGTTGTTCATTGAACGGAGAGGTGGTATCAAACTATTCAAGAAATCAGATAACAAAGTGAAGCTCGTGACTACCTTTCCTGTATTCCATGAACTGGAAGACGGATTGCTTGGTCTGGCGGTTGATCCGGATTATGCAACCAATCATTGGATCTATTTGTATTACTCACCCGTAGGAAGTGAACCGATACAACGATTGTCACGATTTACATTTATTGCTGATTCACTGGAACGCTCGAGTGAAAAGATCATGCTCACCGTGAAGACCCAACGTGATGAGTGTTGTCACTCTGCGGGATCGGTAGAGTTTGGTCCGGACCGGTTGATTTATATTTCAGTAGGAGATAACACGAGTCCACGTGCGACAGGTTACGGACCGATGGACGAAAGCAAAGGGCGCTCGGCATGGGATGCACAGAAGTCGGCATCGAACACCAATGATTTGAGAGGAAAGATCCTGCGTATTAAACCGGAAGATGACGGAACGTATTCCATTCCGAAAGGAAATTTATTCACCGATGCATCGCAGGGAAGACCAGAGATCTATGTGATGGGTGTACGCAATCCCTTCCGGATTTCTGTTGATTCAAAAACCGGTTTTCTTTATTGGGGAGATGTTGGTCCGGATGCAGGCAAAGACAGTGTGGGTTTTGGTTCACGCGGTTATGATGAACTAAACCAGGCGCGCAAGGCAGGTAATCACGGATGGCCTTACTTCATTGGTAATAATTATCCCTACAACCATTATGATTATGCGACCAATAAATCGGGTGCGTTGTTTGATCCGAAGAAGCCAGTGAACACTTCTCCGAATAATACCGGAGCAAAGGAATTGCCGGAAGCCACACCACCGATGTACTGGTATCCGTATGCTGCGTCAAGTGAGTTTCCTTTGGTAGGTGAGGGCGGACGCAATGCGATGGCCGGGCCGGTATTCTATCTCAACGATTTCCCTGAATCGGAGAAACGATTCCCTGAGTATTACGATAAGAAGTTATTTACGTACGACTGGATGAGAGGCTGGGTGATGGCGGTGACCTTGAATGAGAACGGAGACTATGTACGCATGGAGCGATTCCTTCCCGGAATGATGTTTAATAACCTGGTGGATGTGGTGTTTGGCCCTTCAGGCGATATGTATGCGTTGGAGTATGGGACTAACTGGTTTGCCCAAAACATGGATGCGCGATTGATTCACCTGACGTATTCGTCAGCGAATAGAGTACCAGTGGCAGCGATCACTACTGATAAAACGATTGGTAAAACTCCGTTTGCCGTGAAGTTCAGTGCAGAAGAATCGAAAGACTTTGATGGTGATGAATTAAAATATGAATGGACGTTTGGTGATGGAGAGAAGTCGGCAGAGAAGAATCCAACGTATGTGTATAAGAAAGCAGGAGCGTACAAGGCATCATTAACCGTAACCGATCCGGCAGGATTGAGCGCCTCACACGAAGTAGCAATCATTGCCGGAAATGATTTGCCAACGATCAATATTACGTACAAAGGCAACAATAAATTCTATTGGGATAATTCTTCATTTGATTACGCGGTAGAAGTAAGTGATACTGAAGATGGAAGTATTGGCAAAGGCATTGATCCGGCTTCAATCACGGTGACGGCCGACTATCTGGAACGTGGTCACGATGTGACGGAGATCATTCAGGGGCATCAGGCAAATATGGAAGCATCGGCTAACCTGGTGGGTAAAACGTTGCTGGAGAGTTCTGACTGCAAGGCGTGTCACCATGCCACGGAAAAATCAGTAGGACCAACGCTCACGCAGATTGCTGATAAGTATGCAGGCAACGAAGCAGCGGTTAAGACCTTGATTGAGAAAGTAATCAAAGGGGGATCGGGCGTGTGGGGAGATCTGATGATGTCGCCACACCCGCAATTGAAGAACGAAGAAACAGAAAAGATGATTCGTTATATTTTATCTCTGAACAAGAAAGGAAAAGTGGCTGGACTGCCAGCGAAGGGATCGTATGCCATGAACAAGCATAAACCAACGGACAAAGAAGGTACGTATATCTTCACCGCATCATATACCGACAAAGGTGCCAATGGAATGAAGCCATTGACGGCTACGAAGATCATTACGTTATCGTATCCGTTGATCTCTGCTGATAAATTTGTTGAAAAGAAGAAGGCTCAGACTTTCCTCGTGACAAAAGAAGTGTGGAAAGAGATTGAAAATGAAATGGTGATCGTATTGCCAAACGATGGAGGTTCACTTAAATACGGAGCGATCGATCTTACCGGAGTAGGACAAATCAATTTAGGTGTAGCCGTTGCACCTACCTATTTCTCCGGTGGTACAGTTGAAATCTATGCTGACAATGAGAGCAGTAAATCCATTGGTACGGCTGAACTGAAAGTAGGATTGACGGATCTTGGCTTTAAAGAATTGCCGATCACTATTAATTCAACCGAAGGAGTGCACGATCTGATTTTAAAATTCAAGTGTACGGACAGCAGCAAGATCTTTGCGGGGATTGCGAATCTGGAATTTAAGAAGAGGAAGTGATTTGAAGATTGGTCAATTTGAAAATTTGAAGATGAAGGGTTGCTTTATTGTCAGTCTGAGCCTGCCTGTAAGCAGACAGGCTTGCCGAAGACTGATTGGATGAGATACAAAGCACGCGCATGCGCTTGTGCGAGGGGAACAAGCACGCGTTGAAAACGCGCGCCAGGAATTAGGAAAACGGCACGCGTTAGAAACGCGAGCTATAAAGATACAAAGCACACGCATGCGCTTGTGCGAAGGGAACAAGCACACGTTGAAAACGCGCGCCAGGAATTAGTAAGTTGTAAAACAGCGCACGCGTTGGAAACGCGCGCGCGAAAAATGCAGTACGAATTAAATAGTTAATGATATGAAAAAGTTTTTAAAGATTTTTCTGTGGACAATCGGTTCGATTGTGCTGGTATTAGGAGTGTTGATGGCGGGCTTTATTTATAAAATTAAAAACGGATTTCCCGTTTCGTATGAGACGGACGCTCCGGCTATTACTATTCCGGATAATCAGAAAACGGTTTTGTTGTTTTCAAAAGCGACAGGTTTTCGTCATGGCGAATCCATTGAAGAAGGGCAAAAGGTTTTTGATGAGCTGGCGAAGAAGAATGGCTGGTATTTATTGTCTACCGATCAGGGTGGTGTTTTTAATAAAGAGCAGCTTCCAAAGTTTGATGTGGTGATCTTCAATAATTCCACTGGTCGCGTGTTGAATGATGAGCAACAAAAAGTGCTGGAAGAATACGTGGAGAATGGAGGAACATTAATAGGCATTCATGGAGCAGGTGACGATTCTCATCACTGGGGCTGGTATGAACAGAATCTGTTAGGCGCCAGATTTTCTCATCACGCACTCGACCCGCATTTGCAGGAAGCAGAGGTCATTTTAAATAGTGTGCCTGACAGTTCTCTGGTGGAAGGGTTGCCAGCTTCATGGAAACAAACGGACGAATGGTATGTGTTCTTCGAAAACCCGAGAGCAAAAGGATTCAATATCCTCTACCACATTGATGGAGAGAAGATTATTCCTGGTGGAAATATGCTATGGATGAAAGATAAGAACTTCGGAATGGGCAAAGACCATCCGGTGGCGTGGTATAAAAATATTGGCAAGGGATTAACTTTCTATACGTCTATTGGTCACGATGCATCGGCCTGGAGGCAAGCCCCTTTTGTGAAGATGCTGGAGAATGTAATTAAGTAGTTCATGCATCTGACATAATTCATACTTCACGTTCGTAACAAAGTATTAACCGAAATTATTTGTTTGCAACACACTAAAGCGAACCGAGCGATCTACTTTTGTTTATCGGAAAACATCTTCTTATTTCTTCCGTAGTAACACAGAAAAGGACAAGCCAGCCGGGGTTGTCCTTTTTATTTTCATTATCGGATGAATCATTGGCGTGTTAAAAAATACTTATCGATCAGAATTGAATTTCAGCTATAAATCTGAGCAGAATAATTACCGCAACGGCAATTCCTTCCAGTACGGTAATAATTTTCGAGGCTTTCCTGATGTTTTCCATAGCAGGTTAATTGTTATCCAAAACTAAACTGAAGAGCGGTTTGCTTTGAAAGAGATCGTTGAAGCGGGCCGATAATCCGTTAGGATTTTGTGGAAATCCGGTCGAAACGCCCATTTGCTCACCCCGGTATTCAGCCTGCAGACCACCGCTGAGTACTATTAATGCGGATTCTTATCAATTCGTTAGCACAACTTTAATATAACGGTTTACCCGCGTGATACCGGCTTTGCAACTTGTCGATGCTAAATGATGGTCATCGGCTATTTCATTCGTGTGCAATGGTAAAGTATATAATCCTGTTTACATTAATGAAACAGCGCTGTTTCGTTTTTATGTTAAGAACGGATTAATACAATCGTAACGATAAGTTTCTCTACCGCATAGCAAAAGTTTTGTTATTGCGCGCGCTTTTATAACCGTTTATAAAACCAACTTAATTCCCTATGGAAAAAATCTACAAAGTGATTTTACAAAAAGCACCGTGGCGATTATCACGGCTCACCTTTTACCTTCTCATCTTTCAACTGGTTGTTGTATTTCCTATTCACGCCCAGACATTGGTAGTTACCGGAACAGTAACTGATGATACCAATAGTGTACTTCCCGGTGTGAATGTCATTGAGAAAGGAACGAGTTCCGGAACAGTAACCGATGCTGACGGTAAATTCCGATTGGCCGTACGTTCTTCGGAGTCCGTTTTGGTATTTAGTTTTATAGGAAATGTATCCAAAGAGATCACGGTGGGTACACAATCAGAGATTAATGTTCAGCTGGCCAGCGATGTTAACTCGTTAAGTGAAGTGGTGGTGGTGGGTTATGGTACCCAGGAGAAAAAAGATGTAACGGGTTCGGTTGCTTCTGTGAAAAGCGAGGAATTCAATAAAGGGATTATCAACTCTCCGGAACAGCTTGTGCAGGGTAAAGTGGCTGGTGTGAATGTAACTTCTGCCAGTGGTGAACCGGGTGGCAATCAATCCATCACCATTCGTGGCCCGGGTAGTGTGCGGTCGGGAAGTACTCCTTTATTTGTAGTGGATGGAATGGCATTGGATAATTCTTCCACCAGCGGTGGCGGAATCAATCCGTTGAATTTCCTCAATCCACAGGATATTGAATCGATTGATGTATTGAAAGATGCTTCTGCAACAGCGATCTACGGATCACGCGGTGCGAACGGGGTGGTACTGATCACTACGAAAAAAGGTAAATCCGGATTTTCTACCATCAACTACTCTGCGAACGTTGGCGTATCTAAAATGGCCAGAGCCATTGATGTATTTACCGCAGATGAATTCCGTGAGAATGTTCCAGCAGTAGGTGGAACATTGGATGATCAGGGAGCCAATACTGATTGGCAAAAAGAAATTTCCCGTACTGCGTTAACCCAGAATCATAATCTATCGTTTGGTGGCGGTGCCGACAAGCTTACCTATTATGCTTCACTGGGTTCTCAGGATCAGGACGGTATCCTGAAAAACAGTAACATGAGAAGATACAGTGGCCGGATCAACGTCAATCAGAAATTTCTGAATGATCGTTTGAACGTGGATATGAATCTGAATGCTACGAACACCGTTAATCAACGTCCACCGATTGAGACAATCATTGGCGGGGCATTGTCGATGAACCCGACTTATCCTGCGTATGATGATAATGGAAATCCGGCTTACCTGAATTTCATTACTCCTCTGATCGAGCTTCAACTCAATAAGGATATTACTACTGTCAATCGGGTATTAGGTAACATTTCACCTTCGTTTGAAATCATCAAGGGGCTGGTGTATAAACTGAATTTCGGTATCGATAACTCTAACTCTGTAAGAGATATTCAATCGCTGCCCAGTCTTAACCCTACGCGTGACGGAAGGATCGAATCCATCTATAAACGCAACAGCAACAGTCTGATTGAAAACTATCTGACTTACACCCGTAACCAGGGAGATCACAACTTCTCTGTTTTGGTTGGGCATTCGTATCAGAAATTCTATGTACAGGAGCGCGGTTACAGCATCAACAAGTTTGCTATTTCTGACATTGAACCAATGAATAATCCTTCACTGGGATCATTGCTTACACTGGCCGACAATCGTCCAACGGGATCAACGATCAAAAACGAACTTCAGTCTTTCTTCGGAAGAGGTACCTATGAATGGCGGGGAAAATATTTAGCTACAGCAACAGTTCGTGCAGACGGTTCGACCAAGTTTGGTGCGAATAACAAATACGGAACATTCCCTTCATTCTCTTTAGGATGGCGACTATCCGAAGAAGATTTTATGAAGTCGTTACCTGTAAGCAATCTCAAGTTGAGAGCAGGATGGGGGCAAACCGGAAACCAGGATCTCCCTCCGAAGAAAACACTGGCTTCCCTTTCGTCATCAACTGCAGCGGGTTCTACTTACCCACTCAACGGAGCAGTTTATCCTGCCGGAACAACTTATGCGCGTTTAGCTAATCCAAATCTGCAATGGGAAGTTTCTACGCAAACGGACACATCGGTTTAGATTTTGGTTTCTTAAGCGGAGCACTAACCGGTTCGGTGGATTACTTCAACAAGCAAACTGAAAATATCCTTTTGCGTCTTCTGGCTACGGCCGATCCTGTTCAGGTGGCATCTGAAACATGGACCAACATGAAAGACATGACCATTACCAACAAGGGCGTTGAAATTACTTTGAACTATCAGCATAAGTCGGCAAGCAGCTTTACTTACAACATCGGTGGTAACATTACCTTCATCGATAATAAAGTAGAAAACTCGCCTTACACGGTAATTGCATCCGGAACAGCAACAGGTTCCGGGTTAACTTCGGCAACGGTAAACGGATATGTGAACGGACAACCGATCGGAACATTTTTCCTGAAAGAATTTATCGGATTTGATGCAAATGGCATGAGTGCTTACGCGGACACCGATGGAGATGGTGTAGTTACCGATAAGGATAGAATTGCAGCCGGAAGCGCCTTGCCAAAGACGATGTACAACTTCTCTGGTAGTGTGGGTTACAAAGGATTTGATTTGTCGGTGAATTTCAACGGAGTTTCAGGAAACAAAGTGTATGATAACACAGCCAATGCAAACTTCTATAAACTGCGTTTGAGAAATAACCTGAACAATGTGGCAGAAGCGATTGCAAATCCTGAAGAAGCAGCCACCAATCCGGCTTCTGTTTCTACCCGTTACCTGAAAGATGCCGCATTCCTCCGGTTGAATAATCTTTCCCTTGGATATAACTTCAATACCACCTCATTGGGAATCAGTAACTGGGTGAAAGCGGTTCGCGTATCGGTAACCGGTCAGAACCTGCTTGTATTCACGAAATACGATGGCTATGATCCCGAAGTAAATACCGAGCGCACGATTGATAACGCTTCTTCTTACGGTATCGATTATCAAAGCTATCCAAAAGCAAAGACCGTATTGTTTGGCTTAAATGTGACCTTTTAATTTTTGCACGATGAAAAAGAAATTAAGTATACTCTTATTATTTATAGGATTTGTTGGTTGTACTGATCTTGAAGAGCAGGTACTTGACGAAACCCTGAGTCCGAGCAATACTTCGCCCAGGCAGGCAGCCGATGGTGCGATTGCTCCTGTGTATGGAAGAATGTACGATCTCTTCAATCACACTAACTACTTTGCCATCCAGGAGATTTCTACTGATGAAGCCATTCTGCCTTATCGCGGTGGTACTGACTGGGGTGACAACGGTATTTATATCGCCATGCATCAGCACAACTATATTAACACCGATCCGAATCTCAGGAACACCTGGACCTTCATTAACGAAGGAATCGCCAAATCACTGGTGGCCATCAATGCGCTTGAAGAAATAGAAGACGAAAGCACCAGGACGTATTTAGCTGAAGCAAAAGGAATGAAGGCTTTCTACTCCATGCTTTCTCTTGATCTCTTCGGATTGGTATTTGTGAAAGAGAATCTGAGCGGTACTTCAAAGATCCTTCGTGGTTCTGAAGCGGTAGAATACATCAAGAGTGAATTCACTTCTATTGAAGCTGATCTCTCCAGCGATGTTGGGCCTGGCCGTCTTACTAAAGAGGCGGTGTGGGGTTTGCTTGCACGATTGCACTTGAATTCGGCCGTTTATCGCGATCGCTATGCTCCTGCATTTAGTTTCACCGGTGATGATATGGATAAAGTGATTTCATATACTGATAAGATTATTCAATCCGGCAAGTACCAGTTATCGGCTGACTACTTTGCTGTTTTCGGAAACAACAATCATGACAATAAAGAACTGATCTTTGCGATTGATCAGCGTTTTGACATTGCCGGATCACACAATCGTATGGCGTATTTTTCCATCTCCGGAGATCAGTGGCCGCTTCCTAATTTTCCCAACGCTAACGGAACGGATGGCCCTGCGATCACTCCCGATTTTTATCGTACCTGGGTGAATGCATATGCTCCTCTTGATCCTGCTGCTGCCGATCCGAGATTCTATAAACAAAATCTGGCGATCTATACCGACCCGACTGCTACCTGCGTTGCTGCTGATAAATTCAATATTAACAGAGGCATTCTGAGAGGTCAGCAATATGGTTTGATCAAACAGAACGGAGCATTTTTAAAATGCGGTGATGGAACCTACCAGGTAGGCAAACTTTTCAATCTGAGCCGTAACAAGCCTACACAAGCTGTTGACTTTACCGAGCAGGTGGATTTCTCTGCATTCAGCAATCACCAGAATGGTTATCGCGTAGAGAAATATGAGTTCGGAAGAAATTCAGATACCGGCAGAAATAAAGGAGACGCAGACATTATTATTATTCGCCTGGCGGATATTTATATGATGCGTGCAGAAGCAAAACTTCGTAAGGGTGATGCCGGCTCTGCACTAACCGATGTAAATACAGTGAGAACATCCCGCACCATTTCTACACCGGCTCCCGCACTGGCTGCCATTGATCTTGATCTTCTTTTCCGTGAAAGAGGCTTTGAGTTCTACTGGGAGATGCAAAGACGCACGGACATGATTCGTTTCGGAAAATACGAGGGAACCTGGACCGAGAAAAACAATGCCGATGTGCGTAAGCGGATTTTTCCAATTCCGCAGACGGCCATGGATGCGGCATCAAGTATCCCCGGCTATTTAGTACAGAACGAAGGATATTAATTTTACATTATCATTTAGTCCACAGACGATCTTCAATGAAAGTCTGTGGACTTTGTTTTTATATTCGCATCTGTAATCCAGTTCAATGAAACATTATTATTTATTCCTGTGTGCCTGTACTCTACTTCTGAGAACGCTTAATGCACAGGATTTCAATTCTTCCAATATTTTTTCTCACAACGATTACAAGAACCCCATTCCTTTTTATGGTGCCTATGACCGGCAGGCAGGGTATATTGAAGCGGATGTTTTTCTGAAGGATGGGAAACTGCTTGTTGCGCATGAAGCCGCGGAACAGGATCCTGCGAAAACGCTGGAGTCACTTTACCTTATTCCATTGAACGATAAAGTAATTTCCAATAAAGGTTTTGTTTATCGCGATGGATCGAAGTCTCTCGCACTGATGATCGATTTAAAAACAGAAGGTGTTTCTACGCTGAAAGCCCTCGTTGATTTAGTTGGAAAATATCCTTCGCTGACTGAGTGCCGCACACTTGCTATTACAGTCAGTGGTAATATGCCCGTTCCGTCTTCGTGGTCGGGATATCCGCACTTTATTCATTTTGACGGAAGACCCGGGAATACCTACACAGATGAACAATGGAAGCGTATTACACTGGTAAGTTCAAGTCTGAGAGATTATACCTCCTGGAATGGTAAAGGAGTAATTCCCCAGGCAGAACGGGAGCATATTGTACAGGTAATCAAAACTGCTCATGATAAAAAGAAACCTGTTCGCTTTTGGGCAATGCCCGATTTTACCAATGCGTGGATTAAGCTAATGGACCTGGGTGTAGATGTGTTAAACACGGACCACGTGGAAGATCTTTCTGAATTTCTGAATCAGTTGTCGCGGAACAAATTCAAAAATGAATCGGTGCATGTGTTGTACAAACCGCAATACAGTACTAAAAGCTGGAAACCGGCTCCCAAGAATGTTATCCTTTTAATTGGTGATGGTACGGGCCTGGCGCAATGGTATAGCGGCTATACGGGCAATCACGGGCAATTGAATGTTTTTCAACTAACAGATATTGGATTCTCTATTACTGCTTCAGCTGATAATTACATTACCGATTCCGCTTCCGGAGCCACCGCAATGTCAACCGGAAACAAGACCAATAACCGGTTTGTGGGAGTTGATCCAACAGGCAAATCATTAGTGACACTGGCTGAAAAATGTAAGTCCAATCAGTTCAATGTGGGTATTATCTCGAACGGAGATATTACAGATGCCACCCCGGCTTCATTCTATGCGCATCGTACTGACCGGAGTATGAGCGAAGATATTGCGATCGATTTCCTGTCGAGCCATGTTGATATTCTTATAGGAGGTGGTGTGAAGTCATTCACCAATCGTAAGGATAGCCGGAACCTGTTTCATGAACTGGCGAAGAAGAATTATGCCGTAAGCGGGTCATTCAAATCAATAGATACATTGAAGGCAAAGCGGTTTGTTATTCTTGACGATGCAGCGGTGGTATCAAAACAAAAGGGAAGAGGAGATTTTCTTTCACGTTCGTTATTGAAGAGTACTTCTGTTTTTAGTTCACAGCCGCAACCGTTCTTCATTATGGAAGAGGGGGCCCAGATCGATTGGGGAGGACATGACAATAATATGGAATACATCGTCCGGGAGGTTCTTGATTTCGATCAGGCAATCGGAGAAGCGATGAAGTTTGTGGATCAGAATAATGAGACGCTGCTGATCATTACTGCTGATCATGAAACCGGGGGAGTAACTTTACTTGACGGGAATGTTTCCACCGGATCGGTGCTTGGTAAATTCAGCACCAACGATCATACGGGCATTGCTGTGCCTGTGTTCGCCTACGGGCCGGGCGCTGATCAATTCCGTGGTGTATACCAGAATACGGAGATCTCCTACGTTATCTGATCCGAACTCATTAATCTGAATAGTTTTTCCTTCAGCAGATTTAGCTGTGGTGGCTTCACGACATAGTCGAAGGCGCCCAGTTCCCTGCTCTGTCCTGCCAGCTTCTCTTCCGCACTGGTGGAGTACATAATCATTTTAGTGTTTTTCAGATGGTCGAAGCGCCTGAGTTCTTTAAGGCACACGAAGCCATTCATCAGGGGCATATTCACATCAATGAATATAAAATCAGGAATGAAAGAACTGTCGGACTGCACTTTCTCCAGGGCTTCTTCGCCACTGTTTGCAATCTGGCATTTCACATTTTTGTTGACTTCAAAAAGGGCATCACAAAACATTTCCTGATCATCGAGATCATCGTCAATTAGAAAACAGGATGGGTTCATAGGGAAGGGTTCGGGTTAATGTTGGCAATTCAGATGCCCGATTTGATTTTCCTTAACCTGGGAAAATTTTGCCCCTGTTTGATTTGAAATTCAGGAGGAGAAAGATGTGTTGTGTTGCGGGAAGGAATTTTTTCGGTGTGTAAGGTTCCCCGTTAATTATCCCTTTTTTCCAGCAGGACTATTGTAACTTGTAGAACCTATGAAACTCTCCGGCCCGCTTGTATTGATTGACGATGATCCCGATGATATGGGGTTGCTTCTTGACGTGCTAAAACGCATAGGGGTAGAAGGTCCCTTTCGCCTGTTTGATGATTGCTCCGATGCGATGGAATACCTCAAGTCCACAACGGAAGATCCATTCCTTATTATTTGCGATGTTAATTTACCTGTCATGAGTGGTTTGGAATTCCGCAGAGCAATAAACTCGGATGATTATCTCAGGAAGAAAAGCATTCCGTTTGTGTTTCTTTCTACCGCAGCAATGAAGGCACAGGTACTGGAAGCCTATGACTTAACGGTGCAGGGTTATTTTGTCAAGCCTTTTACGATGAGTGAGATGGAAAAAACACTAACCAGTATTCTTAACTACTGGTATCATTGTGTTCATCCCAATTCAATCAAATAGTCAGTTCACATTGGTAAGCGTGAAACTGAGTAATTGCTGAACGGGACCAAATTGTGGCTCTGAGGGATCTCCGCATCGCTCATTCTCTACCATGACATAAATAATGGTAAATGTCTTTCCTACGTATTTCGGGTTTCCTTTTTCTTCACCTGATTCAACCACTACCAGCTCGGACCAGAGAGCCAGATCTTTATCTGACAATTGATTGGTGATGGCATTCCCGAAATCGTCACAGGAGAATTCCATATGTCCACAATCTCCGATTGAATATCCCTGAAACTCGCATTCTACGGTTTGTTCCTCAGATGTACTGCCTTCCTCCAGACCTTCTTCCAGATCGCCTTCTACATATTCGGATGTATATTCATTGCTTATAACGTGACCATCAGAGAAACTCAAAGTGAGGTGCGCTTTTCCATTGGGAACTCCCCAACGGATATCGAACAGATTGCCGTTTGTACTTCCGGTCATTCCTATTCCGGGTGGCGCATCAACAAGACTTACATATTGATCTCTGTCCCAGTGGATAAATCCGGAATCATCTGAATTATTTACATCAATGAGATAAATGAATCGATCGTCATAAAGAAAGAGTGTTCGTATCAGGGAGCAATCTCCGTTGCCCATTGTTTTGTAAACGGGTTTCATTGATCCCAATTGAGCTTACGACCGTCAACGATGAAGGTGCCCAGATTGAGTTGTTGCACATCAGGAGACTATGTGCAGCAGTCCATTGACCTGCACCATTCTGTCCGGTAGCTATTTCAAAAAAATTATCTTCGTCACTACAGTTGTTTTCAAATCGCGTGGTATTCATCCAGCGGTCTGTACAGTATCGGCAATAAATTTAACGGGCCTGCTCCCTGACTCGAGCGCTGGCACATGGGGAGTTCATCCTCGCTGCTTCCCAGAATTAATACAAAGTTGGGCGTGGTGATGGGTTGTGTAAGCGGGATAATCCACGGAGAAGCTGAGTCAACGGGTGATGAAACAGAGAGCGAATCGACCTCAACAGATTTCTCTTTTTCGTTTTTTCCACAGGAGAATAAAATAACTGGAGCAGCTAAAAGAAGAAGGCGGGATCTCATTGGTTCGGTAATTGGTAAATAAATATAGCGATAGCAAACGGATTACTTTGTATTCGTGTCTGGTTGTGTGTTTTTATTCCGGAAACGTTTGTATTTCAATGTGATAGTCGGATTGTATTTATTAATCCCTTTTAAATATCTTTGCCACTATCCAATGAAAATCGTCGTTAGTCATATAACCGCATAGCGAAGATCCTCTGCTTTTTGATGGCGCTGCATATTTTCAACCTGAGTATCGACCCTAAAGACCGGGAAGCCGATTTTGCTCCCGAAGATTTGTCTTTTAATGACATCGAAAGTATTGTTGAGTTTATCAATGAGGTGGTTTTTGAATGATAACAAAGCCTTTGCCGAACAGGACGAACCGGACTGCTATGGTGAAACCTACGATTTCTTCAAAGACTTTTGCATCGGAGAAAACTCTTTCATTACGTTATCCAATCATTTTAAAATGATTGACAATCAGCATTTTGTTCATGAATCGGTTGGTTTACCGATCAATGGAGATCAATTCCCCGCCTCCCAAGTCCTGATTCTTTTTCTGAGATTTATTCTTATTCTGCTGATGCAGGCCATCCGGTCTCATTAGTATTCCATCTTCTTTAATTAATAACCAATGGTCGGTATATCTTCAGCGATCAGCATGAATGTGATTCATGCGATTATCTTTTTTATATTGAAAACACTTCCGCGAAGTGTCTTCGTTTTTTTACTTATTATTTTATTCTCCTGTTCTTCAAAAACAGACACCACTACTTCTTTTGAAAAGTTTCCGGTTACTCATCCGGCAGTGATGGATACCGTATTCACAAAGGAATACGTGGCTGAGATACAATCTGTTCAGAATGTAGAACTTCGTTCCCGCGTGAAGGGATTTATCGAAGCTATTCATGCCGATGAAGGGAAGCCGGTGAAAGAGGGGCAAATACTTTTTACCATCAGCAGCCAGGAATTTAACGAAGAAACTACTGAAAGCAAATGCATTTCTTGAAAAGTTATTGCAGAAGCCAGCAGCTGAAGTAGAACTGAAGAAACAAAGAAGCTGGTTGAAAAATATTGTTTCCAATTCGGAACTGAAACGAGTGAAGCCAAACTGGAAGCGATACAGGCGAAGATTGAGGAAGTCAGATTCATTGGTATTCTTATCGCCCAGTTGAATTTATCTTTGCAAAGATTAAAGCACCCTTACAGGAATTATCAACCGTATTCCGAACAAAAACGGGCAGCCTCATTGAAGAAGCTGTACATTGTTTACAACCCTTTCCAACAATGAC
>JBGATZ010000048.1:0-16182 GCA_044228905.1 Cyclobacteriaceae bacterium | reverse complement strand
ACTTCCTGCTCCACCAATTACAATGAAACGTTTTACTCCGCTTTCTTTTGTTGCCTGCTGAAGTGTTTCTGATGCTTTGATGAATTCATCATAGATTGCAGGGTTGCTCCAACCCGGGTTATAGGCACTCAATACCACATCATTTCCTTTTACGAGGTCTTTGATTTCATTCTTATTGAATGCATCTCCTTTTTTTACTGCAAGATTGGAATTTTTAACAGTAATCTTTTCCGGGTGACGAACGATAGCCGTTACCTGATGTCCGCGCTGCAACGCTTCTTTTAATAATGCTGAGCCCACAAATCCGGAAGCTCCGATCAATGCAATTTTCATAATTGTAAGTTGTTAAGTGAAATTATTTATACTGTAATAATATTTGTTTCAGTTTAGTTCAAAAAAATATCAATAAAACTTCTTTGCAAAATCTGCGAGCGTAGTCTTTCCCAACCGTTTCACCAGGGCATCTTCTGCATCTGCATATAACTCATCGAGATGTTTACCAATTTGTTTGCCCACCACGCATTTTGGGTTGGGCTTATTTTTCTGATGACCAAGCAACGGAGTTGTCTGCACTGCTTTGTAAATGTCGGAGAGCGAAATTTGTTTAGCGTGTTTGCCTAAGGTAAACCCACCCGTCTTTCCTTCTTTACTTTGCACCAATCCATGTTTTTTCAGGTTACTAATTTCTTTTCTTACTAAAACAGGATTGATGTTAATACTTCCCGCCAGGTAATCCGATGACAACAGTTCATCTCCTGCCCGATCGAGCAGCGTAAGAATGTGAAGCGATATGGAGAGCCGGCTGTTGCTCATTCTGTAATTTTATTTATTACAGTACAAACTTAGGCAATTTTTAGTTCATCGTTGTTGAATTCTTAAAACATCGGCCAGCTTTTTGTTTTCAGGATTGAGGGATCCAGTTTTTTCCTGAATTACTACCTGGATGGTTACTACTTTAAGATTTTTGTCAGCCTGATTGAGGTACCAGATAATACCTTCCTTGTTTTGAGAATGATAGCTTCCGTTCAAATGAAGTATTTTGTTGCCTTTGTTCTTTAAAATATAATACGCCATTGTAGCATCTTTCACGGCTTGTGATCGCGCCATATTTTCCGCTGATCCGGACTTTGCATGAGCACCCATCGTCTTGATCATGTTTTGATAGCCTGGCAGAGTAATGTCGATGGTAATTGGCAATGGAGCAATCCAGTTCTTTGCTTCCGGAGCAAGAGAATCCAATGATTCAATGCCTTTGCGGTAGATGAGGTTAGCGTATCTTCTGGGAACATTGCTAGCCACCACGTTAAGTTTTTTCTCTTTGGCAAATTCAACCAATGGACGATAATCTGTTTTATAGTTGTTCCAAATTTTGGCTTCTTTCAACAGATGACTTTCCTCAATAGTGCCTTTCAGGTATTCATTCAATACGATCTGATCATCGGCTTCAAACATTTCCATAGCCAGTGTAAGCTTGCCGTCTTTCTGGTAAAGACTCTTGAGCACCTGCAATTCCAGCCAATGCGAAATGGCATCATTATGCTCCTCTCCGAAAAACACCACATCTGCTTTCTCCGCTGCATTGATCATTTTGTTGTAGCTGACGGTGTTCCCACCTGATTCGAAAATGGTGTAGGCAGGATTGTCCTGGGCAGGAGAAATAGTGGAGATGATGACAAAAAAGAGGAGTGTAAGCCGTGTCATGTTCTTGAAGGTTGGTTTTTCAGGTCGTTTAATTTTGGGTTGATTCTGGTCGAAACACCGCTCAAATCGATTTTGAGCGATATTTTTTAGTTTTTTACAGGTTTTTTTAATCTTACTTGGATTAATTCTAAACAGTGTATTCTTTTGTGGCTCGCAATTTAGAAGCAATCTAAACATGAGAAAAACAGTTCTTACACTCTTTATAATAGTGTTGTCATTCGCCTCTAAGGCCCAAAAGATCATTACTGCAGGCAGCGCCATGACCGAAACGGTCTGTGCATTGGGGCTTTGTGACAAAATCATTGCTTCTGACCGCACCAGCCTTTATCCGGCCGAAATTCAAAAATTGCCCACCATTGGTTATCGCGCTCCAGCATCAGTGCCAGAAGAGCTTGCAGCCTACTTTATTGATTGCGGAGAAAGATTATGTAGAAGCGACTGTATTGACCCAAATCCAATCGAGCGGAATAAAAGTGTTGATCATTGATCGCATCTATACATTCGAAGGAACCAAAGAATTGATCCGTAAAATTGCAACTGAAGTAAATCGTAAAGCAGAAGGAGAAAAGATCATCACCAAAATTGTAGGTGAACTGGAGAATGCAAAGGCGATCATCAAAAAATCAAAAGTTAATCCTAAAGTATTGTGTGTGTATAACCGAGGCGCTTCTTCTGTAAGTGCTGCCGGAACGAACACGTTCTCCGAAATCCTTCCTTATGTGGGAGCAACATCAGCAATTAAAGGGATCGAAGGGTACAAACCATTGAACGCAGAAGCGTTGATGGCATCTAATCCCGATTACATTTTAATGTTTGAATCAGGCGTTCAAAGCATAGGCGGAATTGATGGAGTGCTTAAAATTCCGGGAGTAGATCAAACCACAGCTGGTAAGAAAAAACAGGTGATCGTAATGGATGGAATCAAGCTTTCCAACTTCGGTCCACGCCTGGGCGAAGCGGTGAAAGAACTGACAGGATATGTACACCCGGACGTAAAGTAATATGCTTGCAGGCGCGATCGAATTAAGAACACAACGAACCTCTGTCATCCTGATCTCCATCGGGGTAGCATTGGCTATTGCGTTTTTGCTGGCCTTAAGTATCGGGCAGGTGATTATTCCTGTTAAGGAAATAGCAATTATATTTTTAAAGAAGATTGGCCTGTTTGCTTCCTATGAAACCAATTCGGTTCATGAAACGGTATTGTTGAGCATTCGTCTGCCGCGAGTTTTATTAGCAGTATTAGTCGGTGCTTCATTATCCATCAGTGGTGCAGCGTTGCAGGGACTTTTCAGAAATCCCTTGGTAGAACCAGGTTTAATTGGCGTGTCCAGTGGTGCGGCTGTATCGGTAGTCACATTGATTGTATTTGGTTCTGTCATTGCGATCTCTCACGATAGCGTGAGTATGAAATTTCTAATGCCTGCGGTTGCCTTTGGGGGAGGATTGATTGCAACATTACTGGTGGCCCGCATCAGCGGTATGGCAAGTAAAACGAATGTAGCTATGCTCATACTCGGAGGTGTAGCGATCAATACATTATGTGGTGCACTGATGGGACTCGTGATCTTCTTTGCCGATGAGAATCAACTGCACATGTTCACCTTCTGGACATTGGGAGATTTAAGCAGTGCTTCCTATCCAGCTTGTGGTTATTGACTTATCAGCATGCGCTCAATGCCATTGCCTTAGGTGAAGCAGAAGCGTTTCATATGGGTATTGATGTAGAAAAAGTAAAGCGAGGAATCGTTTTATTCTGTGCACTCGCTGTAGGAGTGAGTGTTTCATTATCGGGGATCATTGGTTTTGTGGGATTGGTTGTGCCACATCTGATTCGTACCACTTTTCAGGCCGATCATCGTTTGGTGATGCCTGCTTCTCTTTTAGGTGGCCCATTGCTTTTGTTATTAGCTGATCTCGTGTCACGTATTGTGGTGGCTCCATCAGAGTTGCCGATAGGAGTAGTGACTGCATTGGTAGGAGCTCCGGTATTTATTTTCCTGTTGATTCGTGCGAAGAAGAAAAATGAATTGATTACAAGATGATTGCTGCCAGAAATATATCATTATCCATTAATGGCAGAACACTGCTGAATGATGTTTCATTGAACATCACACCGGGATTGTTTACCGCAATTGCAGGACCGAATGGTGCGGGAAAAACTTCGTTGCTGAAAATATTGTCCCGTGAATCAACTCATTATAAAGGTGAGCTGATGATCAACGGAACTTCTGCATTTAAATACAAAGTGAACGATTTGTCGAAAGTACGTTCGGTACTTCCGCAAAGTTCACACCTGCAATTTCCATTTACCGTACAGCAGATCGTTGAGATGGGCAGACATTATCAGTCCGCACCAGAGCAAACGAAGCATGTACTGGAAGAAGTAATGGAGTTGACCGGAATACAGGGATGGAATGAACGTAACTACCTCACGCTATCTGGTGGCGAACAACAACGTGTGCAATTAGCAAGAGTATTGGCTCAGGTGTGGGAAATCAAAAGCTATCCTCGTTACATATTGTTGGATGAACCCACTTCCAGTCTGGATATCGCACAGCAGCAAATGATCTTCGGATTGGTGAAGCTGGCTTGCAAGCGCAACATTGGAGTAATGGCGATTGTACATGACCTGAACCAGGTAGCACAGTTTGCCGATAATCTCTACTTCCTCAAAGAAGGCAAAGTAGTAGCGCAGGGAGGAATCAAAGAAGTATTTACGAAAGACAATATCGAAGAGACATTTTGTTGCCGTGTGAATGTATATCACGATCCGTGCACCAATTGTCCGTACATCGTTCCCGATAGAAATGCAATTCAATCACCGTTAAAAACTGTAAACGTATGAGTCAAATAGCCGAATCAAAAGCAGCAGAACTTCGCCAGTCATGGGAAGAACTTAAAAAAGTAAAACCTACACTTCGCATCCGCGACTGCGCGGAAGAATTGAAAGTAAGCGAGGCGGAATTGCTAGCTACTACCGTTGGTGAATACACAACTATGTTAAGCGGAGACTGGACGGTATTTCTTCAACGCCTTCCGGAATTAGGAAGAATCATGTCATTAACGCGAAATGACAGCTGTGTGCTGGAGCATAAAGGATCTTTCCAGAAAATAGATATTATGGGCTCGCCTGCACATCAGATGGCAACGGTAATCGGACCAATTGAATCACGCGTGTTCTTCAGCGCATGGAAATTTGGATTTGCTGTAAAGCAGGAAACACCTCGCGGCTTGCAGCAAAGTCTTCAGATTTTTGACGAAGCCGGAAATGCCGTAACTAAAATTTTCCTTCAGGAAGCGATCGGAAACAAAGCGGCAAGCAATCAGGCTGCTTATGATAAGCTTGTTGCTGACTTCACAGCCGCTGAACAAAAGCAGGAGATTGAAGTGGTGAAAGTGAAGGAGATGCCCACCAAGGCGATCAATGAAATAAACAAAGAAGCCTTGCTTGCTGATTGGGAAAACATGAAAGATACACATGACTTCTTCGGTATGCTTCGCAAGCATCAGGTGAATCGCCTCGATGCAGTTGTGCTTTCGGAAGGTAAGTTCAGTTACCGCATTGAAAAGTCTGCATTGAAGGATATGCTTGAAGCAGCGGCCAAAGATCATTTACCGGTTATGGTGTTTGCCGGAAATCGTGGTAATCTTCAGATCCATCAGGGTAAAATTCAGACTATCCGTGTGATGGACAACTGGCTGAACATCCTTGATCCTGATTTCAACATGCACCTTCGTGAAGATCATATTGTGACTGCATGGGTAGTGAAGAAGCCAACAACAGACGGAGTGGTGACAGGCATTGAAGTGTTTGATAAGAATAAAGAGATGATCGTTCAGTTCTTTGGTTTACGCAAGCCGGGCATTCCAGAGCTGGCTAAATGGAAAGACCTGGTAGATACACTGCCGAAAGCGAACTAAGAATATTAAGTGATAATCAGGCCGGGCTTATTTAAAGTCCGGCTTTTTTGTTTTGATCCGGTATTTCCTACTTTAGATAAACGCAAATGCTTTTCTATGTGGGAAGATGATGATGATGATAACGATTTCGATCCGGAAGAGGAGAGAAAGAATCTTCAGACACTACCGGTTTACCAGAAGGCAGAAGAAATACTTGAACTTACTGAGCGCATAGTGAATCTCTTTGAGGCTGGAGGAATGGAGGAAATGCACCGGGCCGTGATGCTGGAAGACGCGATGATTCTGCAGGTAAAGATTGCAGGAGCTCAGGCTATGGACGATTACATTCTTAAAATGGAGAATGCAGTGATCATCAAGATTCATGCACGCAATCTTCTGGCAACGACTTCTTCTCTGAAATACATGGATACGATCGATACGCGCTATCTTCAATTGCTGCGTGACGAGATTGAAGCGTTTCGCATCCTCTTCCTGAAATGGGTGGCCTCATTTGAGATCGATACTACCAGGGATCCGGATGGCTGGGGATTATTTATTCCCGAGAAGGAGGAATAACATGCGTTGAATATTCAGAAATCATTCTGTACTTTCATCCCACCTAACCCTATGAGCCTTAACCAACGTTATCTTTCCCTTGATGTTTATCGCGGCATGGATGTCGCTTTAATGATCGTAGTCAATTCCCTCGGTAGTTCAAATACTTATTCTCCATTACTCCATGCCGAATGGCACGGGTTTACACTCACCGATCTGGTGTTTCCAACTTTCTTATTTGTTGTAGGCAATGCGATGAGCTTCAGTCAGGCGAAATATGAAGCCCTGGGTGAAGGAGAATTCCTGAAGAAGATTTTTAAACGTACCATCATCATCTTCGCATTGGGCTTCCTGATGTACTGGTTTCCATTCGTTCGTCACAACGAAGCGGGCGAGTGGGTGATGAAAAGCTTCAGCGATACACGTGTCTTTGGTGTGCTTCAGCGAATAGCACTTTGCTACCTGTTTGCTTCATTGGTGATTCATTACTTTAAGATCCAGGGAGCCCTTATTTTTAGTTTGGTTGCTCTTGTCGCTTATCGTTTTATCCTCAGTGCTTTTGGTGATTTGTCTGTGGAAGGTAATGCAGGAACAAAACTGGATCTGTGGTTAGTAGGCGCTTCACACATGTATCATGGTGAGGGGGTGGCTTTCGATCCGGAAGGATTACTGAGTACATTGCCGGCAATGGTCAATGTTATCGCAGGTTATGCGGCAGGATTGTATCTTCAACGCAATGGAAAAAACTACGAGACCATCGCCAAGATGTTGATGATTGGCGCGGTGTTGGTTGTATCCGGAATCGCATGGGATCTTATGTTTCCTATTAACAAGAAACTGTGGACCAGTTCTTATGTGTTACTTACAGTAGGAATTCAATTGACTGTACTCTCTGTTCTTGTCTTCATAATTGAAATAGCAGGTAAGAAGAACTGGACATACTTCTTTGAAGTATTCGGACGCAATACACTCTTCATTTATTTGCTTTCTGAAGTGTTCGTTATTTCCATGTTCTATATTCCTGTGGGTGATGGTTCCTTATATGAATGGATCTATGTTAATCTGTTTCAGTCATGGGCTGGTGATTACAATGGATCTCCTTTGTTTGCCATTTGGATTATGCTCACCTGCTGGGTGGCGGGTTATATCATGGATAAGAAGAAAATCTATGTGAAAGTCTAGCTGGTATAAATCATCCAAACTAGTCCTTAAAGTTTGTTATTTTCGCGGCTTAATTCTTCTCATGATTGACTTCATCAAATCAGTTATTGATTTCATTTTGCACATCGATCATCACTTGGTGGAGATTGTAAATGATTATCAAACCTGGACTTATTTAATTCTGTTTCTTATCATTTTTGCTGAAACGGGATTGGTAGTTACTCCTTTTCTACCGGGCGATTCCCTGTTGTTCGCGGCCGGAGCCATTGTGGCTAAACCGGAGACAGATTTAAATATTGTTGCCCTCTGGGTATTGTTGATGATTGCTGCCGTGCTGGGTGACCTGGTTAATTATCATGTGGGTAAATTAGTTGGTCATGAAGCATTCAGCGGGAAGTATAAATTACTGAAAAAAGAGTACCTCGAGAAGACACAGGAATTTTATATCAAGCACGGTGGTAAAACGATTATCTACGCACGCTTTATTCCCATTATCCGTACGTTTGCTCCGTTTGTTGCCGGTATTGGCACGATGAGTTACGGAAAGTTTGCTTCATTCAATGTGTTTGGCGGAATTGCCTGGGTGAGCAGTTTTCTGTTTATCGGATATTTCTTTGGAGGTCTGCCAGTGATCAAGGAGAATTTTACCTATGTGATCTTTGCAATAATTTTTGTTTCTGTTCTTCCTCCGATTATTGAAGTGATGCGAGAGAAACGAAAATCAAAGACGAAGTAAATCTTAATCTGCATCGAGACCGAACCGGTCTTTCATTTCTTTTACCAATGGATTGTTATCTACCAGGTAGGTGAATTTTTCCTGATTGGTGTAGATCATTGGTCTGTTTGAATCGATTTCTTTTAAGATCCCCACGACTAACAGCGAGCTATTACTCAATTTGTCGCGCAGGTAGGCGATAAGTGATGTGCGTACTCCCTGAAGAAACGGTTCTTCGATCGGATTACTCAGTGTTACAACAATCTTGTTATCTACCCACTCAAATCCACGCTTCAATAACTGGTATTCGGCAAGTTGATTTTTTCTAAGCTCAGCGAATTCAAACCAAACTCTCTTTAATACTTCCTGGTCGATGGGTTTGTCTTCTGTAATGACAGCTACTTTCTTTTCTTCCTGTTTTTTCTCTTCAACTTTTGGTTTACCAATATTGAATAGGCTAGGTGTGGATTTTGGTTTGGAAGGCTCTTTTGCGACCGGAGGGATAACGGGCGTTACCTTCTTAATTTCTTCCTGAGGTGGATTGGTTTGTTTTGATTCCGCCTGCGACACGGGGGTTTCAACAGAAGTCTGTTGAATGACTGCAGCGGTTTCTATTTTACGTTGTTCAGAGGATAAGGTAAGCGGAGTGCTGAACTCGGGCTCTAATTCAATTTTTTTTTTACTGCTTCTTGTGCAAGAGCAGTGCCATTTGATTTAATGACGGAATTGATGTGCGCCATTTTCATCAACGCCAGTTCAACCGCCAATCGCTGGTTTTTACTGCCTTTGTAGTGGATATCGCATTGATTGGCAATGTTCAGCCATGACAAAAGCAAAGACTGTGGAGAAGCGCTCGCCTGCTCGGCATATTTTTTCTTGATGCTATCCGGAACATCCATCAACTGAACTGTACGTGCATCCTGTGATACCATCAGGTTACGGAAGTGTTCACTTAATCCAACAATGAAATTATGGCCATCAAATCCTTTGCGTAAAATCTCATCAAGGATTAATAAAGGCTGAGTCGCATTTTCCGCCAGCAATCCATCTACGACTTTGAAGTAATAATCATAGTCGAGGATGTGCAGGTTATTGAGTACATCTTTGAAAGTCACGTTTCCTCCGGAGGAGAAAGTCACCATCAAATCGAAAATTGAAAGTCCATCGCGCAATGCTCCGTCTGCCTTTTGAGCAATCAGGTGTAGCGCTTCTTCTTCCGCTTTGATTCCTTCACGATCAGCAATCTTTTTTAATTGCTTCGAGATATCAGAAACCTGGATGCGGTTGAAATCGAAAATCTGGCATCGGGAAAGAATGGTTGGAATTACCTTATGCTTTTCCGTTGTGGCCAGAATGAAGATGGCATACGAAGGCGGTTCTTCCAATGTCTTCAGGAAGGCATTGAAGGCAGCATTCGAGAGCATGTGCACCTCATCGATGATGTACACTTTATATTTTCCGAACTGAGGAGGGTAACGAACCTGGTCAATCAGATTTCGAATGTCTTCCACCGAGTTGTTGGAAGCGGCATCGAGCTCGAAAATGTTCAGTGAATTGACTTCTGCTTTTTCTTCGAAGCCGTTGATCATGCGGGCCACAATCCGGGCACAGGTTGTTTTACCCACCCCCCTAGGTCCGCAGAACAAAAGAGCCTGAGCCAGTTTGCTGTTATCGATCGCGTTTTTTAAGGTAGTGGTAATGTGCTCTTGCCCAACCACTTCCTCGAACCCCAAAGGCCTGTATTTCCGCGCTGATACAACAAAACTATCCATCGGGCCGCAAGATAATTGAAATTAAAAACTGAGCAATTTGAAAATTTTTAAAATCGGCAGATTCTGATTTAAAATTTGTAAGCTCCTTATTTTCAGATTTTTTCAGTGAGAATGGCCAGGAAAGTTTTTACCGCATCGATGTAATTGCCTACACGGATATTTTCGTTCTCCGCATGTTGATTATTGTCGGGATTGACAGTTGGAACTGCCACCGCGGGAATCCCCAATGTCACTACAAATGGTGAAATGGGAATGGATCCGCCAGCCGTTCTGATTTTGATTGCCGCTATCTTCGGGTACCTCATCCGTTCTTCTTCGGTGGGTTCTTTCTCAACCAAATAATATCCCTGACTTTCTACGTGCTTGCGCACTAATTCAATTAATCGTTTGGCGTCACTTGTTGGTACTAAGCGGATGTCAATCTCTGCGGTGGCGATAGCCGGGATTAGTGTACGTGATTCATTGCCAATAAACAAAGCATCTAATCCACGAATATTTAGTGTTGGATACTGAAGCGATTCCTGAAAATTGTTGCCCACTTTGTCGGGTTGAGCAATGCCCAGAAATTTTTTGATCTCTTTCTCATCATCGGGCACTTGTTGCAATATTTTCTTTTCTTCTTCTGTTAAAGTGACTCCATCATAAAATCCGGGAATGGTTACGCGACCATCATCGTCTTTCATACCGGCAAGTAGTTTGGAAAGACGAAGCGCAGGATTAGGAGTATAATTTCCATAGTTGCCGCTATGTACAGGTACACGCGGACCAAAAGTTGTCAAAGTAATTTCACAAATCCCTCGTGCACCAAAAGATAAAGTAGGTTGATTGCTGATATGTCTCGGACCATCGAAGATGATCAGCATATCTGCTGCTAATTCATTTTTATATTTAGTTACAGCAGCTGGAAGATTAGGCGATCCCAACTCTTCTTCGAAATCCATAATCACTTTGATGTTGAAGTTGGGCTCGGCTTTTAATTCTTTCAGTGCATCGAGTGAACCAAGAAAAGCTACAGCCGGACCTTTGGCATCGGAAGTTGCTCGTGCGAAAATCCGCCAATCGGGATTGGGATTTTGATATACTCGTTCATACGGAATGATGTTCCATTTGCCTTCACTGTCTTTTTCTTTCAGTGTGGGCTTCCACGGACTTTCCTGCTGCCACTGATTTGCTTTCACTGGCTGACCATCAATCTGCAAGTAGATTAAAACGGTCTTCTTCGGGTTTTTTACTTTTCGTTCAGCCAATAGCAAAGGAGCGGCAGGTGTTTGCAGGCGCTGCGTGGTGAATCCTCTTTTGGCGAAAGCACCTTCGCACCATTGTACATTCTTTTCGATGTCTTCAGGAAAGTGAGCATCATCAGGAATGCTTAACAGATCATAAAAATCTTTAAAAGAAGCAATCGCATTCTTGGTAGCCACTTCCGTCCAGTTGGGATTCTTTTGTGCCCATGTATTGAAACTTAAAAAAATCAGAACAACGCAAATGGTTCTCATCGGTTCTCAGTTAATATTTTCTACATCAATCATGAAATGGCGAAGCGGATGCTCTTCCTTTTCTGTTTTTTTGAACAAGTCGTAGAGATCTTTTATTTCCTTTTCAACAGCAACCTGTTCGTATTCGGTAAATGTAATTTTTGAGCCTTGCCTTTGATCTACTTTTAAATGATTGGAAGTAGAATAATAAGTGTGATATAAAGGAAGAAACTTACTCTTATAACCGATCTCGCAGTTTAAATGAATTTTGAACAATCCACGATTCTCAATTACGTAAACTCTGCGGCTGTTAACTTCTTCAACATATCTCACACTCCGGGAGCCCAGATCGAAGTGGAGTTGAAAGTCGATGATCATGAACAGGAAACTGTGTGCAGCGATCATGATAGGTGTAAGTACAGTAATTACCATTTTTTTTGATCGCGCTGCATCTTTATGGAATAACCATAAACGAATGATGAGTAATGTATAAGTAGCAGTCAGTAGAAATAATAAAATCCAGTATAAGATAATCCGCTTTTCATCCCATTCAGGAATGAATTGAAGCATGGGGATGATGTAAAAAATGAAGGGTATTACATAAACCAATACCCAAAACCATTTCCTGCGAAGCATAATTATTTCAGATACTTATCCGGCAATGCAAAGCCCATGCTTTCAGCACACCAGAAAATATTTACTACGTAATAGCGCGTACCATCAAAGAACAACTGAATGCTGTTAATACCACGATTGGTTACCGGCCCATCTTTCTTCTCCTTTGTTTCATAGGTGCTGAACACATGAGCAACCGTTCCGTATTGTTCTGTGGTACGATGTAGTTCTTTTTCGAAGAAGCCGGTTGAAATGCGTGAACTGAATAACTTCACGTAATCTTCAGGAGTCAATGCCTGTAAGGTCAGTTCATTTTGCGGATTTTTGCGTGTAGGAATCAGTCGTGCTTCAGGTTTAAAGAGATTTCTGAACCGATCCCAGTCGCGGGGTGCACCCGGATCTCCGGAGATCACATCATACAAGGTCGCAATAGTTGCATCGATTGACGCAACGTCTTTGGAGTAATCTTTTGTTTGTGCAAAACTACTGAAGGAAATGAATAGCAAAACAGGAATGACGATCTTCATAAAATGGGATTTGATGAAAGATAAAGAAAAAATCAGGTAGGAGTTTGACTTTTAGTCACAACGGAAAATCATTGCTACTTTTGCGCCAATGAGCCAGCAGCCTCCAAAGTATTCAGTTGTCGTTCCGGTGTATAACCGTCCGCAGGAAGTAGACGAACTGCTGGCCAGCCTTCAAAGACAATCCTATAAAAATTTTGAAGTCGTTTTAGTAGAGGATGGTTCATCCATAACCAGTGAGAAGGTTTTTGAAAAATATTCGGGCTCACTTTCTATTCGTTATTTCATTAAGGCGAACTCCGGTCCTGGTCCCAGTCGTAATTTTGGATTTGAAAAAGCGCTGGGCGAATACTTCGTGGTTTTTGACAGTGACTGCATTTTGCCCGATCATTATTTCGAAGCGATAGAAAAAGCATTGACTGAATCATCCATTGATGCGTGGGGTGGACCCGATCTTGGCCATGAAAATTTTACTCCGCTCCAGCAAGCCATGGGATATACCATGTCTTCCATTCTCACCACGGGTGGCATTCGTGGAGGGAAGAAAAGAGTAGGCGCTTTTCAGCCACGGAGTTTTAACATGGGTATCACCAGAAAAGTATTCGAACAAACGGGTGGTTTTAAATTCGATCGTTTTGCGGAAGACATAGAGTTCAGCATTCGCATGAAGCAATCCGGTTTTAATGTGGTGCTTATTCCCGATGCGTATGTTTATCACAAACGCAGAACGTCATTGGAGCAATTTTATAATCAGGTATTCAATTTTGGCCGTGGCCGCATTCTGGTGGGAAAAGCTCACCCGGGTGAAGTAAAACTTACCCATTGGTTCCCCTCTGTTTTTTTACTGGGCATGATTGGTGCACTGCTGGTAGGCATCATCGACATTCGCCTTTCTGTACTCGCTCTGTCATGTTACGTTATTTACTTCTTAGCCATAGCGCTTGATGCACTCCGGGTCACCGGCTCTCCGCAGGTTGCATTTCTGAGCATTCCCTCTGCATTTATTCAAATGGTGGGCTATGGGATGGGTTTTTTAAAAGAAAGACTCAAATAGTACACGACCGGAAATATTCTTGCAATCGATATTTGCAGGAATATTCGGTTTTTTTCCTTTTTTAATTAATATTTGATTTACAAAAGGCAAACATTTCTTACATGAATTCACGTCTACTATTGGCTTCGCTTCTACTGGCTGGTGTTGTCAGCACCAATTCAGTCATCGCACAAGATTCACAACCTAAAAACCCACTGTCTTCCGGCTATTATTTAATAGTAGCTGCTTACAAGAGCGGACAGGAAAGTTTTGCGGATAAATACGCTCAGGAACTGACCCAGAAAGGTCAGAAGGCCAGCTACGGCTATGATGCCGGGCGGAAAATGTATTATGTCTATCTGGATCGTTACAATGAATTCGAAGAATCGCTGGGTCGGTTGGGAAAAACAAGAAGGGAAGGTGGTTTTGAAAACGCCTGGGTACGCGTGATGAAAGTAGATGGTGAGCAAATTCAGGCTGTTCAAAATGAACCTATGCCAGTTGCTCAGACTAAGCAGGAAGCACCCGCTGAGGTGAAAAAAGAAACTCCTGCTGTTGCTGCAGCTACACAAACTACAGAAACAGTTACTGCAGCTTCTGCATCCGAAGTGGATGAAGCAGGAGTTCAGCCAAAGATGGATCCGGTAAAATTGCCGCACACCATGACCAACACGCCTGTGTTCTTGAGCTTGTATAGCTCAACCAATAATAAAGTAGTGCAAGGTGAAGTTCAGATTGTGGATGCAGATCGCAACGTACTTATCAAAAAAGTAAAAGGGAATGATTATCTGTTGCTCCCTGATCCCAAAAATAACAGCGGTAAAATGACCTTGATTGCGGAAGTGTTTGGCTATCGTAAAGAACAAAAGGAGATCAACTTCAAGCAGCAGATTTCTCAGGGCTCTGAGGAATACAAAGACATGTTTGGGAATTTTATCCTTGTTGATTTTGATCTCGTTCGTCTTCACAAGGGTGACATCGCTACTTTGTATAATGTCTATTTCTACAACGATGCGGCAGTAATGCTTCCTGAATCGCAATACGAATTGAACAACCTGCTGGCCATGATGCAGGAGAAGCCTTATAAAATTGTTTTGCATGGCCATACCAATGGAAACTCCTCCGGTAAGATTATTACTATGGGACCTGAAAAGAACTTCTTCTCACTAAGCGGAGATGTGAAAGAAGGGTATGGTTCTTCCAAAGAGCTTTCAAAAGAAAGGGCGGAGACAATCAAAGAATGGCTGGTTGCGAAGGGAATTGCCGCAGATCGCGTGGAGATTAAAGCATGGGGTGGTGGCCGCATGTTGCACGACAAGCACAGCGTGAATGCAAAGAAAAACGTGCGCGTAGAGATAGAAGTAATTTCAGAGTAACTGTTTGATAAAATTTTAAGAGAAGCCCTGACGGAAGTGTCAGGGCTTTTTTCGTGAAAGAGGAAGGGTGGCTAACTGAAGATCCTTTCTTTTTCCTAATCTTGTATAACATTTAATTACCCATGGGCCGGATCTTTCGCAGCTTTTCGCTGATCATCAATTACAAAACATTTATTATCACCTTACTCTCACTGGTGTCGACCTATACGTGTTATCATCTGGGGCTTACCGCGAAATTTCCCGACATGCTCGTAGGGGTAGCGATCGTTTTTCCGGTGGTGTTTTCTATTGGTTCGGCCTACAACAGAAGAGAGACAGCACTGCAACGTCTGGCAGATTTTAAAGGACATGCGGTTGCCATCTATTATGCTACCCGCGACTGGCCAGTAGACAAAGCCAATGATATTCCTCAGCGTACCCGTCAGCTGATTAAGGAAATGATGTTGTTGATCAAGGATAGTTTGAAGAGTGAGCACACGGCAGAGTTTGCACAAAACGAAGTAAAGATGTACGCGATCTTTTCTCAACTCTCCAAAGTAGTGATTGAGATGCGTAACTATGGAGCACAGGCAACGGAAGTATCACGTGCCAGTCAGTACATCAGTAAAATGATCATTGCGTTTGATAATATGAAAGTAATTCACAATTACCGAACGCCTATTACTTTGAGAACGTATAGCAAAGTCTTCATCTACATCTTCCCGATTATCTATGGTCCTTACTTTGCGAGTACCTTCAAGGATTACTCCGATTACCTGGAGTATGTAATGCCAGTATTGTATAGCTTCATTTTAGTGAGTCTTGATAACATTCAGGATCACCTGGAAAATCCGTTTGATGGAGTAGGGGAGGATGACATTGTGATTGACGTGCAGGATACGGTGAGTTTGCTGGATTGATGAGTGGGAAATAAGACATCAATGGATATAGTCCCTCTTTGTGGACAATAATATGAAAAGAGTTTTTATTGGATTAACATTTGCAATTTGCTTATCTACTCAAGCACAAAATACCAAAACTGATTTTAATTGGAGTAAACCCAACTATTCATTTGTAAAAGCTTATCTATATGGACTAAATGAAGATACTTTTGGACCAATAATTATGAACGGTCAACTTAACCCAACTGTGGTTGACACAGCTGGCGTTGTTTTAAATCCTGCGCAAATTAGTTCAGTGCTTGGAGTCGTGAATGGGAAAAACTTGGGACAAGAAATAGTTCCTAATGATTGTTTCTTGCCTCATCATGGAATTGTATTCTACGACCAGAAGGGCAAACCCGTGGCTGATATTTCGATTTGTTTTTATTGCGAACGAATGTGCTCTTCCCAAAAGGAAAAGAACCAGAGACA
>JBGATZ010000047.1:0-16212 GCA_044228905.1 Cyclobacteriaceae bacterium | reverse complement strand
TTTTAACAAGATTTAATATCGGTATGATTACGATTTATAGCTGTAGAATTTTGACTCGTACTCAAGAGAGCCATCGGTATATAAATCTATAATCGTATACACAGGAGGGAATTCATCCAACACCATTGGGCTGCCCCACCAATTTCCTGAGACTGCTCCATTACACAAATACTTCACTCCCAGATAATCCACGCAATCAATATAGTGCACATGTCCGCTGAGGCAAACTTTTACGTTATTGTGTTTGAAAAACAAGTCCTTGATGCGTTGATGATCATTATGCATATCGCCTGATGGGAACTTTACTTCTTCAATTGGCTTACGTCTGGTTTCATATAACGTTGGCCCCATCGCCAGAATGGGTACATGATTGAAAACACAAATGGATTGCTGCGGAGAACTTTCTCTTAATTGAGCGCTTAGCCAGATAAATTGTTCTTCGTCAAGTTGATAGCCGGAATCTCCGTTGATACTATCCAACGCAATAAATTTCCAGTTCTTCTTCTCAAAAGAATAGTAACGGTCAGGCATTGATAACTCTTCCATAGCCCAGTTCTTTCCGTAGCGTCTGTCTTTTTTATACTCTTCATCCAGCTTTTCTTCAGGTCCATACCAAACGTCATGATTGCCCAAAGCACTGAACACAGGGATTTTATTTTGTTTCATGATCTTATTCCAAACTTCCCAGCGTTTCATTACTATTTCCCGGGTTTGTTTGTTTTCGTCCATGACAGTATCCCCTGTATTGATAATCAAATCCGGCTTATCTTTCATAGTATTGATTTCATTGATCACATTGGCAAAACTTAATTCTGCATTTTCCTGATCGAGTATATGAACATCCGTAATATGAGCAATACGCAATGAACGAACCCGCTTTTCACTTGTAGCTGGTGCTGAGCTACACGCCAACGGAATCATCATGGATCCGATGCCTACTACCGATTGTTTGAAAAAATTCCTTCTCGATGACATGATTTCTTTATTTAATTAAAAAAGACCCCGTTGCCAGGGTCCTTTTACATTTTACTATGGCATTTTTATTTCACACTCCAGAGGTCAGCATTCTTGCTATCTTCATTACCGTATTGTTCCAATGCTTTTCTTAAGTTAGCTGCATTCGTTGTCGTTTCCGCTGAAGGATACAACCAACGTTTAGGTATGACTCCGCCATTACCTGTGCCTGGTCCTGTTAAGAAAGCAGGTACACCGGTTCTTCTCTGGTTATAGAATGCTTCTAATCCTGAATTCTGAAAGAAGGAAAGATATTTCTGAGTAAGGATCTGCGTTAAAGCAATGTTTTTGTCTACCGAATACTTAACAGAAGATTGAGCCAGATAATCAGTAACGGATGCGGTTACGGCTCCCAATGCATTATCATCCTGATCGGTGACGTTGATAGTCGATCCGTCTGCGATATTGTAAAACTCCATGCTGGATTTAATTCCCTGAACGTAGAAACTTTCCGCTGATCCGTTTATCCAGCCACGATTAATTGCTTCCGCGATATTAAAATTCTGCTCGCTATAACCCAATAATAGTGCAGGCTCCGGCCCAACAAAGGAACCATAGTAGCGCAATTGATTTGCAAATGAATACTCTCCATTACCTGCTTTAAAAGTCATATCATCCAGACTTTCTCCTGAGCTTGCCCCCACGTAAGCAGCAAAATCATCAAAGGCAACGCCCGCTTTAATTTTTGCATTGGCCGGATTGGTAGTAACAAATACACGTGGATCTTTCAGATCTGTTAATCCTTTGACATAAGTAGCCGCCATATTGTAACGTCCTTTATCGAATCCCTTACTTCCCGGATTGGTCGGATACAAAGAAGTGGTTCCATTATATACAATCTGAACATTGTCTCCCATTCCACCGAGTATAGGATACTTTGCCGGGTTACCAATGATTGAAGCAAATTTTCCTTTGACGTTTAGTTCCGCATCGTTTTCTTTCTTACTCAAGCTAATGAGTACGCGTAGCGTAAAACTATTTACTGCTTTCTGCCATTTTGTTAAGTCTCCGCCTAATAGGATATCACCCGAAACGGTTGTAGTACCGGAAGCGATCAATGAACTCAAATCACTATTGGCCTCTTCCAGTAGTTTCAACACCTGAACGTATACTTCTTTCTGAGAGTTATAAACAGGTGAAGGGTTTTCCAATCCCTGCAATGCTTCTGTCACGGGAATATCTCCAACCTGTTGTGTCATCTTTACAAAGAAATAGGCGTTGAAAAATTTCGCCATTGCAGAATATGGGTTTAATTCATCTGCACCGGCACGCTTTGCTTCTTCAACCATCTTATTGGCATCTTTCAGTACCTGGTAATTCAGGGAAGCATTAGTCCAGCTATATTCATTGTTTCCATAGTAGCCATAGTTACATGCCCAGTATTGATTCCAGCGGTGCTCCATCGACCATGGTGTTTCCGAATCGGAAAGCATTTCATTTTCCACACCAGTGAGCAATAAAGAAGCCGGCACCGTTGTGGCCTGGTTGGGATTAGTTTCAATCTCCTGAAAATCCTGGCAAGCTGTAAAACTCAACAGGACAAGTAATGATGTATATATTCTTTTCATATTGATATTCTTAGAAAGTAATGTTTACGTTAATACCATATCTGCGTGTAGTGGGTGATTGCAGTGTGGAGTATCCAGAAAGATTATTTCCATATTGATCAATATCCAGATCCTTACGCTGAGCAAAGTAGAGCAGGTTGCGCGATACGAGTGATACAGAAGCAGAGCGCATGAATGTGTTTTGAAGTATGGATGAAGGGAAACGATAAGTCAATGTCACCTCTCTCAGTTTTGCATAGGAGCGACTGATCAGATTCGCCTCTTCCTGTGCATAATAACGGCTGATCCAGTCTTGTAGAAAAGTAGCAGTTGTATTTGGTGTAAACTGTAGTTCGTTATAATTAATTACACCTTTATCATCTGCTTCGATAGTACCACTGGTTACCACCTGTCCGGGGCCAACCCATGATTTCACGCCATGGTAATCCTGGAAGCGTGCTTCACCCATCACTCCCTGAACCGTGTTGATGTTCCGCCCTCCACGATAAGTTTGCCTTTGAATATAATCGACAATTTTTCCTCCCACTCTTCCGTCAAACTGGAACGAGAGCTGGAAATTTTTATAGCTTACTTTATTATTAATTCCCCACACCCAATCCGGATTCAGATTTCCAAGATATTGTGGTACCGGATTTACAATAGGACGACCACTGGCATCATTGATTAATTGCCCATCAGGTGTTTTGTAAAATGCTATGGCATAGTAACGATCGATGCGATCTCCTACATTAATGAAGCTATTGTTTCCGTCAACGCTTCCATTGAAATAAGAAGCTTCAATGCGGTCGAGGCCAGGATATACTTCTTTAAGGTACTCTTTATAAGTAGACCAATTCACCAAAACATCCCATGAGATTCCGTCCGGATTTTTAACAGGCGATCCTTGCAAGGTAATCTCCCATCCTTTGCGTTGCGTTTTAATTCCATTATCCAAAGTGCTCAGATAGCCTGAAGTTTCAGATAATGATCTTTTGAAAATACCCGGACCATCGATTGCCTGGAAGTATGTCACATCAAGACCCAAACGGTTTTCAAGAAATTTAATGTCGGCACCCGTCTCCCATGTTTCACTGAAAGATGGCTTTAAGTTCGGATTTGTTAACTGATCGGTATACGTTCCACCGGTCACGTTATTGAAACCACGGGACACTGTATAAAACCGGCACTGTTTCTATAGTTAGGTCCATCATAAGGTGTATCAAAACTTGCACCATAACCAAGCGGATTCTGCTGATCACCTGAATATAAATATGCAGCTCCGATTGTCGGATCAGTGTTTGCGCCTCCTACTTTTGCATACGACCCACGCACTTTTAAAAATGAAATCAATTCTGGTAAGGTAATTTTTTCGGAAATCACTGCACTCAAAGAAGCAGAAGGATAGAAAAATGCATTATTACCTTTCGGTAATGTGGAGTGCTTATCTGTTCTGCCAGTCAATGACAATGAAAGAAAGTTCTGATAATCCAGATCAACATATCCGTAAGCGCTAAGCACCTGCATCGTTGAATTGAAATTGTAGGCCTTTATCGGATTCAACGAATTGGTAAAGTTGTACAGACCGGGAACATTTAAATAATCAGTTGTCACATAGCTGCCACGATAGAAAAAAGTTCTCGCATTTCCCCCTGCAGATGCACGGACTGAAAAATCGTCACCAATCTTTTTAGTATAAGTCAAAAGAACATCCGTGTTGTTTTCAAATAACTGTCTTCTGTCTTCACGGTAATCTCCCTTTGCCTGTTCGCGGTCGTACGTGGTTGCTGAGTAGGGCAATTTCTCTGTTCTTAAAATGTCGTAAGTATTTACTTGTGTACGGCCAACCAGCTCAAAATCGTCATTGATATTATATTTCAACGACATCTGGCCGTAGATATCTGTTTTATAATGACCTCTCAACCAATAATTGGCAAGAAACCAGGGGTTGTTGTATCTGGTATAATCAGCATATTGTTGTTGAATACCTTCTTTGCCGGGCTGAAAGATTTGTTTCTTCATATCATCCACGCTCCAATCTGCTCCGCCCCATATCAGCATGTTATAAATCATACTGTTGGGGCCGTAGTTTACATCCGGAATGTTATCGGTATACTGGCGATTATAATTCAGATTCGATTGAAATCTTATTTTGGGCGAAAGGTCAATACCTGCACCGATATTAAAGTTATCCGCATTCAGATCGGTATTTGGAACCTGGCCACGTTGATAGTTATGTGAATAAGAAAAACGAACGTCATATTTCTCTCCATTTGATGAGATGGCAAGATTATTCGTTGAAACAATACCCGCACGAAGGAAACGCTGTACGTTATCTTTTCCTCTGGCAGTCCACGGAGTAGGAATAATGTTTCCGGTGAAGGTTGCTCCACTTGGGAAAGTAGTAGTATAAGTCTTGCCCGGATCAACTAATCCATCATATTGAGGAATCAACTGGCCTTCAAACTTTGGTCCCCAGATATCATAATCCGAGTCATACAAACCACCTCCTTTACCATCTGCAAAAGCATAGCGACCATGATCGCCAGGGCCATATTCATCTTGCACCTCAGGAATAGTTAGAAATCCTTTCTCCAACATAGTAGAGGAGTTGAATTCAACAGAAAATCCCCTGTTATCTTTTGACCCTCGTTTCGTTGTGATCTGAATGGCACCATTAATACCACGAGAACCGTACAAGGCTGAGGCAGCCGGTCCTTTCAATACAGTATACGATTCAATATCATCAGCGCTAATGTTCCATGTGTCGGATTGAATAGGCACACCATCTACAACAAACAATGGACGTTTACCACGCAAGTACAGCTGAGGAGCGCCTAAAATTTCTCCGGAAGTAGCAACAGTAAGTCCGGCTACCTTCCCAACAAGATTGTTTACCGGGTTCGGTTCACGTGCTTTCACAAGGTCTTCTCCTTTCACATCCTGGATTGCATAACCCAGCTTTGCCTTGTCTTTCTGGATACCCAAGGCTGTAACAACTACTTCTGAAAGCTGCTTTGCATCAGTTGCCAATGTGACATCGATGGATGAGCGACCCGCAGCGGCAGTTTCCTGTGTAAGAAACCCAACAAACGAAAACACGATTACATCATCATTAAATGCCGAGACAATTGAATAGTTTCCATTCGCATCTGAAATGGTTCCATTTGTTGTTCCCTTAATAATTACGTTTACTCCGGGCAGCGGAGATTGATCTTCTCCGGAAACAATCCTTCCGGAAATAGTTCGCTGTGCAAAGGCATAGTTTGTAGCCAGCACACAGATCAGGAACATAAGCCTGACAAGTATCAGGCTCGTGTTCTGATTTCTTTCTAGTAAAAGTTTAGACATATCTGATAGGGTTTTGGTATTACTCACCAAAAATTGAAAGAAGGATTGACGATGTCTTTAGTCAAAAATTATTGAAGCGTTAACAACGGGGAGATTCACTACACTCAGCCGTAACCGTGAGATAATTGGGGGATTTCCATTTCAAGATTTTAACGGCAACAGAGCGGAAAATCGTTTAACAATTCATTCACACAAACAAAACGCAATCAAATTGGTGGACTGACAATAAAATGGAAAGTTTACTGCCGTGAAACTAAAATCATGATTGACTCTGAATTATTGATTAGGCTAGCCAGGAAAATAAAGTCGATACGCTCAATTAAAAACATGACCTTATCCGATTTGGCAAAACAGTCTCATGTGAGCAAAGGTCTGCTCTCAAAGATAGAGAACTCACATACTATTCCGTCTCTCCCGGTTTTCCTCGGAATCATCCATGCTTTAGATATTCCTCTGAAAGATTTTTTTGATGGAGTAGATCTATTGCAAGGGAGAAATTACCTCCTGGTGAAAAGAACAGAATCTCCACAGAGCAAAGCAACTGATGGTTTTAGCTATCTCAGTGTTATGACTCAGAATCTACACGAGAACTCAATGCAAATGGTAATCCTCCAGGTGGCCCCTGGCGCAAGAAGTACACCGTCCACTACTGATGGTCACGAATTAAAGTATATCATTTCAGGCAAATGTGATTATTACCTAAACGAAGAAATCATTCACCTGGAAGAAGGGGATTCATTTTACTTTGATGGAAGTAAGCCCCACATGCCTGTGAACAGAGGAAGAATACCAGTAATAATGTTGGTGATTTATTTTCTAAAGTAAGAACGCCTCATTACAAGCCGCGCGTCCACAAATCAAAGCTTCCCGATTACTTCTTCTGCTAATCCAAATGAAAGTGTCATTCCAGCACCACCTAATCCATTCACAATCGTCACACCAGCTTCGGGTTCCAGAATCAAACTGATATCTCCCTTCACCTTTGGATAAATACCATTCCATCTCTCGGTAACAGTAACTTCACCAAGTTCAGTAAAAGAGTGAAGATACCTAAGTATTAATTTATTTATTTCCTCCTTATCGAAAGGCTCCATCGTTTTGCCATAATGATGAGAGTCACCAATTATTAATTCACCCTGTGCATTCTGTGAAAGAAGAATGTGTATACCATCCCTTTTAAACTGGATATTTTCTTCATCGTATCGCTTATCTACTTTTTCCAAGGAAGGACATTTCGAAAATGCCGCATAATGGCGAAGCGTAAGGCCTGCACACAAAGAAGGACCGAGTTGAAAATTGGAAAGAGAAGACACGGCCTTCATCATCTGTAGTTTGCATTTGATAATGGGTTGTTCATCAAACAATGCCGGGTAAAGTGTTTCAAAATCGGCTCCGTTACAAATGAATATTTTATCTGCCTTCCAGATTTCATGTGGCGTTTTAATTTTCGATGATCCTACTTCAGTTACAGCATGACCGAAACGAAGTAATAATCCGTATTTTTCTTCCAGCCATAAGGGAATTTTTCGTATTGCTTCCCTGGGATTTACTGTACAATCGGTGGCATTCCAAAGGCCACCTTTTAATCCTTCATTCTTTACTGCTTTCGATTTTAAATGAATTCCGGTTGCATCCAACAATTCGGTAGAATAACCTGCGTCATTATATAAAGACTGAAATTCGTTTAAGACTGCGAGTTCATCATCATGATAGACAACATGAAGTGATCCATTTTGATTTAGCCAAAAGCCGGCCTCGCTAGCGACATTTATCCAATGACTACGGCTTCGCATTGCACGATCTAACCCAGCTCCGGGTTCTTGCCCGATTGGCCAGATCAACCCAAAATTTCTTACCGATGCTCCGACTGCAAATTGTTCACGTTCAAACAATACCACTTTATATCCCTTGCGCAAGGCCATGTATGCGTGAGCCAATCCTACAATGCCTGCGCCTACAATGGCGACATCTACAGATCTGTTCTTTGAGTCTATCATTGAAGCAAGTAGATCATTCTCCTTCAAATACAAAAAGAAGCATTGTAAACGAAATATTAATTCCTTCTTTTTCGGATAACGCAAACATCACAGCTGAGTGATTTCACGGTCTCATCTCAAAAGTAGATTCGAAAAAATTTGACTTGAGAGCAGCTTCAATAACATTCCGGCTAAAAAAAGTAAACTCATTCTGGTTTGCGTTGTATACATCAGGAACAGCTTTTTGTTTGTACACATGTGTATATGCCTTTCGTAAAGCATTCTCTGTGGCTACATATGGAGATCTTATTTATCTGGGAATCGACTATAAAGTCTGGCTTGTAGTATTTCAGGTATTGGGCTACGCACTCTCTAAATTCATCGGTATACGGATTATCGCAGAACTAAAATCTAAATCACGTAAAGGAGGAATATTGATAATGACTGCCATTGCTGCGGTTTCATTGTTCTTGTTTGCCATTACACCTGCACCATACAATATCGTGTTTCTATTTACAAACGGACTTCCTTTGGGAATGATCTGGGGAATGATTTTCAGTTATCTGGAAGGGAGAAAAAACACTGAGTTTCTTGGAGCTGGGTTATCAGTAAGTTTCATATTCTCTTCGGGCTTTGTGAAGTCTATTGGGTCAATGATAATGAACCTCGGTGTTTCCGAGTGGTGGATGCCGTTTGTCACAGGTTGTTTATTCTTTGTCCCGCTATTGCTTTTTCTTTGGATGCTGGATCAGTTACCTCCTCCATCAACAGAAGACGAGGCATTGCGAAGCAAACGGGAACCGATGAATGGGCCGCAACGAAAAAAATTCATTCTTACTTTTTCACCAGGACTTGTCTTGCTCATTCTTGCTTACGCTTTACTCACCGCTTTCCGTGATTTCCGCGATAATTTCTCTGCAGAAATATGGAGCAGCCTTGGGTATAGCGGATCTCCTGAAATTTTCACAATCACTGAAATTCCGATTTCCCTGCTTGTATTAATCGTCATGGGGAGCATCATGTTCATTCGCAATAATCAAATAGCGTTAACAACCATACACTATATTACTTTTTCAGGATTTTTGTTAATCGGATTAAGTACTTACCTATTCGAAATGCAATTGATCTCTGCCCCAATGTGGATGATCCTGGCGGGTTCAGGTCTTTACCTGGGATATGTTCCCTTCAATTGCATCTTCTTCGAGCGATTAATCGCTGCATTCAGATATACAGGAACTGTTGGATTCGTGATGTATCTCGCTGATTCATTCGGATACCTCGGAAGTGTTTTGATACTTTTTTATAAAGAGTTCGGATTCCATACCAGCAGCTGGCTTAGCTTCTTTTTACAAAGCGGTTATTTCGTTTCGCTCTTCGGATCGTTATGTATTCTCACTTCGCTTTTTTATTTCCAATGGAAATACCAGCGTTGGAAAAATCCAGTTTACAAACCAGCGATAGATATTTCGTAAGGTTTCTTATTACTTAGCTGCACAATTCGAATAGCATCAGCCAAACAATTCGGATTCAGCTTCTGTTGCATTACTGTTTCCGCCAGGGAAGGATGAATGGATTGCAAACGTGGATACGCTTTTACTTTAAATTTCTTTAATGGAATGATTTCCTGGTCAAGGAGCACAAAATAATCAAAATGCTCAGCATCAGCATTGGCAGTTTGTTTATAGACGGTTTGATGCTCCTTTCTTATCACTGAAGTATTTCCCCATACTACTATTTCATAAAAGTAGCGGGTTTGAAAAATTCTTTCCTTATGAGATAACGAGAGGTAATGACGATTGATATTTGCTGTGGAGTCATGAAAACGAAAGGAAGAAATTTTGTACGCAGGAAAAACATTTACTCTTTCATTTCCTTCTTTCATCAACAACACATCCTGTGCAACAGAAATCGCTCCTGTAATCACCCGGTTATCCGTAAGCACAACAACACCATCAGTCCAATTGTGTTGCGCATTTACCAGGTGAGTGATTAAGATTGCGGCAAACAACAATTTCATTTCATGTTAATATTTGGTTAACATGAATTTAATAATTCAATAACAGACGAAGAAGTTAATTTACCTCCAATATGGGCAAAATCTCTGAAATCGAATGAATGAGATGTGTGTGTTTCTCCTTTGTCAACTCTTCACGTGTATACGCACCTGACGTAACACCGATCACCCAACGGCATGCAGCAGCCGTTCCCTGCTGCATGTCAGATGCAGTATCTCCTACTTTTGCAACATGATTCACTTCAAACACTCTGGTTAATGCCATCGCTTTAAAGATCATATCAGGAAAAGGTCTTCCTCTTGGCACTTCATCGCTTGTAATACTACAATCAATCAACTCATTTTTCTCCCAGCCCATTCTCTCCAATAGTGGCGTAGTGGTCTCACGATCAAAACCAGTATCAACTGCAATTTTTATTCCGCGCATTCTCAGTTTTGAAAATGTTTCACTCGTTCCTTCTTTCTCTCTTACAGAAGGATGATGCCTGTAGAAGTGGATCATTTCCAGTACAAAGCTTCGATGAATATCCTCTATCCAAGATTCATCAATGGGGCGATCTCCCTTATAATTTTTTTCCAGCAAAGACCGGATTGCTATCGGTTTAGTAATTCCCATCAGCAGTGAAGCATCCGCTAAAGAAACACTCACATCTGATTTCGCTAATGCATTTTGTAAAACACGGGGCACATCCTTGTCATCATGAACAGTTGTTCCGGCCAGGTCAAACACCACTAATTCAACCATATCATAAAGTTTCAAACAAAGTAACGATATGACGTTCGCTTTCAGCGAATAGTAAGATGAACACAACTTTAAGTTTTCTCCGGCTAATTAATAGAGAGATAAAAGTCACATCCGCGTTCCATGGGACGTTTTCGATAGATTTGAAAAAGTAACCTTTTTTATGAATAGCACAGACATTACTATCGATACTGTTTTTGATCTATATCAGACCTACGGCAGTGCCGATTACATCGGAGAACCTGTTTCGCAGATTGAGCACATGTCGCAATCAGCACAGCTGGCTATTGCCGAAGGATATGATGACGAAGTAGTACTTGCTGCTTTCTTTCATGATCTGGGTCACATTTGTGCAATGAATAATGAGGCAAATAGTATGGGTGGTTATGGAGTAAAACGACACGAACAAATCGGTGCTGACTTTCTTCGGGATCAGGGATTTCCTGAACGCGTAGCAAGGCTCGTTGAAAATCACGTTCAGGCAAAAAGATACCTCACCTTCAAAGATGTTAATTACTATAACCAATTAAGCGAAGCCAGCAAGCAAACATTAAAGCATCAGGGTGGAGTGATGACCGCACAAGAAGCCCGGTTCTTCGAACAAGACGATCTGTTTGACGTGAGCATTCGTATGCGCAGGTGGGATGAACTTGCAAAAGAAATGCACGTTCCTGTTATCGATCTCAACGACATGAAGGAACGTGCACGAAAAGTACTGGAATCAAATTCGAGATTTATTTCTGAAATTGATTTTTAAGATCAGGATAAATCATGTCAATCATGGACCGAAGTTTCTGAACAATAACTTTAAACTCAGCTTCTTTCTTCAGTACATAGGCGCCCAATTGCGTGAATCGTTCGCTATCCAACTGTGGCAAAGAAGTAGAATACATCACCACAGGGATGTCTTTCAAACGCTCGTCTTTTTTAATTATTGATAAACAGGTGCCTCCATCCATAGATGGCATATTACAGTCCATGAAAATTATTTTAGGAAGCACTTTAATCTGACTCAACAGGTTGAGCGCGGCCTTTCCTGTGTATGCGATCAGACAATTAATAGATGAACTGATCGATTGTATCGCTTCACAAAAAATTTCAACATCATCCTGATCATCATCTATTACCAGTACGGTGAATCCGGTATAGCTCATAATTTATGCAGGTTTTTTTTGAGGCCTGCCGGCATAATAAGGAAATTCAAATACCGTGAGAAATGAAAGGTTAACCGCAGTAAATCAGCCTGAAAAGGCCTGTTTTCAGTGTGGAATAGTACCTAATTGTGGAATTTTTCAACACCACAAGTAAACTGTACGAAACGTCAATTCTCTACCTGAATAAGATAAATAAGCGCTTTCCGATCAGAAACAGATTAAGAAGGGAAAAAATAAGCAACTCAATTATAATATCCGGAGCCATAAGAAAAATGCGATATCCGCTTAATACACGCCCGCTTACACTAGTAAGAATCAAGGGAAGAGAAACCAGCAGAGCAAAAGGCAAAATCCGAAGTCCGGTATAAAGTAATGATCTCCATCTTGCACGGTGTTCATACTTTATTTTCCATTGTCGGGTGCTGAAGATCGACCTAAGAACCAGAGCACATAGGATCAAAAAAATGACAAACAAGCAAGCGGGAAAAATCCAATCAGGTATAGAAGAGATTTCAGGATCCTTTTCATTTAATATGTCATCCACGCCCTGTAAAAAAGAATAGTAGTCAACAAAAGGATTAATGCCTCCATTGAACATCATAATCACACCATATTCCTTTTTTACATCTACAATTGCTTCGGCACTATAAGTCCACAGAATTCCGCTATGATATAAACTGGAGTCAGGTCGAACAAACCACCCCATCCCATACCTGGATTGAACGTTCTCAGGCCTGGACCACATCGCTGTTAAACTATGCTCAGTTATAATGGTTGTATTACCTGATTTTCCGTTATTCATCTGAACCATTAACCATCTCGCCATGTCATCCGCGGTAGAAACTATTCCCGCTGCGCCATCCACGAACCATTCGGGATCTTCTATTGCTATTGGTTTTCCCAGGCAAAAGATATGGCCTTGCTTCGCTGATTCATTGCCTTTATAGAATTGAGAAGTACTTGAAGAACCGAACGTATGATTCATGCCAGCTGGCATAAATACATGAAGGTTCAAATAATCTGAAAACCTTGTCTCACTTACTGACTCAACAACAGCAGCCAGCAGTCTGAAATTGGGATTGTGATACTGAAACTTCTCTCCCGGGTTACTTATTACCCTGGCCTTTTCCATTTGACTTATGAATTCATCCTGCGAAGCAGGCTCTTTGTCAGCAGTAAATTCAGAAAATCCTTTATCGGATAACCCTGATGTTTGATTTAACAATTGGCTAATGGTGATCCGTTTGGCTAATTCATCATTGATCTTTAGAGAAGGAATGTATTTTGATACCGGTTCATCCAGACCAATTTTGCCCTCCTCAACCAATTGAAGGATAGCTGTTGCCGTAAATGCTTTACTCAGAGAAGCAATTGGAAAAAGTGTTTCTGATGTGACCGGGGCATTGGCGCTTGTCTTTCCATAACCCCTTGAAAGGAGTATGGAATCCTGATAGACAACCGCCAGCGACATTCCGGGAACCAGGCTTTTCGACATTTTAGACCGCACAAATTGATCAATCCGGTCAGCGACAACTTTACTTTGTGCTTTACTCTCCGTAGAAAGTGCCGCTAATGTAAAACAGCCAAAGATCAAGGGGATGATTCTGTTTCTTAGTAGCAATAAAAGCATGGTTTACAAATAGTAAAGCGAGAATGAAATCATAAGGCTATTATTCGCTGTACGCAAAAAGGAAAAAATTGTTTTTCAATCAGCCAGTTTAATAATTAAGTAATCGAAAACGGATTGCACTTTTTATTAAATTTGAACAACCCCTCAAAATGTCAATCATGAAAAAGAATCTTGAAGATGCCATTGCCCGATGGCGAAATAATAGGAAGGAAAAGGAAACACGTAGTGTCAATATACAGCAAAGTCAACCTCTGGTCGGGGAATTTGAAATAGATATCAGAATAGCTCAACAGGTTCCGGAAATGTATCCTGGGGATATCAACTCATTATTGATAAGAATAAAAACTACTACACAAAGCGTAGTGGGTGAGATTGTGCCCGATGCTGATGTGCTGCTTTTTGAGCAGGCCGTAAATAAACTTGAAAACGACTTTTATAAAAGAAACAGCGCCATCAATGAGCGTCCTGCACTACAGGCTAGTTCTGGCGAACAGGTAGTGAGTAATCCTTACTAATAAAGGATTTATCTTATCTCCTATCCGTAGATCATCGTTTGCACGAACCTGAAATACTAACGGGCACTTACTTTTCAGTGTCCGCCTTTGTCGCATTATGCCCCTCAAATTGTCGTTTCCGGCCAACCACTGGTGACTGTTCTTAGTCTATGTTTGTATTAAGAAACGAAATAAAAAAACATAAATCTATGGAAACGACAGCAGCAAAAATTACAGTAGAAACAACGGTAAAAGCTCCGATTGAAAAAGTGTGGAGATCATGGTCAGAACCACAACACATTACAAAATGGTGCGCAGCATCAGACGATTGGCATGCTCCCTACGCAGACAATGATTTACGGACTGACGGGAAATTCAAAACGACCATGGCTGCCAAAGATGGGAGCTTCAGCTTTGACTTCGGAGGCATCTACACCAACGTAGAGAATTTAAAAGTTATTGAATATAAAATGGAAGATGGCCGAACGGTAAAAATCAATTTTACGTCCGTTGGCCACGAAACTAAAATTGTAGAGACATTCGACCCTGAAAGTGAAAATCCTGCGGAGATGCAACGGGCCGGATGGCAAGCTATTCTTGATAACTTCAAAAAATACACTGAAACGAACAGCTAACAAAAAATAAAAAGGTATGCCGTGAACGGCATACCTTTTTATTACCGAAGAAGCATATTTTTCAGCAATACTTAATTGAGTTTAAACTTATCACCAGGCAAGTAGATAGTTATAACTATTCCGGCTGCCGCAAGCTTTCCATTCTTCACTACTTTAGATCGCTTCGGGTTTTCAAATACAATCACCTGCGATTCTCCCACTACCTCAACGTCATTTCCTTTCACTAAAATAGCAGTGGCTTCATCAATTCCAATTCCTTTCTTATCCGGATTTTCAATAACGACACTAATCAATCTGCTATAGCGACTTCGTTTCACAAAGTGTTGATCGATGATTGCCGTTTCGATAAAACCAAGCCCACGCTTTGTTTCGATATTGTTCTCCTCTATGCTCTTCAATGCAGACTCTGGTTGTTTTAATTCATTACCTGTGATCATGATCTTGCTCATCACAGCAGCTCCCGCGCTGGTTCCGCTAATCATTGCTCCTTTCTCATATGCCTGATGAATTGCTCTTTCAATTTCAGTACCTGCCACTACATCCATAAACCGGTTTTGATCACCTCCTGTAATGTAGATTAATTTTGCATTGCGAACTGAATCCAGTTTAGAAAACCTAAGTGTTTCCCCTTTCTTAAAGTTTAGTCCTTTTAAAGTAATAATTCCCTTTGCGATAAATTGCTCATTGGCCCAATAGGCAGAAGAATCATATGAGCTAGACATAGGCAGGATAACCCCATATCCACCATTTCTCAAACCGGATTCCTCAATTATACGATCGACCATCGCATCCGTTCGCGTTCCTCCTCCAATGATAAATAACTTTCCTTTCGATGTCTTTTGCGCAAATGAAATGCATGGGATTATTAAAATCAGGAATACAGTAATAAGTCTCTTCATAGGATATAAAGTTAATCTCCTTTTCCGAAGTATTGCAAAAGAAAGTTACTCCCTGATAGAGATAAGGCCCATTTACCTCCCCCAGAATTTATCTTCTTTGGCGATGTCCTCAGAAAAAATCCTTACCATCACAATCTTTCCGTTCTCAACAGTGTACATATCAATATTATCAACATCCAGAATATTACCCGTTGGCTGCACAGCTTTCCAATGAAGCAAACAGGAAACAGTGTTTCCATTCACACTAAAATATTTTACGTCTGTGAGCCTAAGGGTTCGTTCTGATAATTCAGACATCCTCTTCCCCATTTGAAGCAATTCTGTTTTTGATTTCTTCACACCTGATATTCGATTGTCTCCAGGCTGAATCCAGACTACGTCAGGATGGAGAAAAGAAGTAAACTTCTCATGGTTACCCTCCCGGTAAGCTGTCAGAAATTCTTTAACTACCTGAATGGGTTCCGGGTCCCTGCTGTCGATTTGTGCATTAAGAGAAAGTGAAAGTACAATGGACGAAGTTAAAATGATGATTCTTTTCATAATACAGTGTTAAAAAGTGCTGATTAAATTATTTGGTTGTGTTGATCTGGCGCAAACCCGAAAATTGAAGATAGGCCATTACCGCAACCCACAATGCCACTGCTATAATGAGTAAGTAGCCTAAGTGAGATAAATCGAATAACTGAAGTGATACAACAGCAAAGCTTGTCGCTACCCAGAGTAAATCCAATATAATAATGAAGCGAACTGCGTTACCAT
>JBGATZ010000046.1:0-16918 GCA_044228905.1 Cyclobacteriaceae bacterium | reverse complement strand
AAGATGAACGACTGTATATCAGTCGGGAACAGTGATTCAAATTCAGGTGCATACCGATAGGAAGTTTTGTTTCCAATAAACGTCCAGATCTTTCCTACTCCCTTATCGTACACAACAATATCGTTAACCTTATCTCCATTCAAATCCATGGTATTGACTTGCGGAGAGTTGAGTCCACCCGCCCAGGGCATGGAAAGTTTCCTGCCATCCACTTCCAATGGAATGCTTTGATCAATCCGGTATTGAAATTGCGCTGCCGCAGTAAGTGAACAAAGAAATGACAGTGCGAAAAAAAACTTCTTCAAGGGTAAAAAATTAATCTCTATTTAAAATAACGTGAAGACAGGCTACCTGTTATCTTGCCTGCAAGATAAACTGATTTACCAATCGCCTGATACTATTTTCCATGACTGCCTCTATTGAAACGATCTATTCAAAATATAAAGAGTCCGGCAAAGTTTCCACAGATACCCGTCAAATCACCCCAGGATCGGTATTCTTTGCATTAAAGGGGCCAAACTTCAACGCCAATGAATTCGCTGCCGAAGCACTTGCCAAAGGAGCAAGCTACGCAGTGGTGGATGAGAAAAAATTTGCACTCGACCAGCGGTTCCTTTTAGTAGACGATGGACTTACTGCTCTTCAGGATCTGGCCAGATATCACCGCAGTCAGCTTATTATACCTTTTGTAGGTCTTACCGGATCCAACGGCAAAACAACCAGTAAAGAATTAGTAAGTGCGGTGCTCTCTAAAAAATTCAGAACCTACGCTACCAAGGGAAATCTTAATAACCACATTGGTGTACCGTTAACCATTCTATCAATTGATGCTTCATACGAAATGGCAGTGATTGAAATGGGCGCCAATCACCTGGGTGAAATTGCCTTACTGTGTAGCATTGCCAATCCTACCCATGGGTTTATCACGAACATCGGCCGCGCTCACATCGGAACATTTGGTGGCTTTGAAAATATCATTCGGGGTAAGTCAGAATTATATCAGCATCTGATTACTACAGGCGGGCAGGTTTTTATTAATTCTCAAAACTCGATATTGGCAAATATGTCAAAACGGTTTGCCACGCCTCTCTTCTATCCGGCAATCGGAGATTATTATCATGCAGATTTGATCGATGCCGATCCACTGGTAAGAGTGAGAGCAGAAAACGGGCAGGAGGTGAAAACCCAAATGATCGGTGCATATAATTTTGAGAACATTGCTGCTGCGCTTTGCATTGGAAAATTTTTCGGAGTAGAAGATCCTCAAGCCAATGCCGCTATTGCAGAATATGTGCCCGGCAATATGCGGTCACAAGTAACTCAGAAAGGAACTAACACCATTATACTAGATGCATACAACGCCAATCCCAGTTCAATGGAAGCTGCGATCAACAATCTTGCGGAGATGAAAGCATCTCGTAAAGTGGTGATGCTGGGTGATATGTACGAACTGGAGGAAGAAGCCGAATCTGAACATAAAAAACTCGGATCTATCTTAAAAGCCAAAGGAATTACAGAAGCATACCTGTGTGGCAAACTTATTCAGATTGCCCGCGAAACATTTCCGGAAGCTAATTTTTTTGAGACCAAAGAATCGCTCTACGAGCAATTGAAAAAACAGCCTATTCAAAATGCCACAATTCTGATCAAAGCATCGCGTGGAATGGCAATGGAAAAAGTGATTGACTACATTTAATTTTTTAATTACTGAATTATGGACTTTTCTCAGATACTTACCTTCCTTACCAAACTGGCAAAAAATAACGATCGCGTCTGGTTTGAGAAAAATAAGGAGACTTACCTCGAGGCAAAAAATAACTTTGAGTTGTTTGTCACCGATGTCTTGAACGAGCTAACCAAACTTAATCCGGAGCTGGGTGGATTGAATCCTAAAAAATTACCTTTCCGGATTTATCGCGATGTGCGTTTTAGTAAAGACAAAAGTCCATACAAAACAAATATGGGTGCAGGCTTTTCACCGAATGGAAAACTAGTGCAGGAGCCGGGCTATTACTTACACATTCAACCCGGAAATAAAAGTTTTGTGGCTGGAGGAATTTATATGCCTGATGCGCCCAATCTGGCCAAGATCCGACAGGAGATCGACTACAATGGTGACAAGTTTGATAAAATTTTAAAGGATAAAAATTTCAGGAAATTTTTCAAAGGCATGGATGATTTCGACAAACTAAAGAATATGCCCAAAGGATACGCCATCGACCATCCTCATATTGAGCTGTTGAAATTAAAAAGCTTTATCGTTACACGTGACTTTACTGATGCACAGGTCAAAGACAAAAAGTTCTTGAGAAATATTGCGGAAACCTGCAAAGCCATTAAACCACTGAATAACTTTTTAAAGGAAGCAATTGCCTGATGGTAGACGAACCTATTTCTGAACGGGAAAAATATTTCGTTGCCTTTTTCAAAAATCGGCCCGACTATTACCTTAATGAATATCGTCATCAGCATCTGGGTAAAAAATGGTCTTTCAACATTGGTGCATTTCTATTTGGAGCATTCTGGTTCGTTTATCGGAAAATGTATCTGCTTGCTTTAATGTGGTTTGTTCTTTCCATTATAACCAATCAGATCCAGTTTTACATTTTCACGCAATTTGAAGTAAGTGGTGAGGTGAAGAAAGCAGCTACGTATATCGTCCCGCTTTTCTGGGCATTCATTTCCGGTTTTACTGCCAATTATTTTTATGCGCGTTTTGCCACCACTAAAGTGGATACTGTTTTGCAAAATTCTCAATCAGAAGAAGCCCGCCTGAACATGTTAGGCGAACAGGGAGGAACTAACAATATCGTTTTCCTGACTGCAGCTTTGTTATTCTTCTTTTATCTGATCGTTGCACAAGGCTAAATGCCCAGTACTTCTTTCAGTTTACTATATCCGCTCTGACTTAATGGAATCCGAACACCGCTTTTTAATAAAGCAACATGATTGTCCTTCTCCATGGGTTCGATCTTAGTCAGCTCCTGAATGTTGAGAAGGTATGATCGATGTATGCGTACAAATTGTGTAGTGTCCAGTGTTTTTTCATAAAACGACATCGTCTTCTTCTTCAGGTAAAATCCTTCTTTGGTATGAATCTTCACGTAATCATCAAAGGCTTCAATATAATACACGGTATGAATCGGCAGGATCACAATGTTTGATCCTTTTTTTACCACAATCCGAAGTCGCTCCTCTGGTTGCGCAACAGATTCTAAAAGCGCAGATGCATTTTTATTTTCAGTTACTCTTCCTGCCAGCCATTTGTTTAATGCTTTGTCGAAACGCTCCTTACTAAAGGGCTTCAGCAGGTAATCAATAGCGTGTTGTTCAAATGCTTTAATGGCAAATTCATCAAACGCGGTTGTGAAGATGACAGCCGGAGGTGTTTCAACCAACTCAAGCATTTCAAATCCATTGATTTTCGGCATCTGGATATCCAGAAAAATCAAATCAGGTTTGTATTGTGCTATTGCCTTTACTCCCTCAAATCCATCATTACACTCAGCCATGATTTCAATATCCGGATAGGATTGCAAGTATTCCCGTACTATACTTCTTGCTAATGGTTCATCATCAATAAGAACTGCTTTGATCATGCTGATTGTGGAATTTTAATAGTGGTAACAAAAACGGAAGATTGTTGCGAAGTAGTGAGCAGGTCATTCCGTGAAAACAACAGATATAGTCTGCGCTGTATGGAACTTAATCCAAACCCGGTTCCCTGGCGGGAAGCAGAAGTAACCGGATCGAATGGATTTCGAACCTCCAATACAAGCATTCCATTTTCTGATCTCGCTTCAACGGCAATGACAGTTTCTCCGGTTGTATCATATAAGCCAAACTTAATAGCATTTTCCACTACAGGCTGAAGCAATAAAGAAGGCAGCTGCATGGTTAAAATATCTTCGCTCTTTATTATTTGCGTCTGCAGGCGATGGCCAAAGCGCACCTTCTCAATGTCCAGGTAAAGTTGCAGATGAATCAGTTCCTCTTCGAGGGTAACCAGTTGCTTATCATCTTTCTTTAGTGTGCCACGCAAAAAATCTGAAAGTTGCTGCACCATCTTACGTGCTTCTTCCGGCCTGGACCCTGCCAACGCACTGATTGAATTCAAGCTGTTGAATAAAAAATGTGGCTGCAATTGCTGACGAAGCGTGGTAAGCTCGGCATTACGTGAAAGTTGTTCGGCATCCAGTTTACGCTTTTCATTTTCATTTTGCTCACTAAGAAAAAACCAGATCCAGCTCATGACCGACACAAAAGCAATCATCAACCAATCAAACAGGTAACGCATCATGTTTGATCGGTTCAGGAAGCCAATGTAATCTGTCTGCTCAGCAAAAAGGGTTGTAAGTATCCACCGCTGGGCCGCTAATATTAATGCAGCCATCATTAGACTCCATACCACTAATGACAATGCTTTTTTCTGGCCCGGCCGGTAAAAGCGAAATGAGGTGTGCATAATGTACCCTCCAATTGCCAATAGCAACTGTGTTGTCACCGCATCTGTTGCGGCAATCTCCCAGCTCCACTCGAGCGAATGAAATAAATAAGCTTGCTCCACCATCCATACTGCCCACCAACCGAAGTAAAACATAAGGACTCTGGAGAAAGGAATGGTGTACTTGTTTTCCATCGAAGAGATTCAGAATGCAATATTAAAACACGGGACGTTCTCTCAGCTGCATGAAGGCTGCTTTTTGATGAACGTTATGTATATAATGGTTGGCTTCTTCCTCTTCATGAATATGAGAATACAACTCAATTCCGTGTTTCAGGTCATTCAATGGATATAAATCTGCCACATTGATAAATTCCCACTTCACTGACTTCCTTTTGTCATTAAGAAAAGTATCCTCTTCCTGTATGCCGAGGATTCGTGCTTTGAGGAAAGCTTCTTCAAAGTTATCGGCCTGTATTAGTTTCAGATGTTCATCAAACTGCGGTTTTGCTCCACATGATATTTTGAATACGATTTTTGCGATATACCAGCTCATAAATTTCAGGTTAGTGGTTATGAATTATAGTAAGCCCGCTACGTTAACGTCAGTGATCAGTAGCTTTTAATTTCTACTCCTCCAAATACGCTTGTGCCAATCAGCTTCAATACTTTTGTATTGTCAGCAGGCTCGTTGGTCAATTGTCTTTTGTCTTCCAGTGATCCGAAAACAGATACTACTTCTGAGTTGATTTTCCAGTTGGATGGTACAATCAGTTTTGCTCCGCCAAAAACCTGCACCAATTCCAGCGTAGCTACACCGTTAATATCAGCCTGAGTAAGGTTCAATTCTGTTCCACCAAACACAGACACTGCTTCACCTCCTTTAAAGTTTTTGGTAATGATCATTTTCTTATTTCCTCCAAAAACAGATACCGTTTCAATTGCATCTCCTTCTTCGGTGCTGTTAGAAACATTATTCCAGTATTCGGCTCCGTGATTCTTCTTCGGGCGAAGAATCATAAACAATCCTACTACGATAATGATGGTTGGCCACACATAAGGCATAATGCGCAACTCCGGATTAATTTCATTTACCAGAAATGCAGCACCGATTGCTACCGGGATTAACCAGCCGTCCGGACGAAAATTCATCTTTGCCCCGATGAACAACCCAATGTAAAGCGGAATCATCGGCCAGCTAAACACCCAATGTGGAATATCAGCACCTGCCTGGTGAGCCAGGAATACACCTCCGATGATAATCAGAACCAAACCGCCCCATCTTCTGCCTGATTTGGTGTTGAATTTCTCGTTGATAAACTGGTCTCTGCGATCTTTTCTTTCCTGGTGGCGATCTCTGATTTCGTTGGTGTCCATCGTTTTGTTGTTAATTCTTGTACAAATGAACGCCATTTTCCCCCTCTGGGCTATCAGGGATAGGCCGGTAAAGGCACATAGTCGGTGAATGCAGGAAAAGCGTAGGTGAAAAAGACGCCTCAAAACGAGATTTTCGGTCAACAAAAAACAAAAACGGGTGACCTTTCGTTGAAATAATCATTGAGGTTAAGTAACATCTCTGATTATGAAGCCACTTGGTCAATCTATTCTTACACTTGGTTACGCTGTTTTGGGATTATGCATGATGACCCCATTCATTGTTTCATTTCTTAATGAGGAGCTTCGCAAAAAGCTCAACCCAAAAAGGATTCCCGTGAAGAACAAGGAATTCCATTTCTGATTGGCATAGAATTGCAAGTCTAACGCCTTCATTTTTTTCTGGATTTTATATGAGCACGCGTGTTCAATAGTAGTTCTAGCTTTCTGACTTTCGAAGTCCAGAATTGCTCGAAGTATTCAACCCAGTCTTTCACTTCTGAAAAGCCTTTATCATTCAGTTCACAGTAGCGCTCTCTTCCACTATTCTCTATTCGTATAAATCCGGCATCATATAAAATCTTTATGTGTTTAGATACCGCTGGTCTGCTTACGTCAAAATTACTGGCCAGCGAATTAATGGTTTGCTTCTCCTTAGTAAGCAACATTAATATTTCCCTTCTGCTGGGATCAGCCAGGGCGTAAAAGGGATCAGAGCTGAGTGCGGCCATTGATACTTTTATTTAGAAGATCCTCAAAACGTTTTTTGATATGGCTTCCCCATCCGCTTTGCATGATAAATGAAGTCATAATATTACCAAAACCCTTAAAGCCTGTATGTGAGAGCAACAGCTCTGTTCCTTCTTTGGTGGGAACTAATGTCCAGGTGACGATTGTGTCCAGCGTAATTTTTCCTTCAGCTGGTCCGCCTTTCCAGCTGTAAGAGAGCTTCTTCATAGGAATTACTTCAAGCACCTCAGCAAAAACAATCCCATTCCAACCACCCCGCGGCTTAGCATGAAAATGAAAGGAATGGCCTACCTCCGCTTTAAAATCATTTTTCATCAGCCACTGCGCAACCAGATCAGGATCAGTCAGGCAGGTCCATACTTCTTCCGGAGAATGCTTCAGCATCCATTTTAAATGAATATCCCGTTTCATAATCAGTAACTTAAAAGTTACACAAATAAACAGGTAACTTTTAAGTTACACAATACTAATAGCCCATTTTTTTGATCTAATTTTACGCCTATGATTGTAATGATTATGATGATCGTAGTGATCATCTGGTTTGTTAATGGCGCCAAAAAGAAAGGCAAAAATGAATATGTTTGGGCAGCAATAGGCGCGTTGAGTTTCTACTTACCTGTGGCATTCTTCGGGTTTTATCTATTCCCGTTTCTTAAAGAAAATCTGCCTCAGGGCTCTTCCGAAACTCTACCTCATCTGATTCACCTATTGGGAAATGTGTTGTTAGGCTTTTTGGGAGTGATGAGTGCCATGACCGTTCTTCGTAAAGGCAAAGAAAGATTCAACTAATTTTCATCTACATAACTTTGCAGATACTCAAATTGAGGGGTGAGCTTGCCATTCCTGGTAATTGTTCCTCGTTCAACAAATCCATCTTTATCTTCAACCAGTAACGGCTTCAGTATCCGGTCAATCAAGTCGTGGCCAAATTCATCAGAAGCGCTTCTTGGCAGCTCGCAGGGAAGATTGTCGATTGCCATCACATTGATAAAATCGGGATTGCTGAAAGGGGGTTGTAACGATTCTGTTGCGGGATCATAATCATACACAGGGTCAGCAATTGAACTTGCCTGTTTTGTGCTGGGAATAGAACCTTCAATATCGCAGGTAATGTCGGCTATGACTTTGATTTTAAAATCAGGCGATTTCATTTCCTCTTTGCTGAAAAGAACAGGCGCTTTTGGATTCCAGAAGGCGCCAGCCATCAGCACATCCGTTACTTTCGCAAATTCAAAAAATATGGATTTATACCGCTCCGGGAACTCATGAAATTCATCTCTGTTAAAACCACCTACCTGCTTGCGAACATGATAGTCAGAGCTTCCCAGCTGCACATACACCGGTCCATCAAAAGTTTTAGATAAGAAATCGCTTGGGTTAACTTTTCTAATACCTGCTGTATCGAGCGTTTCCATTGCTCCTTTTGCCACGCGTCCTGCACCAGTCAATACAATTTTCAAATTCGGCAGTTGAACTTTTCTCAATTCAAGCTTAAGGTCATTGATATCAAAGCATTCATGAGCTCTTCGGATAGTAAACCCGTTAAAACGTTTCCCATAGGTCCAGAGTCCATTGTATGCCCCCACGATTCCCGCATATCTTCCAAAGGCAACCAAACGATTACCCTGTGAATCCTTCAATGCTTCATAATCGATCAGCCGGATATTCTTTTGAAGAATGGCCTGAAGAAGTTTACGGTTATAGATTTGCTTTTTAATGGTATGGGAAAAAATAAATATGTTTTATCCGGAATTAATCTATCAACAGGAACTTCTTTTATTCCCATCAGAATACTACAATCGCTTACATCGGTCTATACTTCTGCTCCTGCTTCAGCATACTCATCATCTTTGAAACAGCGGATCGGGCTTTCTTCACAAATCATTTTTACATGCTCATAGCGTTGTTGTATTTCTTTAACCTGAGAGGGGGTAAAGGGAACACGTTTATCCGGAGGAGTTTTTCCTTCGCGAATCAAGCCAATCTTAATCGTCTGCATAGCTGTTTTAAAAAGTCCCGGGGACCGACATTACTTTAATGTCATAAATATACATATAAGAAAACCCCGAGGAGGTGAAATGTTTCATCCTTTCGGGGTCTTGAAATTCACTATTAAATAATTTGTTGTTATTCCAGGAAGTTACCTAAAATAGAACTTGATTCTTTTCTGCTGTTTGATCCATATGGCGCCAGAGCCTGAACCAGTTTACGGATAGGCATAGATTGCAGCCATACTTTGCCTGTACCTCGAAGTGTGGCCAGAAAAATTCCTTCACCTCCGAATATCATCGATTTCAAACTTCCTGAACGCTCGACATCAAAATCAATATGCGATTCGAAAGCTACCACACAACCTGTATCCACGCGAAGTGTTTCGTTGTTTAATGTTCTTTCAATCAATGTTCCTCCGGCATGAACGAACGCGAGCCCATCTCCTTGCAGTTTTTGAAGGATGAATCCTTCTCCGCCAACCAACCCTGCTCCTATCTTCCTGTTAAAAACAATGGAGAGTTTTGTTCCGTAAGCAGCACAAAGAAATCCATCTTTCTGAACTACCAATTCATTCCCACGCGTCTGTGCAAGATCAACAGGAATAACTGTTCCCGGATAAGGTGCTGAAAATCCAACCTTCGCTTTCCGTCCACCTCGGTTAGTAAAGTGTGTCATAAAAAGAGATTCACCTGTCAGCACCCGGCTTCCCGCTGACAAGAGTTTATCAAAAATGCTTTGGTTCGGATTTGAACCATCACCCATCTTTGTTTCAAACTGAATACCCTCTTCCATAAATAGCATGGCGCCAGCTTCTGCGATCACTGTCTCTTGTGGATCAAGTTCTACTTCCACAATCTGGATACTTTCACCTTTAATCTGATAGTCAATTACGTGTGAATTCATGTTGAAATGGTTTAGTCTGTGACTAGTTATAGTACTTAAATACGGGATAATCGACTTTCTTGTTGTTTACTTCACTCTTTTCAAAATACTCATCAAAGAAATTCCAGGTCAATAGGCCGTCATCTGATTCCGGTTCCAGCATATAAAAGGCAAGATTTCCAAGTGGTTGTGCCAGGTCAACGAGGTAATCACCTTTCTTAAAACTCTTTTTAGAAGCCGAAAAATTTCCCGTTGCTTTTCCCATAAAGTGCCCCTCAAACTTGCGTTGTGCTTTTTCAAATTTCTCAACCTGAAACACCTCTCCTGAAAAAGACTGAGACTTGGTAAGTGTAGTTACCTGAATACCATGCTTCTTCAGATTTTCAACAACCGAAGAAAAAGCGGCAGGAATAATATATCCACGGGGAATGGTACTTTCTACTTCAGCATCAAACTTAGCATAGTAATTAACATCATTGTACGTCACGATATTTCCCATACGGTAGTAGCCCCTTGATCCATCAGCTTTATCGTATGACACGTAATCATAGGTGGGAAAATTATTAATTTTTTCAAGAGGCACCATTTTGAAACGTACTCCTTTTTTTTCCTTACCTGTACTGCCTTTAAATTTTTGAATCGTCTGTTCTTCTGCTTTTTTATTTATCTCCGTAATCTCTTTTGAATGAGTATTAGTGTGTTCTAAAATCTCTAGAGCAAAAGAATAGCTGGAGAAAATACGCTGATAAAACCGTTCATGAGCAAAGGTCTCACTCAAAATGGCCATACGGTTTCGCAAACCAAATTGATTAACAAGATATCGTGGATGATGATTGTATGTATAAAAATTCAGTAGTGGCCAGGCTTGCTGCACATCGTAATCGCCATAAGGCCCAAAATTCAAATCATATTTTTTCTTTGCCGTTTCGGTAATAGGCTTCAGCATATTGTTGACGGTGTAATCATAGGTACTCTTTTCACCACCTGAATGATAACTTGGCGCCCAGGTGAGATTCCAAGCATGCCACGTTCCATTGGTGGTATGCAGATCAACAAACAATTGCGGATCCCATACATTGACAATATTTGGAAATAATCCGTTTGTTTCGAATGCTTCCATCTTTATTCCATCACGATTCAAATCCAGTCCCTGGCTGTTTTCACGAAGACCTGTTTCCATAGGGCTCTCTTCCTGAGATGGCCTTAACCCTTTTGCCATTTTATCGTTGCTGTCTGTGTTGTAGATTGGAGCAAACAAAACAATCTGATGATCGAGCAGGTAACTTTTATCACCCAGCAGAATATCTCTAATTAGCATCATCACTGCTTCCTTACCCTCTACTTCTCCAGCATGAATATTTCCCTGAATATAAACTATCAGTTTCCCGCTGGCTTTCGCTTCCTCTGCTGTTTTGATTGCAGGCTTTGCCAAAATGACTACAGGAATTTCCTTTCCTTCTTTGCTTTTCCCCATTGAAATAGTATGCAGGTTCTGGCTTTGCTTTTTCATGGCATCAATAAAACTCATCACCTCTGCATAGGTGGAAGTTTTAACAAAATTTGATTTCTCAGGAGTAAGTAACAGATCTTCACTAAAGTGTTTCTGTGCCCGCAAGGTGAAAGCCGTCAATAAAAAAAGAAACAATAAAACAGTTTGTCGCATAAGTTGATTTAAGAATCTAAAGTAAAGTAAGCAAAAGGAATTGTGTATCCCCTCAAATAAAAATCGCGGCATTCACCGCGATTTGCTTTCTAATCATTCTTTCTTTTTTTCTTTGGCTTTTCTTTTTTTATCTCCTCGTAATCATCTCGTTCAGCCAGCTTTTTATCATCAACATTTTCGTTAAGAAACTCGTTGATTTTTTCAATATTCATGTTCGATCGAAGTTCTCCAAACTGATCAATGGAGACTTCAAAGCCATCCAGTTCACGATGAACGCGCGGCTTTGGAGTGGCTTTAGCTGGTTTTTTAGGAGTTTCTTTCTTTGCCATGAACGAAGTTACGCAACTTTCACTTTTAAGTTAGCCACTGCATAATCAATTCTTTTTACCACTTCCTCTTTCCCCAGAATTTCCATAGTGATCATAAGGTCAGGGCCAGATGCAGCACCTGTAATTGATACCCGCACTGCCTGCATGACTGATCCTGTCTTTATGCCCAGGTTTGTTGTCACTTTTTCCAGAGTTAATTTGGCTAAATCGGCCGTAAGAGTGCCAACCAACTTAATCTCATCACGGAAAGCCGTCATTACTTTCACTGCGTCATCATTCCATTTTTTTGCCACCACCTGCTCATCGAAAGCAGTAGGCGACAGGAAAAGAAACTTGCCATTCTCCCAAAGATCATTAGGGAACGTAGCTCGTTCTTTCATCAGGCCAACAACTTTATTCGCTTTTTCGGCTGAACACTCAATCCCTGCTTTCTTCAGCGACTCAAAAAGAAAAACAGATAGTTCTTCATCAGGCTTATTTCTTAAATATTGCTGATTGAACCATTGGGCTTTCAGGATGTCGAATTTTGTTCCGGCTTTGCCGATCCGCCCGATACTGAATGCCTGAATCAATTCATCCATTGAAAAGATCTCCTGGGTTGTGCCTGGGTTCCATCCAAGGAAAGCAAGAAAATTAATTAAGGCTTCCGGCAAATAGCCCGATTCTTTATATCCCTTTGCCAATTCATTGGTTTTTGGATCAATCCAATCGAGCGGAAAAATGGGAAACCCCATCTTATCTGCATCCCGCTTGCTTAATTTCCCGTTCCCATCCGGCTTCAGCAATAATGGCAAGTGTGCAAACTGTGGCATTTCCTTTTCCCATCCAAAAGCCTTATACAACAACACATGAAGTGGCGCAGAAGGCAACCATTCTTCTCCGCGAATCACATGTGAGATCTTCATCAGGTAATCATCGACTACGTTTGCCAGATGATAAGTAGGCATGCCATCTGACTTCATCAATACCTTATCATCTACCTGGGACGAATTAACAACCACTTCACCACGGATAAGGTCGTTAATCTTCACATCCACATTTTCAGGAACTTTGAAACGAATTACAAAAGGTGTATCCGACTGAAGTAATGATTCCACTTCCGCCTTAGACATGGTGAGCGAATTGCGCATCCGCATCCGGGTACTAATGCCATACTGCTGATGGTCATCACCGGCATCTTTTTGCGCGTTCTTCATTGCTTCTTCTTCTTCCTTTGTATCAAAAGCATAATAGGCGTGATCTGAATTGATCAATTGTTTTGCATATTGCTGATACAAATCCTTTCTCTCCGACTGCCGGTAAGGAGCGTGCGGGCCTCCAACACCTACCCCTTCATCGATTTTGATTCCGGCCCACTCCAGCGATTTCAGGATATATTCTTCCGCGCCAGGTACATAGCGACCCTGGTCGGTATCTTCAATACGCAAAATCATAGTGCCCTTATTCTGACGGGCCAGCAAATAATTGTACAAAGCTGTTCTCACTCCACCGATGTGCAGGGCACCCGTAGGACTTGGAGCAAAGCGAACACGTACGTCTCTCATCTTGTCTTTTTTTTCTGTCTGGCAAAGGTAAAAGATGATTTAGATTTATTGGGAATAATGGAGAGTGCAAACGAGAGATATTGAAGATAAAATCCTCAAAAGTGAGGTGTTCAGGCAAATAAATTTCCCATGAATCCAAAAGCCTTTATAACTTTACTCCCTGATCGTTAACCGTTGAGTACTTAGAAATTAACTGTCAGCGAGAAAAAATCGATAACTATTAAGAATGTCTACCACTGAGGAAAAAGGCTCCAACTTTTTGGAGGAAATTATTGAAAATGACCTGAAGGCAGGAAAATATAAGAGCATCACTACTCGCTTTCCCCCTGAGCCCAACGGCTACCTGCACATGGGCCATGCAAAAAGCATTTGCCTCAACTTTGGCCTTGCTTTAAAATATGGCGGCCAAACCAATCTCCGTTTTGACGACACCAATCCGGTGACCGAAGAAACAGAATATGTTGAAGGCATTAAAAACGATATCAAATGGCTTGGCTTTAACTGGTCACAGGAATTATATGCTTCCGATTATTTTGACAAGCTTTATGAATTTGCGGTACTACTGATCAAAAAGGGATTGGCTTATGTAGACGACTTGAGCAGTGAAGAAATTGCTAAACTCAAGGGAACTCCAACTCAAGCCGGTACCGACAGTCCTCATCGTAACAGAAGCGTTGAAGAAAATATAAAGCTGTTTGCCGAAATGAAAGATGGCAAATACAAAGAAGGGGAGAAAGTATTGCGTGCAAAGGTAGACATGGCGCATGTGAACATGCACATGCGAGATCCATTAATGTACCGAATCAAACATGCCCATCATCACCGCACCGGAGAAAAATGGTGTATTTACCCAATGTATGACTTTGCCCACGGTCAAAGCGATGCCATTGAAAACATTACACATAGCATTTGTACGCTGGAGTTTATTCCACATCGTGCACTATACGATTGGTTTATTGAGAAGCTGGAGATTTATCCTTCTCATCAATACGAGTTTGCCCGTTTGAACCTTACCTACACCGTAATGAGCAAGCGCAAGCTGCTTCAGTTAGTGAACGAAAAGCATGTGAGTGGATGGGATGATCCGCGCATGCCCACTATAAGCGCTGTACGAAGAAGAGGATATACACCAAAAAGTATTCGCGAATTCTGCGACCGCATTGGAATTGCCAAGCGTGAAAATTTGATTGACGTTGGGTTGCTTGAGTTCTGTGTTCGCGAAGATTTAAATAAAATTGCTGAACGCAGAATGGTAGTATTTGATCCCATCAAAGTAACACTGACAAACTATCCGGAAGGAAAAACAGAGATACTTTCCAGTGAAAACAATCCGGAAGATCCAAACTCCGGAAATCGTGAAATTCCTTTTAGCGGAGAGCTATATATTGAGCAGGAAGATTTTATGGAAGTGCCGGCTAAAAAATATTTCCGGCTTGCGCCTGGTCAAATGGTGAGATTAAAAAGCGCTTACATTATCAAGTGTGAGGAAGTAGTCAAAGATGCTTCAGGGAAAATTACTGAATTACGTTGCACGTATATCCCTGAAAGCAAAAGTGGTTCGGATACATCAGGCATCAACGTGAAAGGCGTGATTCATTGGGTAAGTGTACAACATGCTCTTCCCATTGAAGCGCGGCTATATGATCGTTTATTTAAAGTAGAAAATCTTGGGAATGCGGAGGGTGATTTCAAAGACTACATCAATCCGGATTCATTGAAAATTGAAACTGCTTATGCAGAGCAAGCGTTATCTAATGCTAAAGTGGAAGAATGCTTCCAGTTCATGCGTAAAGGATATTTTACCAAGGATCGGGATTCCACAACCAGTAAAATGGTATTTAACCGCACCGTCACATTGAAAGATATGTGGGCGAAGGAAGTAAAGAAGTAAGTAAATCAATTGACAGTTGGCAACTTTGCCAACTGTCAATTGATGATCCTGTTGACTTACTTTATTGCAATACAGGAAATCTCCACATTCACATCTTTAGGTAAACGAGCCACCTCTACCGTTTCCCGTGCTGGGGGGTTGCTGGTAAAGCTCTTACCATAAATAGCATTTACTGTTGCAAAGTCATTAAAATCCTGGAGAAAAATTGTTGTCTTCACCACGTTACTAAAATCCATTCCAGCCGCTTTTAGTATTTCTTCAATATTTTTCATCACTTGTGTAGTCTCTGCTTCAATGTTATCGGTAATCAGATTACCTGACGGCTTTTGAATGGCTATCTGACCAGAAACAAAAAGCATATTACCGAACTTCACTGCCTGACTGTAAGGACCAATCGGTTCGGGTGCATTGGATGAATAGATGATTTCTTTTGACATAGGTGTATTATTTCTTATCTCAAATATGAGAAAATAAGTTGAGTAGAGTGATGAAGACCAAACACAATATGCACTGTTGTTGCAAATAAAGGTTGCGTAATTCAACGATTATTTTATTTCAAAACACACTAAAATAACACCATAAAAATATTTCTTGTGCCCTGGTTTCCTCCAAAACAAGGAGCGTATAGATGTTCAAAATTAATTACTCCCATGTAGCCGCACATTCGTTGTAGCAATTTTCTTCACAAGGTCTTTTTCTTTTTTCACAGTTTAAATAACAGATATAACCTTACCGGCTTAGCAGTTGAATAACTAGCTATACCCGGCCAATTATGTCCTAATCAAACCAAATAGCTATTCAATCACCCAAACACTTTAATCTATGGACCCATTAAAACCAATCAACACTATGTTTACACGAAGAAGTATTGTACTTGCTGTATTTGCTATTATCGTCTTCATCTTCCTGTTGATAACTAATCCATTCTCATGGAATGATGCTGGTAACCGCACAGTAGTAGAGCGCACTACTGGCGAACAGATTGTTCAGTTTGCACCAGGCATTTTCTACGCAGGCTTCTTTGCAAAAGAAAAAGAATGGCCTAACCAGATCTCTGTCACTTATCAGGCAAAGGAAGCAAATTATGACCTGGAGGATAATGGTGTGGAGGTGGGCCAGATTATGATTCGTTTTAGTGATGCCACTACTGCCGATGTAAAAGGTATTACTCAATTTATTCTTCCTTCTGATGAAAAGGAGATGATCTTGATTCACAATACGCACAGGACTCCACAATCGCTAGTATCAAAAAGATTAGCACCTTACACGAAAGAATGCCTGCAGTCATCAGCTCAATTGATGAGCAGTGAAAAGCACTATGGTGGTGGGCGCGCGCAAATGGCGCAAGATTTTCTGGATCAATTGAAAGAAGGAGTCTACTTATTAAAAACAGAGGAGCATACAGTGTTTGATTCACTGGAAATGGACAAGAAAAGAATTTATGAGACTGAAGTACAAACTGATCCTAAAACAATGTTGCCGAAACGTAAACTGTCATCCATAAAAGAATATGGAATTACTGTAGCAGACGCAGCTATTACCGATGTGGACTATGAAAGTAAAGTAGATGAGAAGTTGGTGAAGATCATTGATGCTGTTACGAAATCATCTATTTCAAAGCAGGAATTAATGACTGCACAACAGCAAACCTTGACTGCCAAAGCAAAGGGCGAGCAGGCCTTGGTAGAGATCGAGTATCAACAGAAACAGGAACAAACACGTCAGGTGGTGGAAGCACAGACAAAAGTAAAAGTAGCCGAACAGGATAAGATGCAGCAAAAGATTGCTTACGAAGGTTCAATTCTTGAATCGAAGAAGATTAAAGAGTTAGCTGACGCCAATGCCTACGCCAGACAACGTATCATGCAGGCTGATGGTGCACTTGAAATGAAGTTGAAAGCACAAGTAGAAGTGCAGAAAGTCTGGGCGGACGCATTCAGTAAATATACTGGTGCGGTAGTTCCTCAAATACAAACGGGAGGCGGAGCAACTACGAATGGTGCCTTAAACTTTATGGATATCATGACAGCAAAAACAGCCAAGGATTTC
>JBGATZ010000045.1:0-17386 GCA_044228905.1 Cyclobacteriaceae bacterium | reverse complement strand
AGTTTATGCTCATCCGGCTGCCACGTAGATCCGGTTGGATAATCTATTCCTGGTTTGTTGGACATTTCAATGTGGTTGCCCAGCAGATGAGCAACTTTATGTTGGGCAGTAAAATCCGTCAACCGTTGAATGCTTTGCAGGAATGCATTCCAGTCACGTACATACAATCTTCCTGGATAAAATGTATCTCCCGTTAGAAGCAGTTGGGTTTGCTCATCATATAGAGCGATGGATGTTTTATCATGACCAGGAATAGGGATGATTTCAATCTTCCGCTTTCCTAAATCAAATGTTGTTGTCATAGTTGGCCAGCTTTTCAGGCCGAAGAATTGCTGTATATCTTCTGTACTCAAACCCACTACGGTTGTATTCGGTTTGTCTTTGAATTGATTGTCGCCCGCCCAGTGGTCGCTATGGCTATGTGTATGGGCCACAACCAACTGAACTTGTTTCTTGTTTTGATCCTGCCACGCATTTATTATTTTCTGAACGATATCATAGATGGGAAATGAATCAGATCCTTCTGTGGCACCGGTGTCCACAAGTAAAGCCTTCGTATCTCCGATAAAGAGAAACATAAAAGGAGCTTCATAATTAATGCATTTGTTTTGTCTTAAAATCCAGGTACTGGCGTTGTACTGTACTATCTGGATGGCCGGGTCAGTATTTTTGGAGCAATCCGCAGAGCCGTGAATCCATTTTACAGATTTAAGATGCTCAGTGGGTGATTGAGAAAAGAGTGAGAGAGTCAGTGCCAGACCTGAAAGAAACCTGCTTAAAAGAATTGTCATATCAATCAAAGATAGAATAAACTTTGATTGCCGCCTGAAACAGGATAATGTTAAGAATGAGGACGAAGAGTAAGTGCCTCTTGTTGAAGGCTATTGAGAGTTTCGGCCAATAATTTTATAAAGCGGTTGACTTTTTCTATTCCAGGATCGCTATCCATGGTTTTAAATATCGTCTTTACTTCATCGTACAGATCTGTTAATTCAGGATCATTCAATAACACAACGGAAGACTTTACCTTGTGCGAGATATTCTGGTAGGCATGAAATTGTTTCAGATGGTAGGCATTGTGAACAGCCTGCTGCAACTCCTGAATGTTGGCGATAATCAGGTTGATTAATTCAAGTTTGTATTTGGGTTCTCCATCGGTGTAATTCTCAAAATGAATATACAACGGCTTTAAACCGGAAGTTGGAGCTGACGTATTCATAGTGTATTGATTAATTTTACGATGCATTTCTTCGGCCTGAAAAGGTTTACTTAAATAGTCTGTCATCCCGGTTTGTTCCGCCTTCTCTTTGGTGTCTTCGGAAGTACAGGAAGTGAAAGCCAAAATAGGAAGTGTTTTGAAATGAGGATCTGTAAGAGACCTGATCTGACTTGTTGTTTCATATCCGTTCATACCAGGAAGATTAATATCCATCAACACAATATTGAAGTTTTGATCCTGAAGTTTTTGCAAAGCTTCTTTACCGTCATTGGCTATGGTCACGTGATGTCCCCATTTGGTTAGAAATCTGCTTGTGATCACCTGATTAACAGGATTGTCTTCTACGAGTAAAATATTTTTCGGCATCATGCCATAAGATTAGCAAGGCATAAGCCAGACCAAAGCTGACTGAAAAATCTGATGCAAGATTTGAATGTGATGGTGAGATTTTTGAAAACCGGTTCGGTTTCAATATTTCAAAACCTTGATTTTTAATTAAAACAAAGGTTTTTTACTGGCTGCAATCGATTTTCTATCATGTATTAATTAGGGGAGCCGTACAAAAAAAGAAAGGCCTCTAGTTTCAAAAATGGAATGTGAATGCAGCTACTTTCTCCAATTTGGGATTAGTTACCCTTTAGCTATGGAATTAATGTCCTTTATCTCCAGCACGGTCTTGCCATAATCTTTTTGTGCGCAATGAATCATCGCAAGGCCTACTTCTTTTAATGTACTTGCACCTCCAATCGCGCGAACAAGCGGATAGAGCCATCCGAAGACGTAATAGAGTTTCAGCACATTCTTGGCTCCTTTAGTAGGTTTCATTAATCCGGGACGGAAGGCATACACTTTCTTAAAAGGAAGCTTTTGCAAATCGTTTTCTGTTTTGCCTTTGATCCGTGCCCACATTCCTTTTGTCTCCGTGCTGTCTGTTCCTGCACCAGATACATAACAAAAGGTCATGTCGGTATTGAGAGATGAAAGTACATTTCCGAAATGCAGTGTGATATCGTAAGTCAGTTTTTTATACTGCTCTTCATTCAAGCCCACCGAAGATACACCCATGCAAAAGAAGCACGCATTATATCCGCTCAATTGTGATTGAATAGGAGCGAGGTTTAGAAAATCAGAATGAAGGATCTCTTTCAACTTTGGATGCGCAACTCCGCATGGCTTACGATTGATCACGAGCACTTGTTCTACATCCGGATGAGCAAGGCATTCAATCAGCACACCTTCGCCTACCATGCCGGTAGCTCCTGTAATAATGGCTTTGATTTTCATTGAGGGAAGTTAGTTAAAAAAGTAGAGTCGCTTCTCCACGATATTTATTTTAGACCACCAGCGGTTTTATCTTATATTGAAGTCGGTATAAATAAACAACACATGTACATCCAGGAAAAAGTAAGCTCGGAAGAAGCCATGCAATTGATTCAGCACGTGATTAAACAAACAGAGAAATATAAACGCCCTGTGGCGGTTTCCATCTGCGGACCGGAAGGTGAACTGATCGGATTTATCCGGATGGACGGAACGAGTCCGGCTGCTTCCCGAATTGCTCAGAATAAGGCATACACAGCATCGATTGATCGCACTGAGACCAGCAAAATGGGAGAGCGCATGCGCGGTATTCAAAATAACAAAGTGATTGGGGGAATAGGAGTAAGCGGATTGCCAGAAGCGGATGATATAATCGTAGCAAAAGAAGCTGTAAAAGCGGTATTTGGCTACTGATCAGCATCTGTGTGTAAAATAAGTTTTTGTTTTGTTGAAACGATAATTAACTTTACACCGTTAAGTAAAATATTTCGAGAGAAGAACTATGACCATCGCAACCAGAAAAGAGCGTCAGAAAGAGGAATTGAAGGGAAAAATCCTGGAAGCTGCTAAATCTTTGTTTATGGAAAGGGGTTTTGAGGAAACTTCCATCCGAAACATTGCTGAGCGAATAGAATATTCACCCACTACCATCTATCTCTACTTCAAAGACAAGGATGAGATCTGTTATGCCCTCCACAAAGAAGGGTTTACCTTATTGAATCAGTACCTACGGGCGCTGATTGATGTGGCAGATCCTTTCGAGCGGTTGAAAGCTACAGCAAAGGCCTATGTTCGTTTTGCCTTGGAAAACACAGAGTTTTATGAGTTGATGTTCATCATGAAATCTCCAATGAATTCTATTAAGAAGGAAGAAGCGGACTGGGAGGAAGGCGACCGCGCATTTGGATTCCTGGTGAACACGATAGAGCAGTGTATTGCTAAAGGATACTTTACAGGATTGAATGCAGAAGTACTTGCTTTTACCTGCTGGTCAATGGTGCACGGAATCTGCTCATTGCAAATCGGTGATCGCTGTACACACGTGGTGAGCGAAGAACATCAGAAGGACATGGCGGCTAAGGCCACAAACATGGTGGTAGAAATTTTGGAAAGAATGTATCAGAAATAGACAATATATTTTTTTGCCTTACGACTTAACACTGTAAACTAAATAATCAATGGAAACCACACCCTTGAAAACACCCAAAAAATCATTCTGGATTCTGGTTTTAATTTTCCAGACAGTCAGTTTATCGGCTCAATCGGTCATTGATAATTATATCAATGAAGGATTGAAAAGCAATCTCGTAATGCAGCAGAAGAACCTCACGCTGCAACAGGCACAACAATCATTGGAAATCGCACGCAGCTACTTTATGCCTTCGGTTAATCTGTTAGCTGATTATACTTCAGGTGATGGCGGACGGAGTATCGCCATACCGGTGGGTGATCTGCTCAATCCGGTTTATTCCACATTGAACCAAATGACCGGAAGCGATGCTTTTCCACAGATTGAAAACGTAAAGCAGAACTTCTTCCCAAAGAATTTTTATGATGCACGTGTTCGTACCTCAGTGCCTTTAGTCAACACAGATGTATATATGAATCATTCTATTCAGAGCCAGCAGTTGATGATGAAGCAGCATGAACTGGACATTTTTAAACGCCAATTGGTACTTGATATCAAGACGGCTTACTTTAATCACCTGGCGGCAGTATCAGCTGTAAAGATTTATGAAAGCGCACTGGTGCTGGTCAGCAAGAATGTGGAAGTAAATGAGTCGCTGTTGAAAAATGGAAAGAGTCTTCCAGCCAATTATCTGCGATCTAAGAGTGAAGCAGAACGCGTGAAGGCGGAGTTGAACAGCGCGCATAATCGAGTGATCAACGCGAAGAAGTATTTCAATTTTCTACTGAACAAAAATCCTGACGCTGATATCGATACGGATTATTCGGCCACTCCAGAGACGATTTTGATTGACACTACATCCGCAGCGATTACCGGGAGGGAAGAATTGCAAATGATCAGTACTGCGCGCTCGATAAATCAGTCGGTGTTGCGAATGAATAAACTTAACCGCTTGCCGAAAGTAAATGCATTCATCGATTTGGGTTCACAAGCGTATGATTTTAAATACAACGATCAGTCAAGATATTATTTGATGGGCGTGCAGTTTTCAATGCCGATTTTTCAGGGCTTTAGAAACAATATAACAATCCGCCAAACGAAACTGGAAGTAGAAAAGACTGCATTGAATCTGAAGTACACATCATCACAATTACAGATGGCGGCTGAGGTGGCAAAGAACGATCTGCAAACTACTACACAGAATTACATCGCATCGCGCGAGCAATTGAAATCAGCGCAGAGTTACTTCAATCTCATTGAGAAAGGATACGTACAGGGAGTGAATTCACTTATTGAATTTCTGGACGCACGAAATCAACTCACTTCATCTCAACTTCAACAGAACCTGAGGCAGTTCGAAATGCTTACCGCCTCGGCCAGACTGGAACGCGAAACAGCCACTTACTCATTTGAAAAATAAAAATCATCCACCCATGAAAAAGAACCTACAGTCAATTTTTATTGTGTTGATCGCCATCACCGGATCTGCTTTTGTGCTCCAGTCGTGCACAGAAAGCAAAGGGAAGAGCAATGTCATTCCAAAAGCAAGTGAACCCATTCCGGTGAAAATTATGGCCCTTGCCCAATCTCATTCATCCGCGGTCATCGCTACTTCAGGCAGATTAACAACGGATGATGAAACACTATTGAGTTTTAAAACCGGAGGAATAATCAACTCTGTTTTAGTGAAAGAAGGAGATCAGGTGAAGAAAGGGCAGTTGATTGCTACCCTCGACCTGACAGAGATCAATGCACAGGTAGCGTTGGCCCGCCACAATTACGAGAAAGCGCAACGCGACTTTAATCGTGTTACTAATCTTTATAAAGACAGTGTGGCTACCCTGGAACAAATGCAAAATGTGCAGACCGGGTTATCTGTTGCAAAGGAACAACTGGATGCTGCCAATTTCAACAGAGCTTTCTCAGAGATTCATGCTCCTGCCAATGGTTTTGTGCTTCGCAAGTTTGCCAATGCAGGCCAGGTAATCGGAGTGGGTGATCCGGTTCTGATGACCAATGGAGCTGCGCAAAGCAAATGGGTGCTCAAGGCGGGAGTGAGCGACAGGCAGTGGGCGGTTATTAAGTTAAATGATAAAGCCAAAGTGAAAATCGATGCATTTGCCGATCGCACTTTTCAGGCGCAGGTGATTCGTAAATCAGAGAGGGCGGATCCGCAAACCGGAGCATTTACTGTAGAACTTGAAGTAAACAGTGGAGACGTGAAGCTGGCGAATGGAATGTTTGGTTCTGCGGATTTGCAATCTGGCCAGGTCACCACTTCATGGAGTGTTCCGTTTGAAGCAGTGCTTGATGCCAATGGAGATGAAGGTTTTGTTTTCATTACTAAAGATGGCAAGACTGCAGTGAAGCAACCGGTCACTATTGAATCATTCAATGGAAAAAACATTCGAATCAGCAAAGGACTGGAGTCTGCTGATGCATTAATTATTGCTGGTAGCGCATACCTGGCTGATCAGTCTCCCTATTCAAATTATAAAGTAATTGAGACATGAAATGCCCATCAGCCAAACGTATATCAAGCGAATAATAGGCATGGGCATTCCATCGGTACTATCTTAAAAAGACATGAGACTTTTAATGTTTTTATAATTGTAAAATCCTTGGATGTAAATTCAAAAGAGATGAAAATATCAGAATACGCAGTAAAGAATTACCAGTTCACGCTCATTCTTTTTTGATGGCTGTGGCGGTTGGTCTCACTACACTTTTTACCATGCCCCGTAGTGAAGATCCGGAAATTGTAGCACCACAATACGCAATCGTAGTGATTTATCCAGGCACGAATCCCAAAGATATGGAAGAGCTGGTGGTTGATCCGATCGAAGATAGAGTCAATGAACTGGAAGATGAAGCGCATTAAAACAGTGATCAGCGATGGTCTGGCAGTATTGCGTGTGGAATATAAATATGAAAGTGACCCTGATGAGAAATACCAGGAGTTGGTGCGCGAAGTGAATGTGCTTCGTGCGGAATTGCCCAGAGATATTTTTAGCATTGAGATCCAGAAATTTCAGCCTTCAGATGTAAACATCATGCAGATTGCTTTGATATCGGAAAATGCGTCCCGTTCAAAACTCAAATTTCATGCAGAAGCGCTGAAAGATGAACTGGAAAAAATCCCCATTCTCAAGAATGTGGAGGTGCAAGGGCTTCCGGAACAAATTGTTCGTATTGAATTAAGACTGGAGAAGATTGCTCAGATGAATATTCCCCTTGAAGCAATCATCGGCACATTGCAGAGTGAAATGGCTAATATTCCCGGAGGAAGTGTGGTGGCAGGTTCAAAATCGTTGAGCATTAAAACCAGTGGCAATTATACCGCGCTCGATGAAATCAAGAACACAATTGTCTATACTGCTAATGGTAAGAACGTATTATTGAAAGACGTGGCCGATGCCTATATCACGTTCGATGAGACCAAGCACATTACCCGACTGAATGGCCATCGTTGTGTGTTTGTAGTGGCTGCTCAGAAATCGGGTTTGAATATTACCAATACACAAAAGGTGTACAAACCTGTATTGGAAAAATTTCAGGCTGAGTTACCATCCAATATCGACATGGTTCATCATTTTGATCAGGCAGATAATGTAAATGGCCGCCTGGCCGGATTGGGAAAAGATTTTTTGATTGCGATACTTCTTGTATCAATCACTCTGTTGCCTTTAGGAATGCGTGCGGCTACGATTGTGATGATCTCCATTCCATTGTCGCTGGCAATTGGATTAGTGCTGCTGAATTTATTGGGAATCAGTTTAAATCAATTAAGCATTGTAGGACTAGTGGTTGCATTGGGTCTATTGGTTGATGACAGTATTGTAGTGGTGGAGAATATCGAGCGATGGATGCGGGAAGGTCATTCGAGACTGGATGCAACGATCAAGGCAACCAGGCAGATTGGATTAGCAGTGGTGGGTTGTACGGTAACTCTGATTATCGCTTTCATGCCATTGGTATTTTTACCGGAAGGAGCCGGAGACTTTATCCGGGGATTGCCTTTGGCTGTAATCATGGCGGTATTGTCGTCCATGCTTGTGTCGCTTACAGTGATCCCATTCCTGTCGAGCCGTATTTTGAAAGACCATGGAGATGGAAAAGGAAATATTTTTATGCGTGGTCTTCAAAATGTCATTCACGGAAGTTATTCCAAAGTATTGGATAAAGCATTACAACGCCCTATTGCCACTTCATTAATTGCCGGAGCTATTTTCATCGGATCGTTGCAATTGTTTCCTGTCATTGGGTTTGGATTGTTTCCTGCATCCGAAAAACCACAGTTCATTATTAACACAATTACTCCATTGCAAACCAACCTGGAGAGAACAGATTCCATTGCCCGTCATGTAGAAGAAGTGGTTAGCAGAATTCCGGAAGTGAATTATTATGCGACTAACGTTGGAAAGGGAAATCCGCGAATCTATTATAATGTCATTCAGGAAAATGAACGTACCGATTTTGCACAGACTTTTGTTCAATTGAATGACGATACTTCACCTGATGAAAAGCTGAAGATCATTAATCAGCTGCGTGAAGAATTCCATCATTTCCCCGGAGTAAAAATAGAAGTAAAGAATTTTGAGCAAGGCCCGCCTGTAGTAGCTCCGGTTGAAATAAGACTATTTGGAGATAACCTCGATACTCTACGCGCTCAGGCGGCAGTGGTAGAAAATTTATTGAAGCAAACCGAAGGCACCATGTACGTAAACAATCCGGTAAGCAATTTGAAAAGCGATATCCGTGTGGTGTTCAACCCGGAGAAGGCAAGAATGACAGGATTGAACACTGTGGATATTGACCGAACAATACGACTGGCAGTGGCAGGATTGAATATGGGCAATTTTTCAGATGCGGAAGGAGAGGATTATGATATTTATCTGACCACACCAAAAAAAGAACATGCGACATTAGCTTCGCTGAATAATCTGTTTGTGAATACGAGGCAGGGATCGGCTGTGCCATTGGAGCAGATTGCTTCATTGAAGCTTGAATCTTCACCGTTGAGCATTGATCATTATAACAAAACACGGATGGTTTCTATTTCAGCTTTTGTTCAAAAAGGATATTTGAATGATAAAGTGATCAGCGATGTGGTTTCGAAAATGAAGGAATTGAAATTGCCGCAAGGATATTCATTTATGATGGGCGGTGATGTGGAAGCAAGTAATGAATCCTTTGGCGGATTAGGTACAATTATCATTATCACTGTCTTTATGTTTATTGCTGTGCTGGTACTCATGTTCAAGACATTTAAAAGTATGCTGATTGTATTGAGTGTAATTCCTTTGGGAATAGTAGGAGCAGTGCTTGCGCTATTATTCACAGGTAATCCATTATCCTTTGTATCTATAATCGGATTGATTGCTCTGGCAGGAGTGGAGGTGAAGAATTCAATTCTGCTCGTTGATTTTACCAATCAGCTGAGACAACAAGGTAAATCGGTAGACGAAGCAATCCGTGAAGCGGGTGAGGTGCGCTTCCTGCCAATTGTACTTACTTCGCTTACTGCTATTGGCGGGCTGTTGCCCATTGCCATTTCAACCAATCCGCTCATAGCACCATTAGCCATTGTTCTTATCGGAGGATTGATCAGTTCAACTGTACTTTCGCGTATTGTTACTCCCGTAGTTTACAAATTAATTCCACCTAAAGTTGATTTGATCTAATCTAGCAGCTAATCACTGTACTTCGAAGCCCGACTTTGGTCGGGCTTTTTTTATGATTAAATTCAATCATCAATAATGAATTGGTTATGGATGCTCCTGATTTATCTTCTGCTTATCCCGTTTCTGTTAATCAGGTTAATGAATACCAGTTGAATGGCCATATTTTCCTGAAAAATCTGGCGAGTTCTGCTGAAATTATATTTTATCGAAAGGCCATTCTTGAAGCGGTTCATAAAATGAACACTGAAAAGAGAAAGATGGAAGATCGTGATACATATGGAAAAGCGTTCCTTCAGATTTTCAATCTCTGGAGACAAAATGAGGTGTTGAAGAAGTTTGTGTTAGCCAAACGGTTTGCACAGGTGGCTGCACAGCTGATGGGAGTTGATCGTGTGAGATTGTATCATGATCAGGCGCTGTTTAAAGAACCAGGTGGTTGGCACACACCATGGCATCAGGATCAATACTATTGGCCATTGGATACAAACAATACGATTACAATGTGGATGCCACTCATTGACATTACGAAAGAAATGGGCATCATGAATTTTGCGTCCGAATCTCATAAACTCGGATATGTTACTTCCAAGAAAATTTCTGATGAATCAGAATCGTTCTTCAGTGATTATGTAAAGGATAATAAATTTTCGGTATCAGGTGCCATCTCTGCAAACGCAGGAGACGCAACCTTTCATTCCGGCTGGACATTGCACAATGCTCCCGCCAACACTTCACAAACGATGCGTGAAGTAATGACCATCATCTATTTCGCTGATAAAACCAAAGTACTCGAGCCTGATCATGAAAACCGAAAGCAAGATCACCAGACATGGCTCATGAGTATTCCTCCCGGGCAGTACGCAGATAGCGAATTGAATCCCTTATTGGGATAGATTTCCCCCTTTAGTGCATTCTGTACCCCAAATTTGTTGAAAAATCAATGAATACTCGTTTGGCTTGTCTTTTGAATAAAAGTTTACCCATTGATACGGTTTTGAGTCCTCAGGTAAAAAAACATATATTTAATCTGGCTTTGTTCTAAACGATTAAGAAATGAGGAGTTACAGGGTAATTCAGAGTCTACGGAATGTTTTATTTCTAGCATTCATCCTTTCCAGTTTTAACTTATCAGCACAATCTCCGGGAGGAGTAAATTCCAACATCAGGCTATGGTTGAAAGCCAATGCAGGTGTAACTGGTGCAACGCCAGTTTCCGGTTGGGCAGATCAATCCGGAAATGGATTTAGTGCTACTGCTCCGGGTGCAGCACCTAATCTGTTGACAAATCAATTAAACTTTAATCCTGTACTTGATTTCACTAGTGCAAGTTCGCAGTATCTGCAGATCAACAATGGTATTATGGGTGCAAGTGCTTATACCAATGCATGGGTCTATGCAGTCAGTAAAGCAGATATCATTCAGGATCAGACTTTGTTTTTTGAAACGCTCGCAGGCGGAGAAGGTCTTAGTTTACTGGCACCATGGGGTAATTCAAATATCTATTTTGATTTTGGAAGTATAGGTGGAACAGGAAGAATAAACGGAACGTGGGGAAGTTCTGTTAATAATTATAACCTGTGGACTGTAGGTTCCGGAGCCACTGCATCAGCAACACCAAATGGTACAAACAAAATTATTTCAAGAGATGGTGCAGTTATATTTTCCAATAATAATAACGATGCAACCATTGCTGGCAATAATCAGAATTTTATAATCGGAGGTGGTTATAGCAATGGATTGGGTACTACCCGTCCGTTTGATGGAAAGATTGCGGAGTTAATCATTTTTACAGGAGTTCCTTCACCGTTAGAACAGGAGAAGGTTCAATCTTACCTCGCGCTAAAATATGGCTTAACCAAGAATAGTGCAGATGTTGTTGCTACGGCTGGCCAGGATGAAGCAGATTATTTTGCATCAAATGGAGCAGTGATATGGGATTATTCAGCCAATACAACTTATCATAATAATGTGGCCGGTATTGGCCGTGATAATACATCACAGCTCAACCAATCTCAATCATTAAGCTCGAATACGGGAGCTGATGTTACGATGACAGGCACCATCGCAACTGATTTGAGTTTCATTGTGTGGGGAGATAACAATGCGGTAAATGGTACGTCAACAGATGTGCCAGCAGGATATGTAAAACGTATCAACAAGGTTTGGAAAACGAATGTGACAGGAACTCCGGGCAATGTTAACTTTTCCATTGATTTAACTGACCTTGGTTTGCCCGTTGGGTTAAATGCATCTGACTATGCTTTGCTTATTGATGGTGATGGTGTGTTTAATTCTGGAGCTGCTATTTATACAACAGGAGCAGCCATTGCAGGCGGTCAACTATCATTTACAAATGTTCCTTTTGCAGACGGTAATTTCTTCACCATTGCTGTGTTGAGTTCTGCTCTGAAAGGGCCGGCAAACGTGACTGAAAATCTTAAACTTTGGTTGAAGGCAAATAGCGGAGTCACAGGTACTACACCGATTTCTGCCTGGGCGGATCAATCGGGTAACGGATTCAGTGCCACTGCTCCAGGTAACGCACCTACACTGCTATCCAATCAATTGAACTTTAATCCAACCGTGGATTTTAATAGTACGCTAACTCAATACCTGCAGATCAACAACGGTATCATGGGATCGAGTTCATATACCAATCAATGGATTTATGCAGTAAGCAAGGGAGACGTTCTTCAGAATAATACACTGTTCTATGAAGGACTTGCATCCGGAGAGTACCTGGATTTACTGCTGCCATGGGGTAATCTCGTTTACAATGATTTCGGATCGACAGGTGCAGGAAGAATCACGGGTGCATGGGGTGGATCAATTAATAATTATAATGTCTGGACCATTGGTTCAAGTGCATCTGCGGCCGCAGCACCTAACGGAACCAACAAAGCCGTTTCACGTGATGGTAGCGTAATACTGTCAAACAATAACAACGACCTCACTGTGACAGGCAATAACCAGAATTTTATACTGGGAGGTGGTTACAGCACGGGTAACGGAACTACTTTTAACCTCGATGGTAAAATAGCGGAGCTGATTATTTTTACTGGGGTTCCTACACCATTGGAACAGGAGAAGATTCAAAGTTACCTGTCTCTTAAATATGGATTGACAAAGAGTAGTATAGACAATGTAGCTACCGCTGGCCAGGATGAGGCGGATTATTTTGCTTCTAACGGAACAGTGATCTGGGACTACTCTGCGAATAGTACTTTTCATAATAATGTGGCTGGTATTGGACGAGACAATGCTTCACAGCTGAATCAATCGCAATCGTTAAGTGCAAATACAGGAGCTGATGTAACCATGACGGGCTCCATTGCCTCAGATCTGAACTTTATAGTGTGGGGAGATAACAATGCAGCCAACGGAACTTCTACAGATGTGCCTGCAGGTTATGTGAAGCGTATTAATAAGGTGTGGAAGACAAACGTAACGGGTAGTCCGGGTACAGTTAACTTTTCAATTGACCTGACCGATTTAGGTTTACCGATTGGCTTAAATGCTTCTGACTATGCTTTGCTTATTGATGCGGATGGGGTTTTCAACTCAGGCGCAACGATCTACACAACAGGAGCTGCAGTTTCCAACGGACAGTTGTCATTCACCAATGTCCCTTTTACAGATGGTAGCTTCTTCACGATAGCTGTATTGAGCTCTGCATTGAAAGGCCCCGCAAACGTAACTGAGAACCTGAAGTTATGGCTTAAAGCCAATAGCGGTGTAACCGGTGCTTCACCGATATCATCGTGGGCAGATCAGTCAGGTAATGGATATACTGCTACCGCGCCCGGCAATGCACCAACTTTGCTATCCAATCAGCTTAACTTCAATCCAACAGTAGATTTTAATAGTTCTCTCCCTCAATACCTGCAGATCAATAATGGGATTATGGGATCAAGCTCCTATACGGATCAATGGATTTACGCGGTAAGTAAGGGAGATGTTGTTCAGAATAATACCCTTTTATATGAAGGACTTGCAGGGGGAGAATATTTTGATGTTTTACTTCCGTGGGGGGGTAATCTGGTATATAATGATTTTGGCTCTACGGGTGCAGGAAGAATTACTGGGTCATGGGGCGGATCAGTTAACAGCTACAATGTCTGGACTTTCGGTTCAAGTGCATCTGCTGCGGCCGCACCTAACGGAACAAATAAAATCATTTCACGTGATGGACTGGTCTTTCTTTCAAACAATAATAACGATCCAACTGTTGCGGGTAATAATCAGAACTTTCTTATTGGTGGTGGTTATAGCACGGGAAATGGAACCTCTTTTCCGCTTGATGGAAAAATTGCTGAGCTCATAATATATACCGGAGTTCCTACGCCATTGGAACAGGAGAAGATTCAGAGCTACCTGTCACTTAAATATGGATTAACAAAGAATAGCATAGACAATGTAGCTACCGCTGGCCAGGACGAAGCGGACTACTTTGCTTCCAGTGGAGCAGTGATCTGGGATTATTCGGCAAATACACCGTATCATAATAATGTGGCTGGTATTGGACGCGACAATGCTTCTCAATTGAATCAATCTCAATCATTGAGTGCAAACGCAGGAGCTGACGTAACCATGACTGGCTCGATTGCTTCCGATTTAAGTTTTATTGTCTGGGGAGATAATAACGCAGCCAATGGAACATCCACCGATGTGCCTGCTGGGTATGTGAAACGGATAAATAAAATCTGGAAGACGAATGTAACCGGAACACCAGGAACCGTTAATTTTTCAATTGACCTGACTGATTTAGGTTTACCTGTTGGATTGAATGCTTCTGATTACGCTTTGCTCATTGATGGCGATGGAGTATTTAATGCAGGTGCCAGTATTTACACCACCGGAGCTGCAATTGCATCCGGACAATTATCATTCACGAACGTGCCTTTCACTGATGGCAATTTCTTTACAATAGCCGTGTTAAGCTCTGCGCTGAAAGGACCAGCAAACGTGACAGACAATTTGAAGTTATGGTTGAAAGCTAATAGTGGAGTAACCGGTACTTCGCCAGTATCTGCGTGGGCGGATCAATCCGGAAATGGATTTAGTGCTACTGCTCCCGGCAATGCACCAGTGTTGCTGTCTAATCAGTTGAACTATAATCCGGTTGTTGATTTTACAAGTGCAAGTTCACAATACCTGCAAATCAATAATGGTATCATGGGAGCGAGCCCGTATACCAATGCGTGGATTTATGCAGTGAGCAAAGCTGATATTGTTCAACAGCAGACAACTTTCTTCGAAACGCTTGCAGGTGGAGAATATTTTAGTGCATTGCTTCCATGGAGCAATGCAAATACTTATTTCGATTTTGGGAATGCCGGAGGTGGTGGCCGAATCAATGGTGGCTGGGGTGCTTCGATCAACAATTATTATGTATGGACGTTGGGTTCTGGCGCATCGGCTGCGGCTACACCCAATGGAACTAACAAGATTATTTCACGCGATGGATCAGTAATTCTTTCGAATAATAGCAACGATGCCTCCATAGCTGGTAATAATCAGAATTTCTTAATTGGCGCAGGATATAGTAATGGCTTAGGAACAAGTAATCCATTTGATGGTAAGCTTGCCGAGTTAATTATTTACACCGGAATTCCTACTCCTTTGGAGCAGGAGAAAATTCAATCTTACCTCTCATTAAAGTACGGATTAACCAAGAACAGTACGGACGTTGTTGGCACAGCAGGTCAGGACGAAGCAGACTATTTTTCAGCTAGTGGAGCAGTGATCTGGGATTATTCACTCAATACGGCATATCATAATAGAGTTACCGGAATAGGAAGGGATGATGCATCTCAATTAGCACAGCAAAGATCTCAGAGTGCGTACAGTTCGATTCTTACCCTGGATAAAGTCACAACGTTCGGAGTGAACAGCAGCTTTGTGGTGGCTGGTGATGATAACGGAGTACTCGCTTCGACAACCTCCAATGTTCCATCACCTTACACAGCACGTACAACGCGTATTTGGAAAGCAAACGTAACCGGTACACCAGGTGCAATTAGCCTCAGCTTTGATCTGAGCTCAGGTATTCACAATTCAGGTAACGTTGCGGATTATGCATTGATGATTAAGAATGCGGACGCGAACTTCGCTACAGGAGCAAGTATACAACGGCCGGAGCATCCATCGTAAATAATGTGATCACGTTCCCTAACGTAACGCTTAATAACGGAGACTACTTTACACTTGGTTTGAATGTGGCTTCTCCCGGAGGAATTGCCGGATCTGTGTTCTGGGTTAAAGCAGGTTCTGGAGTAACAGGAACCACAAATGTAAGTCTTTGGGCTGATCAGAGTGGTAATGGTAATAACGCAGTTCAGGCCAATGCAGCAAATCAGCCCTCATTAGTAAACAATGACGTAAACTTCAACCCAAGTATTAATTTCTCGGGATCAACAACCATCATGTCTCCGGTTACGCCTCCGGCTAACCTAAATTCAACAGTATTCACCGTAGGAGTTCCATTGGCAAGTAACAACTGGCGCACCATGTTCCGTGGATCGGCCGGAGATCATCCGCTGATCATTCAAAATGGAGGAAATACTGCATTAGGTTATTATGACAATGATGTGAGTACATTTAAGGCAAGTGGATTGACCTGGCTGCCGAATGAAACGGCACTGGCTACATTGGAAATGCGTGCCGGTGATGTAAACTTCCGAAAGAACGGGACACAGGGTGCATCAATCACAACAATTGACCTTACCGGAGTCAGCCTTAATTTCTTTGGTAATTATCAGGGTAATGATCAACAATTCGGAAGGATTGCGGAAACAATCATTTATAATACAGTAACGCCACTCACTACTGCTCAGAAAGAACGTATTGAAAGTTACCTGGCTGTGAAATATGGAGTAACGTTGACTCATAATTACCTGGCAGCTGATGGAACAATAACATGGGATGTCACAACAAATGCTTCTTATCCGAATAGAATTACTGGTATTGGACGAAATGATGTGACGTTTCTGGATCAGCGAAAATCGAAAAGCATCATTGCCGGATCGGTACTTATGTTAGAACATAGCGCAGCCTTTAATGAAAAGGACTTCCTGATAGTAGGAGATGACAATGGATTGCTGGGAGCCACAACCAATACGGTTCACCCTTCTTACCCAATGCGGGTAACACGAATCTGGAGGACTCAGTTAACCGGAACACCTGGTCTGGTCAATGTTAGCTTCGATCTTGGAACAGGTATTTACAATTCAGGTATTGCAACCGACTATGCGTTGTTGATCAAGAACACTGATACCAATTTCAGTGCAGGTGCAACTGTCTTCACAGGTGGTGCAAGTATTGTAAGCAACGTGCTTACATTTACCAATGTTCCATTCGCAAATGGAGACTTCTTTACTTTGGCATTGCCACGTGTAGTTAGCCCTGGTGGCGTGGTAAATAATATTAAGCTTTGGCTGAAGGCTGGTGCGGGTGTTACTGGAACTACCAATGCAACAGCATGGGCCGATCAGACTACAAATAACTTTGTGTCGACTCAGGCAACTGCCGCTAATCAACCAACCATCTTAACAAACAGGTTGAATTTTAATCCAGCTATTCAGTTTGATGGCGTGAATGATCAACTGGCAATAGCGGGCGGTATCATGGGTACTTCAACCTACCAGGATATCAACGTGTTTACCGTATCCAGAGTAAATGGAGTTCAGAATAGCTTCATCTTTAATGAGTCACAATCAGGAGGAACATTGAATGTACGTATTCCCTGGAGTGATAATAATGTTTATTGTGATGCGTGTACAACTGGCTCTCCACAACTGATTAGTGTAAACTGGGGTGGTGTAATAAACACAGGTTATCTATGGTCTACATTAGCCAGTACAACGAACACAGCGATGGGAGCGGGGCATCGCCAGGATATCATTCGCAATGGTCTGGTTCTGAATTTTGATAATGATCTGAACCCATTCGCAGGTAACAATAGCAATTTAACACTGGGTTCAAATAACGGAGGTAATTATTACAATGGAGAGATCAGTGAACTGGTTGCCTATG
>JBGATZ010000044.1:0-17412 GCA_044228905.1 Cyclobacteriaceae bacterium | reverse complement strand
AAAGTGATACTTAGAAAACGGTTGTGGTTCATTTGAATGGGCAAGTGCTTAACCAAAAAGTAGAAATCCTGACAATCAATAGTAAGAGATCTTTACAGCAGCGGCTTGGTTACTTCCACCTTGGTTTATTCTTTTCGTAACTCCACGCCCCATAACTTCTGGTCCATCCTTCTGTTTTGTAACGATACCATAGATGAAGGCAAACTGATAAAATCAAGAGAACAATCACTACTGGCCAGAACCAGGGATTGCCCCAAAAGAAATAAACTCCAGCTACGATCACGATATACTTCAATATTCTGAACCAGACCGGTTGTGCGTGCTTCGAAAAAGCCACTTCCAATTCACGTTTAATCTTTTTAGAAGCAGACATAAATTCCCTGAATGTTTTAAAGATAATTAATTAAGAAGTGCCAAGCCATTTTTATCCAACAGTGACCAGGCTCCCGGATTGGTTTACTCTCCCCCTACTACGCCAAAGTCGGTAATCAGTTCAACGATCTTACCAGCTGAATCTGTGCCCCAGTAGGTTGCATAGAAGCCATCTCCCCAACCAGTAGAGAACATCATTATATTGTGATTATCACCTTTTTTCGGAAAATGAATATTCCAATCACCAGCATCGCGGGAAAGAGCATGTTGACCTGATGCCTTTTCAAATTCATCCTGTAATACCTCATTATAATAATTTTCGCTACTATTCATTTCGTGAACGAAAAGCCCAATCGTTTCCACATCAGCAAAACAACCTAATCCTGTATCTACACTATACCCAAAGAATTCTCCCGACTGAAGACGATCCGTGTCCTCTTCTGTGACATCTTTTGTTACTGCAAGCTCCCAATGTACAGCGGGACTATCTGCCAATCTTATTCTTGCAAAGGCTACACGATGGTGGTCCTTTCCTACTTTATAAATCAACAATTCAACCGGCTAACTTCCTTTCTCCACCTGTTTATTAAACGGCTTAACTCCGTCAATGAAAAAAGGATCAGAAGCCACAATCTCCCCTGTAGGAAGATACAACTCTCCAATTGACACTTTTTCCAGGCTCGCTGTATCAAACAGGACAGTAAAATCAAAGGCTAGTTTATCGGAATTTACTACAGATACCGGTCTTTCATTAGCTATTATGGGCTCTGGCCTTTTACATGCCGACAAAACCAGAAACCCAAACATCATTACACCGAATCTCATTGATATCTTATTACTATTTAATTTCTGAAAAAGGAATATTCTGAATGCGATACAATTGCCAGTCTTTAAAATCGAAATGCCACCATTCGTATTCATAAACTGTAAATCCATTTGCTTCCATTTTACTTCTCAACAGGTCTCTCATTTTCCGCTGCTCCTCGGTTCCTCCCTTATAATCCGGATAAGAGCGTTCACTTGCCTCATCGTAAACCCCCGGCATCACAATCTCTTTACCTGTCTTCAGGTCAAACAAACTCAAATCAATGGCACACCCACGATTGTGTTTCGATCCTTTTGAAGGATCAGCTACGAAAATCCGGTCTTTCTCCGGAGTGGATGTCCCAGAATATTTTGGTCACACTCCAAGGACGATATCCATCAAAAATTAATAATCCATAACCAAGTAGCTTCAACTCTTTGCTTACTTTCACCAGCGCCTCCGCGGCTGGTCGTTGTAGGAACGCTCTTGCTTCTGTGTACACCGGTCGCCCTACAAGATTGTTATTAGTAGCATAACGGATGTCCAATTTAAAAGAGGGATCCAGTTTGATGAGTTCAATAAGATCCAGTTTTTTTGAAATCACCCGTCTCAACGGGTGGCTCATTTTGAGCGTGTAATGACAACAGTTTACCAAAAAACAAAAGAAGGCATAAGAACAGGTTTGTTTTCATTCAGATTAAATTTACTTCTTAATTATATTGTGTTTTTTCATAATAGCAGGTAATTCCTTTTTATACTGCTCTACGTTCCACACCAACTGCCAATGACCTATGTATTCTGCCATTGGGGGAAGGCCAACTGCTGCACGTCTTTGATCTACATGATCCGGATCTTCCAAAGGTTGCACGTAGTATTGCTGCGTTTCGGGATCTCTCGCAATCTGACTTCCATACACCTGCATTTTTCCTTGCCTGAGTGCGACTCTGTCCTCCAGCAACGCCAGATCAATTCCGTCCGCATTACCTTTCTTAACAGCATCGCGCATCATTGGCAAGTATTTTTCCTGCACGACCTGTGGTGAATGTTGAATCACCAGAAACAACGTGGCTGCACCGGTATCCCCTACCACATCAGGTCCTAGCCAGCCATACTTATCAAGAACAGCTTTCACTTTGATCAGGTTTACTGAATCATGTTGACCAATCGTTTGCCAGAGTGTTTTCATTTCATTCGAATTCCATCCAAACTTTTTTTCTACCTCACTCATTTGCTGGCGATACTTCTGATCATCGATGTAAATCGAATCAAGATGCTGTGCCAAAGGTTTGTTTAGATTTGCTTCTGCCTTCTCTTTGTTCTTTTTCACCATAGCAAGCAAAGGACTCCATCTTTTGTCTGCGTGAAGTGTATTCAAATCTTTGTCTGTTGTGATCTGTTCATAATCCTTGTAGCTACCCTTTGTTACAATTCTTGCCAATTGTGAAAATGAACTATCTGCATTATTAGCCAATGCCCATGAACAGGCTGCGTTATACCTGTCTTCCAAAGTACCCTTCCATCCGTTTACCTTAAATGCCCTGGTATAAAGTTCAGCCGAAGTCTTATATTGCTTTAACTTAAATAAAGAATCTGCACTGGCCACTAACGTAGAATACTGCTGGCTCTGGGCGAAAGAAATTAAGTTCGCACCAATCAGACTTATGATTATTAAAATTCTCATCCTGTTAGATGAATCTGATCAATACTCCTTATAAATATTTTTCCAATAACGCTTTCGTCTTACGTATACCTTCTTCTTCAGGTTGAGTATTCCCTTCAAACTCCACACCGATATATCCTTTGAAGCCAGAAGCTTTCACAATATCAAGCAATCTTTTATAATCCATTTTTGGTTGTTCTCCATTGTTATCGAAATCGTATGACTTCGCACTGACTCCCTTGGCGAATGGAAGTAATTCCTTGACCCCTTTGTAGATATCATATTGATCATCACATCCATCTTGTGTCGTTCCCCACGGATGCGTGATACAGAAGTTCCCAAAGTCAGGAAGAGTACCTACATTGGATTTGTTCACCTTTTTCATCACCTCTGCCATCCACACGCCATTCGAGGAATCACTTCCGTGATTTTCTACCACTACATTGATATCCATGGGCTTTGCAAATTCACCCAGGCGTGACAGGGAATCAATGGAAGCAATTTTCTTTTCATCCGACTTACCCTCTCCATGCAAATTCACGCGTACTGTTTTACACCCCAAGAACTTCGCTGCCTCAATCCATTTTTTATGATTCTCCACTGCGGGCAAACGCTCCTTATCATTCGGCAATGCAAGCGACCCTTCGTTATCTACCATTATCAAATGATTGATTACGCCTGCATCCTTACTTCTTTTTAATAACTCAGTGAGATAGGTCTTATCTTTAGCAGCTTCTTTAAAATTCATTTTCTTACCACCAAAAAAACCATTTACATACTCCACTGCACCGATACCAAATTGATTTCTGGCAATAGAGGGGAAATCAAGGTGATCGACCTTACCTGCCTCCAGCGCACGGTGCAATGACCACTCTGCCAGCGAGATCTCCAGTCCGGAAGCTTTAATTTCTGCAAATGTGGGGGTGATCATCAATGCTCCGGCTCCCATTAAAGATTGTTTAATAAAATTTCTGCGTGTTGTCATGATCAATCTGGTTATGTTTGCAAAGTCAATTGCTAAATATAGGATTTTGTTTTTGATCCCGATAAGCAAAGTCTTGCCGCTCATCAAACAAAAAACATGTTCATTCTTGTAAGTTTTCAGATGATCGAATCACTAATCAGTAAAATCAGAGCCATGCAAAGATACCTATCCGTGTTCTTCATTATTATATCACTGATCAGTGGATCTTTTTACAAGAAGAATGCCAGCTCAGAAAGCATCTCAGCCAAATTTATTCTGAAAGAACTATTCGCCTCACATTTAAAATGACCAGAACGGAATCGGGTAGTGATGAATGATTCGCTGGCAAAACAGTTTTCAGAGGAGATCGCAACCCATAAGGGATTGCTGCTCAAGATTTGTCGTATCTACCGGGGCCATCCGGATGATCAGCATGATCTCTACCAGGACATTGTTTTAAATGCGTGGCGTTCTTATCCTCGCTTTGAAGGTAAATCCAAATTTTCTACCTGGCTTTATCGTGTTGCGCTGAATACATCCCTTCATCAAAACCGAAAAGATAAATTTTTCGGAAAGATGACAAATCTTGAAGCAGTGGAAAATCGCGCGTCAGAGGAATCGACTGATGACCAAATAAATATATTGTATCGCGCGATCGATCAACTCGATCCCATAGAAAAATCACTGGTCATTTTATATCTCGATGAATTACCTTATAAAGAGATTTCAGAAATCACAGGCCTGACCGAAAGCAATGTAGGTGTACGCCTCAATCGCATTAAGATTAAAATGAAGAATATTCTTTCAGCCTATGGAATTAGATGATTTCAAAAGTCATTGGAGGCATTCCGCTAAGGATGACGATAAAAGTCTTACCGATACTCAGGAAATCCTACAAATTATCTCCCGGTCAAAAAGGGGAATTCAAAGGGCATTCCTGGCAGACATTCTGATCGCAACTGCGGTCTGGCTCATTTTTACACTGGTTGTCGTTTTCTTCCGGCACATCGTGATGCTGTTTCTTTATAAAATGGTTTTTATAACGGTGCTGTTTGCTATTCCTGTTTATTATCGGTTATATAAGTCCATTCGTTTCCTCCATACGATTGACTTTGGTAAAGATATCCGGACCAACCTTATGGAATTTCTTAGCTATTACAAAATAACACTCCAGTTCTATCTTTGGGGAACTTACTTTATGTTGTTTGTTATGTTAGGACTGTTCTTCACAGACGACTCCTTCCTGCAGCTGCCTCTTTGGATTAAAGGAGTCGTTGTTTTATACCTCGCTCTGGCTTTCCTGTTTGCCGGTCCGCTAGTGAGATGGATGTATGGAAAGAAAATGGAATCCATCGAGCGTTTCATGAAAGAGTAATCCGGAATTACTTTTTTATCTGAAGCATTTCCATTAATTTTTCCTTGTTAAATAAATTACAAACCCAACCTAATACTTATGGAATCCATTCAGCACTACTATAATCTTGTCGAACAGGTCTTAGCCGATTATAAAATTGATCCCGCTACCGCTCGTGGCCAAAACTCCGGGCAATGGAATCTGAAGCTCGGATCTGCAGGTATCTGGGTTGACGTATTTCTTTCAAAAGATGCACAGGGCAATCCGACTCAATATGGATATATGCAGGTACTTGCCTATGTCTGTGATGTTCCTGTAAATAATCAGAATCTGTTTACTAAAGAATTACTGGAAATCAATCACCAGCTTTACGGAGTTGCCTTTACTATCTTCCAGGAAAAAGCGTACATCAAATCCATTCGGGAACTGGAAGGGCTCGACAAATCGGAAGTACGTGCTACGTTTGACCGGGTGGGCATTTACGCCAATGACTGGGACGATAAGCTGAAACAAAAGTACTTTGGATTCTCAGGAGGAAGCAGAGGATAGTCAATTCTGACCGCACTATCAGTTCCATTTCTATTATTCGTTAACTCAACTCAATACATGAGAAAATTATCTTTTTTCTTTCTCATAGGCTTATTCTTTGCCTGCACATCGAAAGATGCGCCTGATTTAATACTGGTAAACGGGAAAGTATGGACGGGTATCGATGAGTCCTCTTTTGCAGAAGCGATCGCTATAAAAAACAATCTGATTGTAGCGGTTGGGAAAACAGACAGCATCCGCTCTCTGGCCAATTCGAAGACAAAGATCATTGATGTAGGTGGAAGACTGGTCACCGCAGGATTTAATGACGCACATATTCATTTCTTAAGCGGATCCAAAGGACTTGCTGAAGTAGATATGACAGGAACAAGTTCTCCTGAAGAAGTTGCTGAACGTGTGAATCAATTCGCCTCTGCGAATCCCACGCAGCAATGGATTACCGGGCGTGGCTGGCAGTACACTTCATTCGAAAATGGCCTCCCGGATTCCGAGTCTTTGAAAAATATCATATCGGATAAACCTGTTTTTATCAAAGCATATGACGGCCATAGCGCATGGGCCAATAAAAAAGCACTCGAGTTATCCGGCATTGACAAAACAACAGTGTATCATGACTTTGGTGAGCTTGTAAAAGACAAGAATGGCAATTTAACCGGAACATTAAGAGAGGATGCAATGGGCCTTGTGAGCAAACATATTCCGCCCCTTATGCGCAATGAAAAGTTAAATGCTATCCGTAAGGGAATGAAACTCGCTGCCTCACTTGGCATCACAAGTGTGCAGGACGCTGGAATTCCGGGTGAAGATCTTTCATTGTATACAGAGTTATTACGAAATAATGAATTAACCATTCGCTATGCGGCTGCCTTTTGGGTGGATGAAACTACCACAGAGGCCAATATGAAATCGTTTATCAAATTAAAAGATAGCGTTGGCTTATCCAATCCGATGTTCAGAGCGGACGCCATTAAGTTCATGATTGATGGTGTAATCGAGTCACACACGGGCTCGATGCTGCAACCCTATTCAGACGTAACTTCCGCTGATCCGTTGGCTCTTGGCCAACTGGCGCTGTCCATTGAGCACTATCAAAAGATGGTAACCTTGTTCGACAAGAATGGATTCAGAATATTTACTCATGCTATCGGAGATAAAGGTGTACGAGAGTCGCTCAATGCCTATGAACAAGCCGCCAAAGTAAATGGTCAGCGGGATGCACGTCATCGCGTGGAACACATTGAAACTGTTTCACCAGAAGACATTCCACGGTTTGCTTTATTGGGTGTGATGGCTTCCATGGAACCCATCCATGCTGATCCTGGAACAATGGAAGTGTGGATTAAAGCCATTGGTAAAGATCGCGAACCTTATTCATTCAATTGGGCAGAGATGTTAAAGAACAAAGTGAATCTTGTATACAGCAGTGACTGGCCCGCTTGTATCGATATCAATCCCATACGCGGACTTCATGTAGCTATAAACCGCAGAACGCCAGAAGGGTATCCGGAAAAAGGATGGCTCCCTGAACAAAAGATCTCTGTTGCACAAGCATTGAAAGCCTATACCAGTATGGGTTCCTATTCTTCGTTTGAAGAGAATCTGAAAGGACAAATTAAACCTGGCCGGTTAGCAGATATCATAGTACTCTCTCAGGATCTGTTCACCATCAATCCAATGAAAACGGCAGAGACCAAAGTGATGCTTACTGTTTTTGATGGAAAGGTTATTTACAATCAACTGCAATAAAAACAACAGAGCAATCTCTTCCGTAGAGATTGCTCTGTAACCACATTTACAATGATCCGAATAGGATTATTACTTCTTCCCTACCTGAAATCCCATTCCGCTTCCCTGAGTTTTTATTTCTTTAATTTCAAACTCCTTCACGTCATCGAAGATGACCGTTTCAATAATTTCTTTGGAGCGTTCTTCCTTTTTCATAGAAGCCAGACGAAGATTCTGATTCTTTATTACTTCACCAACTACTTGCCTCACACTTCGGGCATTACCAAAATGTTTATCACGATTGGCATGCAGGAATATGAAGTAATTTTTCAAATGCAGCGCAGCAGCTTCGTCCATCTTCATCTCTTCTTTGGCAAATAAAGCAAGAGAGATGGTATACATATCTTCTGCTGAATAATCCTCAAATTGAAAATACTTATCAAAGCGGGATCGCAATCCGGGATTGGAATTGATAAAATCCTGCATGTTGCCCGTGTAGCCTGCTACGATCACACCAAATTTTCCGCGCAGGTCTTCCATGCGTTTCAGAATTACCTGAATGGATTCTCCCCCGAAATCGTGTTGCGCCCCGTTTTCATTGGCCAATGAATATGCTTCATCAATAAACAGAATACCGCCCATTGCTTCGGTTATCTTCTCTCCTGTCTTGATTGCTGTTTGTCCCACATAACCTGCTACTAGTCCCTGCCGGTCTACCTCTACCAGGTGGCCTTTTTCAAGAATACCCAGTCCTTTGTAAATCTTCGCAAGTATTCTAGCTACTGTCGTCTTCCCTGTACCAGGATTTCCGGTAAATACAGTATGTAACGAAAACTTGTTCAGAATGTCCTTCCCTGATTCCTGGTAAAATCGTACCAACTTCACCATCTCGTTCACTTCCGTTTTTATGCTATCTAATCCAGTCAATGAATTCAGTTCCGCCATTGCTTCAAACAATACATCATCCAGATTTCTATTCGCTCCTGATGTGGAAGCCAGTGATTGGGCAGACTGACTCAATAATTGTCCTGCATCAGTAATTACTTTCAGCGTACCTTCTTCAAAGGCATCTCCTACTTTAAAAGCAACTGTAGCTATAAGATTATCCATGAACACCACTTCCATAGTGTAGGTGTCATTCTTCCATGTGCCGGGTGTTTCACTTCCCCATGCCGGAAAAAAATTATACAGCTGATCTGCCGAATTGGCCGGTACATAAATCAAGCGGGGTACTTTACCCTTTAACTGGCCTGCATCATCATGAAAATTAAAAAACACTTCAGCGTAGTAGTCACTCTGTGTTTTATTCTTGATGGTGAACTCACCCCAGATATAGCGGGTATCCTTTTGGCTAAATTTACTCAGATACTTCTTTTGCGGAAGTGTAGATGCATAGGCATCACCTTCAAACAATTTTATTCCTTCAATTTCAAAAAACAGGTTCTCGCCTTCTTTGGCTATCCCCACATCCTCAATATAAAACTTGGCTTCTCCGATCTTTACATTATCAAGATAGGCTTCCCATACGTAATTTCCCTTCAACCAATAGGCTCCGGGTGTAGCATTACCCCATGAATCGCGGATGTAAACCACATTCTCATCTTTCAGCACCTTGCGCTCCTGTACCAGATTGCTCAATTCATTTTTCTGACTTCCATTAATATGAAAACATTTAGTGCACACCGATACATCCCAGTCCGCTTCGTCAAATAATTTATTGTAGAAGGATAACTCCACCCGCATATGCGTGGTCTCGTAGCGGTCATACACCTGCCTGTATTTCTTTGTCGCATCGGCCATCCATTCATCAGAAGAATGGACTTTCATTTCCTTGAATTTGTACCTGGCGGTCACTGGAGTACTGCCATTTCCTTCAAATTTCACATCCTTATTCTCGGACATACTCGTAGAATTTATAATCGCTTTTACAGATTGAAGATACCTCCAACCGTAGGCAAATTATAAACTGTAGGTGATTTTGCAAAGGATAAAATGACGGGGCGTACGGGCCTTCCTTAGAGATCTATTGAGGTTCATTCTTTGTGGAAATGGAAAATTTTCAATGAGCATCCGATGATCAATTCGCAATCTTAATCTCCTATTCGCGAAAAGAACGCATCTACCACGTGTTGGTCCTCAGGAAAATTGAAGACTTCTACAATCCTGTTGTTCTCAATTTTCCAAAGCAGGCAAGACATACCACTAAAATCATTGCCGGCATTTGTTTCACTCCAGTTTCTGTGGCAATCTATTACATAGCTATCATTTACTCCCATTACAATGGGTGAAGCTTTTAAGGACACCTTACCAAGCGTCTGAAAAAAATCCAGCACTTGCTTCACTCCTGTCTTCGTGCCGCTCAGCGGATGCTTACCAGGTATATGCCATTTTATATTCTTATCCAGTATTTGTTCTATTCCATTCAGGTCATTGGCGGCATAGGCCTTAAAAAAATTATTAACTAACGTAAGATTTGGATGAGATTCTGTCATACACTTGAATTTATTTTATAGATTTTACAGACGATTGTTGTAAAAGATCTATCTCCGCAATTTTATTTTCATTCGGAATAATGCCTTCATACAATCGAACTGTAATGTACAGCTCATTCTATTTCAGATACGCATACACCTAATTCTTATTTAAGAAAAAGAATCAAGAACACGAACGGTCGTTAAAAAAGGAATAAAGAATAATGGGTGAAGTATCTGACAAAAATAATAATCAGGCATTTTTGAGATGAATTTCCTCAAGCGCCTCCTCGGTGATAGGTTTAGTAATGAACTTGATTACATGATCATTCGTTAAGATCCGTTCAATGTCTTTCTTATTATCTGAACTCGACAGAATGATCACTTTACATTTTGTAGTGATCTGCGGGTTCAACTTCTCAAACTTCTCCAAAAAATCAAATCCATCACAAAGTGGCATATTAAGATCTAGAAAAATAATATCAGGAAGTTGTGCCGTATTTTGCTGGAGATAAGTTATGGCCGAAGTACAAGAATTCATTTCTACAACACTTTTGGCAAAACCAGACACCTCAAGGATTCGCTTTGCGATAAAGTTATCCGTAAAGTCATCATCCACTAACATCACACGATCCACTCCGTTTTCTACCGCCATGCTTCAAATATACAAACTAAAGAATTGATTTTTTTCGATCCTTTTCTTTTTGAGAATTGGTGTATTGCATCTCCTTTCCTTTTTTCTCTATTGTTGTCTTTGTATTCTCCTCATCTCCTTTCCCTCCATCAGTTTTTTCTGATTTTTCAAGTGCATTTTCTTCGTTATTCACAATCTCATCTTTCATGTCGCTGACCGTTTATTCTTAAACTGATAAAATTCCCATGCCGGGGAAAAACTTTAGCGCCACACTGAGAGTCTGGGGAGATAATCTCCTCACCACTCAAGTCACTGAGAGGTAATTTTTCTTTCTTATGCAGGCTAAGATACTTCTTTTACAGATACACTTCTCAGAAATGTTTTGATGTGCTGTGCGCGTTTTCTTTTAATTGAAATGAACTGAACACATCTCTTCAGGTGAGTAATCTTGATAAGTCTTCTCGCTTCCAGGTCGTTTTTTACATTCAGAATAATCCACAAAATGTCTCCCGGTAATTTTGATTTCAATTTTTCGTGAGCTGCTTCAAGTAATTCAGTAAGCGTTATCTCTCCTTTGGATTTGAGAAGGCTGAGTATAAATACACTGAGCAACTCATATTCCTTTCTCAGAATGGAAGGGCCGTTCCTTCCACCAGGATGTTGCAGTTCAATTTTATCTATAGCACTATGTATATTGGTCTCATTCATCTATGCATCAAACTTTACGCTTTCGGCCAGCGTACGTTCATCGTATTTTACTCCATATTGATCCAGCACTTCCTGTGGCACACCATTCCATTGATTGGGACGATTACCCGCATAGCCCAGATCTTTAATTCCGATCTCACTGGTGAAGAAACCACATGCGGTAAGATCACGCATCAGGTTAAAGAACGCTACACCTTGTTGTACTTCGGGCTTTGCTTTCTCTGGCCATGCAATCTCATCGATGAGCTCCATCTGCTGCGTGGAAGAAGACTCAACAAATGATTTATTGAATCGTCTCATGGATTGCAGATCCAGCCACTTAATTCCTCCACGCAGCGGAACCTGGTGACGTGGCATATCCTTCGCGATGAATTCAATGAAGTCAGGAACCTTTGCATCCGTTGCACTTCCGGATGTTCCGTCTTTTGGAATGATAATATCCGATAATACAGAAATGGTTTTCATTTCATGATCATCAAAGAATTTCTCACTCATCAGTTTATTATGACGGGCCAGTTCTGCGGGAGTACGATCAATAGTCGGAGGTGGGAATGTATTGGCTGTCTCCTTTGCTTTTTCAGGAGCACATGATTCAGCTAACAGCGCACCAGTAGTCACGGTACCAAGCGCAAGGGTCTTTAAATATTTTCTTCTATCCATAGTTGTAGATGTTAGTAGTGAGACATGAGTAGTGAGACTGTTCTGTCTAACATCTCAAGACTAGTGTCTCAAGTCTGTTTTAAATATTCTGTTTCTTCATTTCTTCCATGATGTATTCTGATGCTCGCATTGATAAAGCGAGAATCGTCCATGTTGGATTTTTATCTGCCTGCGATACGAATGCACCACCATCTACTACAAATAAATTCTTGCAGTCGTGTGCCTGGTTGTATTTATTCAATGCAGACTTCTTCGGATCGTTACCCATGCGTGTGGTTCCTACCTCATGAATGATACGACCTGGTGCGGCCAGTCCATAGTCGTTACTCGCATCATCCTTATTCCCATAAGTAACTACACCACCCATTTTGTCGATGATCTCCGCAAAGGTTTCTTTCATGTGTTTTGCCTGCTTGATTTCATAATCGCTCCACTTGTAATGAAACCGCAAAACAGGAATACCAAACTTGTCTACTGTATTCGGATCGATCTCACAGTAGTTGTCTTCACGTGCAATAGCCTCACCCCGTCCTGACATACCGAATGTGGCTCCATAGAAATAGCGATAGTCATCTTTTAATGAAGCACCATAACCACCGGCTTCTTTTTTCACGCCATCGCGGCCAGCATATTTTCCGTTTGTGTTTTGCATTCCAAATCCAAACCCATATCCAGGCATGCCCATGCCACCACCATATTCAATATGATAGCCACGAGGGAAATCCAGTTTCTTGTTGTCGAGCCACCACGGTGAGTACACGTGCATCCCACCTACACCATCTTCGTTGTAGCGTTTACGACCAACTAATTTTGGAAGAATGCCTCCCATTGATGCACCTGTCGAATCATGTAAATATTTTCCAACTACGTTGCTTGAGTTAGCTAATCCGTTCGGATGTTTCGCAGACTTTGAATTCAATAACAAGCGTGCCGACTCGCAGGCACTCGCTGCCAGAATTACTACTCTTGCACTCACTTCATATTCCTGCATGTCGTCTTTGCTTACATACGAAATGCCTGTCGCTTTACCTGAATCATCCGTTAATACTTCACGCGCCATAGCATTGGCGATTACATCGGCATGGCCGGAGTTGATAGCCGGCTTCACCAATACAGAAGAAGAAGAGAAGTCTCCATACACCTGGCAACCACGATTACATTGCGAACAGAAAAAACAGGCTCCTCTGTCTTTGTTATTAGGTAATGGCTTGGTAAGTATTGAAAGTCGTGAAGGAATGACGGGCACTCCTAATTTTCCACCGGCTTCTTTGATAAACAACTCATGAAGACGCGGCTTTGGTGGCGGAAGAAAAATGCCATCCGGTTCATCGATCATGTTTTCTTTTGATCCGAATACTCCGATGAGTTGATCTACACGATCATAATACGGTGATACATCTTTATAACCGATCGGCCAGTCATCACCTAAGCCGTCTACACTCTTATGTTTAAAATCTTTTTCACTGAAACGAAGCGAAATTCGTCCCCAGTGGTTGGTTCTTCCGCCAAGCATCCGTGAGCGGAACCAGTCGAACTTTGTTCCGTCTTTGTGTGTATACGGTTCTCCCTCCAGTTCCCATCCGCCATAAGCGGCATCGAAGTCACCAAAGTTTCTAAACTCTGTGCTCGCTCCTCTGCGTGGAGATTCCCATGGCCACTTAAGTTGCGTCACATTCTTGGCGGGGTCATACATCGGCCCTGCTTCCAGCAGTACTACCTTCAGTCCGGCTTGTGTAAGCATATAGGCAGCCATACCACCACCGGCACCAGAACCAACGATACATACATCATACTGCTTCGGATTCTTCTTGATTTGAAATTCAGGCATAGAGGAATTGAAAGGTTATTTTTAACACCTCTAAATGTAATACAGATTATTTGAATTGTTTGATGGAAATGATTTTCGATCAATTGAGATTGTGATCGGTTAAAATAAGGACACAAATAGGAAATAGTTTGATAAACTTGAGTATTTCAAAAGTTTATCACTGCAAACATTTCATCATTGCAATCAGCGGTCTTTCTTAGGCACCGGATCGTATCCGCTGGTACCCCACGGATTGCAACGCGCTATTCGCTTGCTGCCCAACCAAATGCCTTTGATTACTCCCCATTCCTGTATGGCTTCGATGGCGTATTGTGAACAGGAGGGAGTGTGTCGGCAATGTGTACCCAAATGAGGTGAGAGCACCAGTTGATAAATGCGAATAGGAAGTATAAAAATTTTCTTCAGCATAATTCAATCCGCATTTTGATGCGTTGACTATTCAATGGAATAATCAATTACTCCATCCTTACCATCTTTCAGCTGCACACCAATTGCTTTAAGGTCATCGCGTATTTTGTCAGACAACGCAAAGTTTTTATCCGTGCGGGCCTTCTTACGCAACTCAATCAGCACCTGAATAGTTCCGTCCAGTAATTCGTGATTATGTGCTTCTTCTTCTCTCAGTCCCAATACATCTTCCATGAAACCGATATATGTTTTCTTGAAGAGCTCAAATGTTTCTTTGCTGACTTTAGCGACAGCAATATTTCCGGATTTGATGTCATTGATGCGTGACGCCATTTCAAATAACACGGCAAGTGTTTTTGCTGTGTTAAAATCATCACTCATATTGAGGTAGCAATCGGTGGCCAGCTGACCGAGGTTGTCGCTCAGCTCCGGGTCGATACCTGCTCCGGCAACGTATTCCTGTTGCTTGATGATTGTCAAAGCAGCTCCTAATTTTTTGTATCCTTTCTCGGCAGCATTCAATGCTTCATTCGAAAAATCCAATGTACTGCTGTAATGCGATTGCAGCATGAAGAAGCGCACAGTCATTGGCGTGTATCCTTTCTCCAGCAATGCATGTTTCCCTGTAAATAATTCAGAGGGAAGAAAAGAATTTCCCAATGACTTGCTCATTTTCTGACCGTTTACAGTAAGCATATTGGAATGAATCCAATAATTAACAGGTGCTTTACCATTTGCACCCGTTGCCTGAGCGATTTCACATTCATGATGGGGAAATTTCAGATCCATTCCGCCCCCGTGAATGTCAAATGTCTCTCCCAGGTATTTTGTACTCATCACCGTACACTCAATATGCCATCCTGGAAAACCGTCACCCCAAGGCGAAGGCCAGCGCATAATATGAGCAGGCAATGCTTTTTTCCACAGCGCAAAATCTCTGCGATCCCTTTTTTCTTCCTGGCTGTCCAACTCACGCCCACTCTCCATCAACTCTTCAATATTGCGGCCTGAAAGAATTCCGTAGCTATTATTATTCTGAAGATTATATTTCTTTACATCAAAGTAAACGGACCCGTTTACTTCATAGGCCAGACCCATGGCGATTAGTTTCTTGACAATTTCAATCTGCTCAATGATATGACCTGTAGCAGCAGGTTCTATACTCGGAGGCAGAATGTTGAAGACACGCATTACCGAATGAAAATCTTCGGTATAGCGTTTTACAACTTCCATTGGCTCTAATTGTTCCAGTCTTGCTTTCTTGGCAATTTTATCCTCACCCTCATCGGCATCATTTTCCAGATGCCCCACATCAGTGATGTTGCGTACGTATCGTACTTTATATCCTAAAAACCGGAAATAACGAGAGACGGTGTCGAAGGTTAAAAAAGTACGACTATTGCCGAGGTGTACATAATTGTATACAGTAGGTCCGCAAACATATAAGCCGACAAAACCGGGAATAATGGATTGAAATTTTTCTTTTTTACCTGATAAGGAATTGGTCAGGTGCAGAGGATACTTTTCAGCTAAGTTCATAATCATTTACGCGCCCGAAAATACGAATTAACGACTGACTTGGACAGGAATTCAGCGTTCCAAAATGGAGCCAATCTGCATTTGTTTAGTTAAAAAATTCTTAAAGCATATGATCATCCCGGATGATGACGGAACCAACGAATCAAATGCTTTCCGAGTTGAGATAGGAGAGTAGGTTTTCCCTAGTGATCACTTCTAGCGGAAATAAGTTTTTCTCTCTTGCCTCTTTATTGAAGATCAGATAATTAGCTAATGTGCTAATTCCCTGAAATGCTTGTTGCTTCGGATTTTGGTGAATGAGGAAATCAATGATTCCGCGTTTCAGGAAATAGAGATTTTTGGAGAGCAGATCGTACCCGATCAGCCGTACTTTGTCTTTCTTCGTTTTGTCCATAAATAAGGCAATTTCAAATGCTTTAGACGTGCTGACAAAGATTCCTTTCAAAAGCTGATTTTTGAATAACTCTTCGAGCGCAGAGTTGAAATTGATTTGCTGTGCGTCTCCTAAGGATAAACTAATTACATTGACCTGACTGATTCCGCTAAAATATTCCCGGAAGCCCCGCTCTTTTTCGATAAGATGGATGGAATTCTCTAAATCCTCATCAATATGCACTACCGCAAACGTTGCCGGCTGATTTATCTGCAAATTCATGTGAAGTAATTCCGCGGCTACACGTCCACTTTGAAATGAATTCTGCCCAATGAAGCTTAACGGACTGATATTCTGTATTTCTGTATTGAAAAGAACGTAAGGTATTCCTTCACTTCTGAACAAATCGAAAAAGGGTAGCGCTTCACTGTGAAAAAGAGGGGCGACCAATATTCCATCTGGTTTCGCCTTCAAAACGTCATTTGCAGCTTTTCCAAAAGAAGACTTGTCGTGCAGATCAAACAAATAAGGCTCGATCACTACATTAAAATGATCCCAATCGATTGCGGCCTGATTAATGCCCTTTTGGGCCTGATACCAATATTCATCTATTTGTGAGCCAGGGATTAGTGCGGCAATTCGATGTATTTTATTGGATCCCAGGTTTCTGGCTATAAAATTTGGCTTGTAGTCCATCTTATGAAGAGCTTCCAGAACCTTTTTTCTAGCCTCTTCAGACACCTTTCCTCTATTATGAAGCACTCTATCCACTGTTCCGGTAGATACGCCCGCCAGTTTAGCAACGTCTTTTATTCCAACTGTTTTATTAATAGTCATTCAGGTGAGGGTATGGAAAACAACTGCTAATATAAGTGTGTGCGCACACATATCGGAGCAATCCTAATAATTGTTAGGGTCAAATTCACCATAAGAAAGATGGGGTATTTTGATTCCGAAAACGATTGCGCAATCGTTTGCTAAAAAATTTATTATTTCTTTAGCACTTAAATCGGGGTAAAATCCATATTATTAACGTTGAATTAAAACTCACCTAACAATTTAACTCTAACTCAAACCAATTAACTATGAGAAAAATCTACAACATGTGTTGTGCATTAGTACTCCTACTAATGCTTGTCACAGTTCCTTCTCTCGCGCAATCGCAGCGTGTGAGCGGGCTGGTGACTGACGAAAATGGGCAAGGCGTGCCGGGAGTGAGTATCCTTGAAAAAGGTACTACGAATGGAGTCACCACAGACAATGATGGAAAGTATTCATTGAATGTAGCAGGAAGCGGATCGGTACTGGTGTATTCCTTCATCGGATATACTACACAGGAAATTCCGGTAGGAACTCGTACCA
>JBGATZ010000043.1:0-17571 GCA_044228905.1 Cyclobacteriaceae bacterium | reverse complement strand
GGTTAACTTTGCTTCATGCAAAATCCCGTTATGATTTTAGGCGCGAATTACCTTGGACGTGCCGCTAAAGAAATTTTCGAAAGTAATGAAGTGGTTGTGTATGGCTTTCTCGATGATGACAAGAAGACGCACACTAAAGAGATTGATACAGTTACCGTTTTAGGAGCTACTGACGATGATGGATTCCTCAAACTAATCGGCAAAAAGTGTGAAGCTTTTGTAGCGGCAGATGACAACAAACTTCGCAAGAGCCTGGTGAAGATGCTCCAGGAAGTAAGACACATGCAACCGGTGAATGCCATTCATAAACAATCTTTTATTTCAGGATCGTCAGAATTGGGTCACGGTAATTTTATAGACATCGGTGTAAACATTGCGCCAGGTGCTGTTGTTGGAAACCACTGTTTGCTTCATGCAAAATCATCGATTGGTGTAGAGGCAAAGCTGGGAGATTTTGTTCAGGTAGGAAGCGGAAGCATGATCAACCCGAACGTAGTGATCGAAGACGAAGTATTTATTGGATCTGGTTCGGTGATTGTTTCTGGAATCACCATTGGAAAAGGAGCACGCATTGGTGCAGGTTCTGTTGTAGTAGCTCCCGTTGCCGCGGGTGAAACGGTGTTCGGAAATCCAGCTCAAAAAATCAAAGGTTAACTGATTAAAGCCGATGGCTAAAATATCCGAAACTGATCTTATTCTTAATCCGGACGGAAGTGTTTATCACCTCAATCTTCTTCCAAAGCACATTTCGGAGACCATCATTGCGGTAGGAGATCCCAGCCGTGTCTATCAGGTAAGTGAATATTTCGATGAAGTCGAATTTGAAATGAACAAACGCGAGTTCATCACCCATGTAGGAAAATACAAAGGCAAAAAAATTACAGTTATCAGTACAGGCATCGGTACTGACAATGTTGAAATATTTTTCAATGAGCTTGATGCGCTGGTCAATATTGATCTAAAAACGCGTGAGCCAAAAGCTCGAAAGAAGAAACTTCGTATTGTGAGGATAGGGACTTCAGGCGCTTTACAGGAAGACGTAGCTGTAGGTTCGCACCTTGTTTCTGATTATTCCGTAGGCTTTGATAATCTTATGAATTTCTATGACCTGCCCATGGATGATTTTGAAACCGGGCTGGCACATGACATTCAAAAGAAAATAGGATTACCCTTTATGCCTTATGTGGTGCGTGGATCGGAATCATTGCTTGAGCAGATTGGAAAAGAGATGATTCATGGTAATACGGTAACGTGTCCGGGATTTTATGCCCCGCAAGGAAGAGCACTGCGATTACCTATTCGCTTTCCGAAATTACTGGATGACTTGAATTACTATCATAAAGGAGAGTTCTGGCTTACGAATTTTGAAATGGAAACGGCTGGTTATTATGCAATGGGCCGATTGCTGGGTCACGAAGTGCTGAGCGCGAACGCGATCATTGCCAATCGTATCAAGAATAAATTTTCGAAGGATCCGAATAAGGTGATCAATTCTCTGATTCAGAAAGTACTGGATCTGATTTAAAAAATTGATCCGGAGCCATCATCACTCCGGATTCAATTACCTATTACTAAATCCAGATTTTTAAGCCATGGTCATGCTGTCCATACGCATGATGTGGCGGCTTGCGTTGAACGGATCATCATTATAGAAACCGGATAGCACCCGGTGAGCGATTTGCTCAATCACTAATTCATCATCGGTCTTGCCTTTTTTGCCTCTCCAGTATACACGGTTGGGGTGCTTCTTCATGTCTTCCACGTACGCTTTGGCATGCTGAAACTGATCATCGGTAAACGTGATGGTGAAACAGGTTTTTACTTTTTGAGTTTCCATAAGAATTAGAAAATTTAATTGCTGGCGCCAGATACTATTGGCTGATATTCGGCAACACTTGTGCCAAATCCATTACACTATTTTACTTAAAAAATTGTTATGGGTGCAAATGGCCTGCCCAGAAGCGGGCAAGACTGTTCGCCACTGGGACATAAAAGTTGCGTAACTTTGAATCGAATATGCGTCATCACGAAATTTATACTCTCTCCAACGGCATCCGTGTCGTACATAATCACATCACTACTTCAAAAATTGTTCATTGCGGAATCATGCTCGATATTGGAAGCCGGGATGAAACTCCCCTGAATCAGGGGATAGCGCACTTCTGGGAGCACATGGCTTTCAAAGGAACGCGTAAACGTAAAGCGTTTCACATTCTTAACCGGTTAGAATCTCTAGGTGGAGAACTGAACGCATTCACGGATAAGGAAAAGATTCTTTTCTATGCGTCATTACGTGATGAATACTTTGAACGTGCTTTTGAATTGCTCGCAGACATTACGTTCGATTCTGTTTTTCCGTCCGGACAGATTGATCGTGAACGAAAAGTGATCCTTGAAGAGATGGCGATGTATCTCGATGATCCGGATGACTCACTTCAGGATGAGTTTGACTCCGTTGTGTTTGGAGAACATTCATTAGGAATGAATATTCTGGGTACGCAGAAAACGGTAAAGTCTTTTAAAAGACAGGATTTTCAGAAATTTATTAAAGCAAATATCGACACAGGTAAAATTATTTTCAGTTGTGTGGGTAACGTGCCCATGGAAAAAGTAATGCAGCTGGCAGATAAATATTTGGGCCGGATTCCCAAACTTCGCTCGAATAAAGTAAGAGCGAAATTTTCAGGTTATAAGCCAAGAGAGATTGTTCTCAAAAGAGAAGTAAAGCAGGCGCGTTGTGCCATAGGCCGTGCTTCCTACAAGCTCTCTGATCCAAAGCGAAGTACATTTTATATGCTTACTAATATTTTGGGAGGTCAGGGAATGAACTCACGATTGAATATGGCATTGCGTGAAAAGCACGGCTTTGTCTATTCAATCGGAGCACAGTATGTTCCTTTCACTGATACCGGATTATTTGTGATTACGTTTGGCACGGAGCCTTCTCAAATGAAGAAGAGCCTTTCGTTAGTGAAGGAAGAGTTGAGAAAAATGCGTGATGAACCGTTGGGAAGAACACAGTTGTCTGCTGCGAAAGAACAACTGCTGGGTCAGATTGCGATGTCGGAAGAAAGCAACATCAGCTTCATGATTATGATGGCGCGTAATCTGCTAGACCTCGGCAGAGTAACTACACTTGAAGAAATTTTTGAACGCATTAAAAATACTACCTCATTGCAACTTCAGGAGATCGCCAATGATATGTATCGCGAAGATAAATTGAGCTACCTGATGATGGAACCAAAATAATTTCATAATGGAATTTATTGACATTGAACTACAACGTTATTCAGAAGCACACACCTCACCGGAATCTGATTTGTTGAAAAAAATAAATCGCGATACGCATTCCCTGGTCATGAAGCCGCGAATGCTTTCAGGTCACATGCAGGGAAGATTTTTGTCGGTGCTCAGTAAAATGATCCGGCCAAAAACGGTGTTGGAGATAGGTACTTACACAGGCTATTCTGCTTTGTGCCTGGCGGAAGGCGTTCAATCGAATGGTAAGCTGATCACCATTGATATTAACGAAGAACTCGAAACCCGTGTGAGAGGTTATTTCAAAGAGTCTTCTTTTAATGATCGGATTGACTACCGCATTGGTAACGCTTTGAAGATCATTCCGGAATTGAACGGACCATTTGATCTGGTATTCATCGATGCAGATAAAGAGAATTACCCCAACTATTATGACCTGGTTATCGATAAAGTGGCTCAGGGCGGGATCATACTCGCAGATAATGTGCTCTGGAGCGGAAAGGTGATTAATCAGAACCCGGATAAGGACACACGAAATGTGATGGTCTTTAATGACAAAGTACACAATGACCCCAGGGTAGAGAACGTTTTGCTACCAATACGTGATGGCATTACGGTGATCAGAAAGCTGTAGCGGTCTTTCATTGGGCTAAAGGCGGATTAAACTTATGGATCAGTTGCCACAGGCTTAAGCCCGTGGCAACTGAAGTCCTGTTCGCACGGACTTTAGTCCAAATAGTCAACTTGATGACCCTGAAAGTATTAGATCTCAAAAAAATCCTTACCTTTGAACTCAATGAGATTTTTTGCAGCCGCACTCATTTTTTTCGGAGTTGCTGCCTCATACGCACAAACTCCTGAAGTGCCCCATAAAATGGATTTCGCAGGCATGACACTCACGATCCGTGATGATGCCCGAAGAGAAATTCAAGCCGATGTGGATGCGCTTACCCGTTCGCCCAAACATTTCAATATGAAAGTGGAGCGAGCAAAGACGTATTTTCCATTTATTGAAAAGATTTTTGCAGAAGAGCGCCTCCCGGATGATTTCAAGTATCTCGCTTTGCAGGAAAGTGCCCTGGTTGCAGATGCAGTTTCTGTTTCCAATGCAGTAGGATTTTGGCAATTCAAGGATTTCACTGCCCTGGAGATGGGGCTTCGAGTTGATAAGGAAATTGATGAACGCATGAACCTGATCTCCGCTTCACGCGGAGCGGCTAAATACCTGAAGAAAGCCAACAACTTCTTCAATAACTGGCTCTACGCTTTGCAGTCTTACCAGATGGGTGCAGGCGGAGTACAACGATCTGTGGGAGATCAACACAACGGAGCACGTCATATGGAAATAACATCAGATACCTACTGGTATGTGAAAAAATATCTAGCCCATAAAGTAGCTTTTGAAGCCGCAATGCAGGGAGAGCCATTGCTTAAAGTAATGGAATATCAACCAGGCAGTGTTACATCTATCAGCGATGTCGCTAAGATGTTGTCTGTTGATGAAGCTAAACTGCAGGAGTACAATAAGTGGGTGCGTAAAGGTACAATCCCTGATGATCGTAAATACACACTACTGGTTCCTATCGGAAATACCGATGATGATTTCACTAAACTCGCTCTTACCAAAGCAGCGGTGGCTCAGGCCCCGGTCGAAGCAGTGAAGGAAACAAAGCCAGCAGTTGCTGAAGAGGTTTTTCTGATTAATGGTGTGCCCACGATCAAAGCTCAGAAAGGAGAATTGTTAGCTTCATTGGCAAGCAGGGCCAAAGTAGAAGTAACTGATTTTACGCAGTACAACGACATTTCGATTGATCATCATGTAAAAGCAGGTGCGTATTACTTTACAGACAAGAAGAAAGCCAAGGCGGGTGAACCTTTTCACCAGCTTCAGCAGGGAGAGGACTTATGGGCAGTAAGCCAGAAATATGGAGTGCAGCTTAAGAGGTTGTTGAAGTATAATCGTGTTAGCGGTCAGCCTAACTTAGTTGCAGGTACGCAGATATGGTTGAATAGTCGCATGCCAAAAGATGCCAATTCAAAGGTTGCCGAACCTGACACCGATGCAATCGAGGTGTCGGAGGAAGAAACATTTGAATGGAATACTGTTGCCCCCGATACAAGATCAAAAGAACAAGCGGCTGTTACACCTGTAATCACTCCAGTGGAAATGATGGCGGCACCTGTCATCATTTCTGAGCAATCCGTTCCTGAAAATAATGGCGAAGAAGGAGAGCACATTGTGCAACAAGGGGAAAGCCTTTATTCCATTGCACGGACCTATTCAGTATCAGTAAGTGATCTCGCACAATGGAACGAACTAGACCTTCAGAAAGGGATTCATCCTGGTCAAGCCCTCAAAATATTTGTAACAGCGCCAGAAGAACCTCAACCAGAGCAGATTCTCGTAGCTAAGGCAACCATCCCGGAGCCAGCTGCCGAGCAATTTCACGAAGTGAAGACCAGCGATACTCTATACAGCGTGGCACGTCAGTATGGCGTGACTATCAAAGAGTTGATGGACTGGAACGGCAAAACTGATTTCTCCCTGTCAGTAGGCGAGAAGCTAAAGGTCTCTTCCCGCTAATACATTTTATGCTTTTTTGGTCAATTCCTTACACTACGGCATTTTAAAGTTTAGTTTTTGGCAAAAAAGGATAATTTTGCGGGCTGTGTCGAGGAATATTTTTCAAAGATTTTAAGGAATAACAATGTTGATGGAGGCTGTGAAAACCATTGATCTGGTCATGCTGGTAGACGATAACGATACTGATAACTTTATCAGTAAGCGTATTATCGAAATTACCAAGTTTGCCAGACGCGTGGAAGTGAAGAGTTCGGGCAAGGGTGCGCTGGATTACATTAAAGAAAACGAGAACAACGCGGAAAATCTGCCAAATATTATTTTCCTTGACATCAACATGCCTATCGTAGATGGGTTTGTGTTCTTATATGAATTCGAGAAGTTTAATGAAATGGTGCGTAACAAGTGCAAAGTCATTATTCTTTCCAGCTCGGATAATAAGCGCGACATCGATAAGATTGTAAACAACAATCACGTCATCAAGTTCATCACCAAGCCTCTTACTGAGGTGGCGTTGGATGAAATCAAGCTGAACAATATTTAATCCTTCTGGTTTAGGTGAATTTTCAGTTATTTTGAATAACTGAAATCCATTTTTTTATGCATAAAACCCTAAAGGTTGTTCTCTCAGTTGGCGCTATTTGTTTTATTCTGGCGTTAGCCTCAACGGCTCAGGCCCAGATCATTCACCTGGATACTACTTCCAATTGGAAGAAGGCTTTTAAAGCCGGTCTTAATCTTAACCAGGCATCCTTTTCAAGCAACTGGAAAGCAGGAGGTGTGAATTCTATCGGGTTCAATACTTTTCTTGGCTATAGAGCAAATTTTAAGAAAAATGTTCATTCCTGGGATAACGAGTTCGACTTTCAATACGGCATGGTTAACAATGCCGGCCAGGGATATCGTAAAACACTGGATCGTGCTTACCTCGATACTAAATATGGTCGTGCAATTGGCAAAAAATGGGATCTCTTCGTGGCCCTTAACTTCCTGAGCCAGTTTGCAAAAGGTTACAAGTATGAGAAAGATGCGTTGGGAGTGGAGCGTAGTTTCCTGATTTCAGATATGCTTGCCCCGGCCTTTGTTACTTCATCCTGGGGTTTGGAATATCATCCGGTAGATTACTTTAAGGTTCGCTTTGCGCCATTCGCGCCACGTCTGACTGTTGTCAGACAGAATGATGGTCGCTACGCAGCAGTTGATTCGATCAAACCATATGGTGTAGAAGTTGGCAAAGATACCCGCTTTGAGTGGCTTGCATTTCAAATGATGGCTGAATTCAACAAGGATATTGCAAAGAATCTAAATCTGAAATGGCGTTATGTGATGTTTGCCAATTATGAAACATTGGAACTGAAAACGATCGATCATCGCCTTGATCTGAATATTGTTGCCAAGGTAAATCAGTTCATCAACGTAAGTGTGGGCGGCATTTTGCTGTATGACTTCGATCAGGATTCAGGCGCGCAGCTTAGTCAGGCATTCTCGCTCGGTGTCTTGTATTCGGTACAGAATTTCAAGGATAAGTAGTGCCATTAAAATATTTTAATTGGTAAAGCCCGGTGATAATTTGCCGGGTTTTATTTTTAGAGAATGATCACGATCAGAGAGCTTACAGAAAAAGATATTCCCGCCTTGCGAGAGCTGGCTATTCGCATCTATACCGTCACTTTTTCGCACAATAATACTCCAGAAAACATGGAGTTGTTTATTACTACGGAGTACAACATTGACCGGTTTAAGGCGGAATTTAAAGAAGAAGGATCGCGCTATTTTTTTGCAGAGGATCAGGGAGTACCGGCAGGCTATTTGAGAATCAGGAAGAACAATGAAGCTGAAAAATATTTAGGAAAGAATACCATTGAGCTCCATCGCATTTACGTTGATCATAATTATCACGGAAAGAAAATTGGTGCACAGTTGATGCAAAAAGCATTGGACGTGGCAACTGAACTTAAGGTTGATTGGATTTGGCTGGGTGTGTGGGAACATAATCCGAAAGCACAGCAGTTTTACAAGCAATGGGGCTTTGAGCGATTCAGTGAACATGTGTTTCAAATGGGAGATGATGCTCAAATGGATTGGTTGTTGAAGAAAAGAATAAATTGAATTGATATAAAAGAAAAGATCATGTCAAAGGAACAGTTTGTTGAAGCTATTCAAAAATCCTACAATACGGCTGGAACTGCTATTTATCTGGGTGCAGGAGTATTTCAGAGTGAAATCATCGCTGAAGCAAAAGTGAACCTTCCTTTGCGGATGATGAATCGTCATGGATTGATTACTGGTGCAACAGGCTCAGGGAAGACACGCACGTTGCAATTACTTGCGGAACAACTTTCAGCAGCAGGTGTTTGTGTGTTCATGCCCGACATGAAGGGTGACATCAGTGGCATGGCTAAGGAGGGTATTGCGAACGATAAAATAAAGGAACGCGCCACGGCTTTAGAAATCAATTATTCTCCAGCCGGTTTTCCAATTGAGTTTTATTCCTTAAGCGGAAATCTGGGTGCACAGATGAGGGCGACCGTTACTGAATTTGGGCCGGTGTTGTTGAGTAAGGTTCTGGAATTGAATGAAGTTCAGAGCGGTGTATTGATGATTTTATTCAAATATGCAGATGATAAAGACCTCCCAATTGTTGATTTGAATGACCTGAAGAAAGTTTTGAACTATCTATCGGAGGGAGAAGGAGCCAAAGAAATCAAGAATGATTACGGAAAAATTTCTTCGGCAACGGCTTCAACTATCCTGAGAAAAATTGTAGCGCTTGAGCAACAGGGAGTCAACCAGATCTTCGGAGAGAAATCATTTGATATTGAAGATCTCTTTGAGAAAGTAGATGGAAGAGGAACCATCAGCCTGATGAATGTTTCGGATGTGCAAAGCCAACCAGCAATCTTTTCCACGTTCATGTTGTCGCTATTGGCGGAGATTTATCAATCGCTTCCGGAAGCGGGCGATCTGGATAAACCCAAGCTCGTTTTCTTTTTAGATGAAGCACACTTGCTTTTCAACGATGCACCTAAAGCATTTATGGATCAGATTGAACAGGTTATCCGTTTGATTCGCTCGAAGGGGGTAGGAATTTTCTTCTGTACACAGATGAGTCAGGATGTTCCGGCTTCGGTGTTATCCCAGTTGGGTAACCGGATTCATCATGTCATTCGTGCATTCACACCTAATGACGTAAAAGCACTGAAAGAAACCGTGAAGTCATTTCCCAAGTCTGTGTTTTATGATATGGAGCAGCAATTCACCCAATTGGGAACAGGTCAGGCATTCGTAACTGTATTAAATGAAAAAGGAATTCCAACCGAAACCGTAGTTACACACCTTGCACCACCTGCTTCTTTTATGGGACCATTGGAAAGTAAGGAATACACCGATCAATTGAATCAATCAGATTTTTATAAAAAGTATAAAGAAACAGTTGATCCACGAAGTGCCTTTGAAATTCTTTCTGAAAAGATGAATGCAGTGAGAGAAGAACAGGAGCAGGTAAAAGCACAAAAAGAACAAGCTGCTCCTAAACCAGTCGGTCGCCCGCGTCAGCAAAAGAGCACTATGGAAGAAGTACTTTCATCACCAATCACTAAACAAGTAGGAAAAGAATTAGTAAGAGGTGTTTTTGGAATGCTGTTTGGCTCTGCACCGAGAAGAAGATCTTCGAAGAGTTTCTTTTAGAACCTAAAGAGATTCCAGAAATTTAACCAACGCATCGCGATCTGTTTTTGAAAGATTGCGGACATATTCTTTTGAAGCTTCTGCTTCACCGCCATGCCATAAAATTGCTTCCATCAGTGAACGTGCACGTCCATCGTGGAGGAAATTATTATGACCATTCACCACTTTCGTTAATCCGATTCCCCAAAGTGGAGAGGTTCTCCATTCTGTTCCTGTTGCTTCAAAGTCAGGACGATGATCGGCAAGTCCTTCACCCATATCATGAAGCAAAAGGTCGGTGTAAGGATAAATGTTTTGATTAGAAACTTCAGGAAAGGCTACGTTGGTTTCGGTAGTTGATTTTGGAATGTGACAACCGCTGCACTTAGCTGCAGCAAAGATTTGTTTTCCTTTCAGGACAGCTACATCGTCTGCATTTCTTCTTGCTGGTACAGCCAACGATCTAATGTAGAAAGATACGGATTGAAGTAAACTATCCGATACATCATACACGTTCTGAGTACTCCATTGACTTTGTCCGTACGAACTTTCTTTTTGAAAAACGAAATTAGTAATCCCCATGTCCTCGCTGTACGCACCAGCTGATTGTTGAAGAATAGTGGGGTTGTTGGCTTTCCATCCGAAACGTCCTAATACTTTTTCTTTTTTGAGTTCATCCCATACATAATTAGGTTTCCCGGAGAGGCCATCTTTATTGTCATCATTTTCATCTGCGTGTGAAATGATATCTGTTTCGCTGATAGCTTCCAGTAATCCCAATCCAAAAACGGGAGGAGCGATGCGCGCGCTGAACATATAATCTACGGGAAGGGGAATGTAAGGATTCTCAATCCAGTAGGTTGGATTTTGCAATGTATAAGTCGTTCCGTCTCCAAATTTTCCTGTAATCTCAGTGTACGTGATCCGGAAGCTTACTTCCGCGGGCACGCCAAAGATGCTTCGTTGTTGCAATTGTGTTCCAAAACCAGGTGCAGCTTTTGGGCCGCCATGTTCATTTTCACCTGACACGCTGATACGGATGAGCATCGAGGAGTTTTGTTCTCCATTCAATGGTGGTTTTCCGCGTCCGTCATTAATGTGACAGGAAGTACACGATACATTATTAAAAATCGGACCTAAGCCTGGATTGATGGGGGCGGGTGCACTTACAAACGTAGCTCCAAATGCGGCATCGCCTGTGCCGTGTACTTTACTGCGATTGGCGTTGATGTTAGGAAAAGCAGAGCTAAAAGCACCAGTCCCCGTAGTAAAAATAGTTTGAGAACCTCCGGCAAACCATTCGTCTGCCGGAGTCTCCGTTCTTTCTGCGGGTTCAATGCAGGAGTAAACCGTTGTACCCAATGCAATTATGAATGCGATGCGTAAAAGCAGTTTCTCCATCACCTAACCTCTTCTAAGATTTATTTGCTGTGTTGCTGAACAAAAGTTAGCAGATCTCCTTCCAACACTTCTTTCAGTTCATTGATGGCGTCCATCGCGTTTTGAATTTGTACGGACTGAGTAGTGATGGCTGTTCCGAATGGATCAGTAATTTTTCCTAATGAAGATATTGCTGCATCCAGCTTTGCCTTAATGTCGTTATCAAGTGAAAGATTGTGAAGCTTTACAAGATCTTCCAATCCTTTGCCATCGGTCTTGTATTTTCCAAGATATACGTTTTGAACTCCTTTGATATTGTTCGTGAAATCGGTGATCGAGTTGGAAGCAAACGGAGATTCTTCAAGGGAAGGATCTTTTTGTTCATAGGGCTCTGCCAATTTTCCATTAGCTACTTCATCACAAATTCCTGCCATGGCATTTACCAATTCTTCAAAGGCAGCTTTCTGTGTAGGATACTCAGTGCTTCCTGCTCCTGCTTTTGAAACAGCACTGATGTAGTTACTTGATGCAGATGTGGGGTCCCAATCGCCACCTAATTCAGAGGTCAGTTTTTTGAGATTTAACGCAAGCCCTTCGAGGTATTCTACCTGACGAGTAGTAAAGTTTGCTGCTTTCTTTGCACCACCATTTCCGAAGATCAGGTACTCGATCGGGTGAAAGCCTTTCAATGCGTCATCCAATCCATCGATATAGCTTTCGCTGAAAGAATTGTTGCTGGCCAGCTGTGCGTCAAGGTCAGTGAAGTTTACCGGCCAGGTGTCAATGCGTGGGTCAATGTTTTCGGTGGATACCGGTCCGAAAAGATGTGCTTCTGTTTGTTCCCAAACCAGACGTGCTTCTTTCCATGTTTGTTGTAAGGCAGCGAGATTAGCGTCTGACTTGTTTGCTTTGAATGTAGCTACCTGTGTATTGAAGGTAGTTGCCTTGGCCTGCAGTTCTGTGTAAGTGGCGCTCGCTACACCTGTAGAAAAATCCGAAAGGATCTGAGTGTTCAATGTTTCATCTATCGCGGGAACTTTGTCGTTGTCATCATTGCATGCAGTGACTGCAAGCAATGAGAGTGCAAAAGAAAGAAAATATACTTTTTTCATAGTTAACGTTTTAAAGTGTAATGGTTATCGTAACAACATTGTCTTTGAGTTCTGTTTTAAATTTTTGAAGCGGAGCAGTAGCAGGTTCGGTGCGGACATTACCATCGAGATCAAATGAGCTTCCGTGTGAAGGACAAAATAAGCCAGTGGCTGTTGCTGTGACCGGATTAGCCTGATGTGAACACTTCATATAGATGGCGTTGTAATCATCTGCAGACTTTTTAACCAGCAATACATCGAAGTCTATTTGTAAATCGCGAACGATCACAAGGTTTGAAGTTTCAAATGAGCTGACGGGCACTTGCACTAATCCTTTATCAAATTTTGTTTTGAAAACAGGAAAAGCCGGGGCACATGAAGAGAGTTGAGAAAATAGCAAACCCGAAGCAGCTGCACCAAAGCAGGCGGTGCATGAGCGTTTAATGAATTGTCTGCGATCGATATTCACGTGCTTGTTGATTAGAAACTATATCCTATTCCAAGATTGAAGAATCCATTCGAAGTATAATAAGGCAGTGTTTGCGGAAAAGGAGTAACAATCAATTCCGGATTGCGCTCCCCTGTATTCCTTAAAACATAATCTGCTTTTACAATTACGCCCTGCACAGGCTGATAGGTAATCCCTACCACCGTGTAGTTTCTTTTTAAAGTTCCATTCTCAATTCCATTCGAAGGAATTTTCTGGTTGAGATCGATCCATTCATAACGGGCGAATACCGTGAAGTTCTTCGTGGTGGATTCGTTGAATGCTTTCAATAAGTTATAACCGGCTTCGGCATATGCTCCGATCATAGAGCTGGGTGTATTGTTTGCGTATGCCCGATTGATGGCAAATGCATCGGATATCTGAGCAGTAGTAGCCAATGCCTTAAACACCATTCCGTTTTTGTGATACTGAATGTTTGCTTCCAGCACGGCAACAGGAGTTCCGAAGGGACCTGAGCTTAATTTTAAACTATCTGTTACACGTTTCACTAAACCGGCACTGCCACCATAATAAGCTGAAGCTTGTAAACGAAAATCTTTTATGTAATACAATAGCGCCCCAGTAACGGCAATGTTAGACGCGGTGGCATTACTTCCTTCAAAGCGGCCATCTCCAATGCCGCTGCCATTTTTAAAACCTGCGGAGTTTAATCCATTCATGATAGCAAATGAATAATTCAATCCCGGCATTCGTCTCACGTTTCCATACACGCCAATTCCTAATTCGCGCCAGGTGGCAGGGATAACCAATGTTTCCACAAACGTGCGGTCATTGCCATTAAATGTAGTAGGCAGGTGATTTTCGTTGATAATTCCAATACGAGGAATGAACAAGCCCGCTGTCAGGTACACATCGCGGTTGATATTGAATTTCAGAAACAACTGCTCCATGCTAAGCTCACCCTGGAATTTTCCGGAAGAGCTTACGCCTGCATTTTCCAATTCCATCTCTGAAAAGAAATAGACTTTGCTGCTGAACTTATGGCCGAGGAATAAAACGTTTCGGGTGAGGTTGGCTACCCCGGTTTTGTATTTCAGGTCGTATTCCACTTTGGCTTGTCCGTAGCCTGAGATTACGGTAGGTTGGCCTGAGCGCACCAATCCCGCATTTAAAGAGTCTTCTTTGGTGAAGATTTGAGCTTTTGAGGCAAAAGCAATAAAAAACAGGCAGAAAAGAGTGAAGAAGCGCATCTAATTAGACTTAATCTAAATTGGATGCAATTATAACGGTCAAGAACTGAAAGAAATAGCCGTGAGCGGATTAAATTAAAATAGGATTAGAAAGAAATTAAAACCAGGTTAGGATTGGCTCATCAGATATTTTTTGGGAGTAATCCCGAATTTTTTGCGGAAAGCAGCAATGAAATGACTCGGGTTAGTATAACCGATTTCATAAGCTACCTCGTTTACCTGAAATTTATGTGAATCCAATAGCGCACGGGAATGATCTAGTTTGTGATCGAGCAAATAGCCATAAACCGTGTTTCCGTAAATTTCTTTGAACCCCATTTTCAATTGGTATTCATTCAACCCGGCAAATTTTGCCAGTTCTTTCAACCCGGGAGGAGACTCCAGGTTTTTAAGTAAATGCTCTTTTGCATGTTTGATTTTACGAACTGTTTCCTGGTCGTTGAGGAATGGACAACTTTCTGTATTGGGTTTCTTTGTGGAGAAATATAGGCTCAATAATTCCATTGCCTTTGCCTGGTAGTAAAGTTTCTCAGAAGATTCACTCAGCTGCATAGTGAAAAGCTGATTCAACACTACATACAAGCTTGCCGGAATTTCACGCTCGTCATAAAATTTCCGGTTCGCATTTTCGCCTTTTAAGAAAGGAAGAGAATCATGCACGAATAATTTGTGAAGGCTTTCCAGCGCAATGGATAAGAAAACCATTTTAGCACCTGTGGATAGTTTGAGTGTGAAAGGAAGTTCCTTTTCGGGATTGTAGAAGAAGTAGTTCTGCTGTTTTTTGATCTCGCGGCTGTAGTGAGGGCCGAACTCGAACTCTGCACTGCCATCGAGGCAGAAGTAGAAATGGATAATGTTTTTCTTTACTTCTGCGGGAATGGCAACAGGTATTTCTTCTGTGTTTTCAGTAACCTGAAGCGAAAAGTCGTCCTGATTGAAAAGCGTTTTAATTATCCTTTTAGAGGCATTTTCTATTTCGGGTAGCAGGTCCGTTTCGGGCTTCATGGCAGAAAGTAACAGAATTTTGGCTCGAAATTACTTCTGAAACTCATATTTTAATAAAAAATACCAAAATATTAAGCTGTCACATTGATAGATATTCAGAGGTGTTTTTTACGTATCAGGGTATTTTAAATTTCTATAGAGGTATTTTTTATTTAGAATGATTCTAACCTTTGCAGCCCGTGAAAATGAAAATTCTATCTGTTGCTGCTTTATTAATCTGCGGACAGCTGTATTCGCAGTCTGTCCCACAGGACTCTATTAAGACCAAAAAACTGGAAGAAGTGGTAGTTACCGGCCAGTTCGAGCCTCAATCGGTAAGCAAGTCTGTTTTTGGAGTTCGTACAATTTCGATGGAAAAAATTCAGGCTAAAGGAGCGGTTAAGCTTCAGGATGTGCTCAACACGGAACTGAACATCCGTTTTGATCAGGATCTTGCATTGGGTGGTTCGAATATTTCAATTCAGGGTTTGGCAGGTCAAAATGTAAAAGTACTGATTGATGGTATCCCAATGGTTGGTCGTCAGGGAACATCTAATGAGATTAATATTAATCAGATCAATATCAACTCCATTGAACGTATTGAAATCATTGAAGGCCCGATGTCGGTAGTATATGGTGCTGATGCTTTGGCCGGAGTAATTAATATTATCACTAAGAAAAGTCCGGAAGGAAAATTAGATCTGAACGCAAGGATTCATGAAGAAACAGTTGGTGATGAATATGGATTGAAGAAGGGAATTCATAATCAAAGTGCCGGAGGAGGTTATTCCTGGAATAATTTTAATACACGCATCGACTTCAGCAGAAATTATTTTGGTGGTTTTCAGGGAACAGCGGAAGATCGGGACAAACAATGGCATCCTAAAACACAGTATCTCGGCAATGCACTGTTCGGATATGCAAAGAACAGGACTAACCTTTATTATCGTCTCGATTATTTGAATGAAGATATTTATAATCCGGGATTGTTTGAGGGTAATGAAGCGCTGGATCAGAACTACATCACTAACCGTTTTATGCATCAGGTGCAGGGAAGCCATGCCTTTTCAGATAAACTTTCTTTCAACACAGCATTAGGCTTTACGAGCTATGATCGTGAAACGCAAAGTACTACTGTAAATAAGACAACGGGTGCTGTTCGGCTAGCGTTGGGTGCTGGATTGCAGGATGTCACACACTTCAACGGATTTACGGGTCGCGGTACTTTTCAATATAAGATCAATAATAAGCTCTCTTTTCAGCCAGGTTTTGATTTGAATTATGAAACAGGTGAAGGAGGAAGAATAAAAGAAGGAACTCAGAAGATTGGTGATTATGCGCTGTTCCTTTCCGGAGAATGGAATATTACCCCAAGAATACAAGTTCGGCCAGGGGTGCGTGTTATTCACAACACTGTTTATCAGGCTCCTCCTGCCGTTCCATCGATTAATACAAAATTTAAAATCACGGATAAGCAGGATTTCAGGCTGTCATATGGCCGTGGGTTCCGCGCTCCCTCATTACGTGAGTTGTATTTCAACTTCTTTGATGCGAGCCACTCTATTGAAGGCAATCCGGATCTGGAGGCAGAGCTTTCACATAGCTTCAATGGTTCATATACCTGGAGAGTGTTAGATAATGAATCATTCAAACTGACTTCCATTGCAGGTGGTTTTTATAATCTCGTTGATAACATGATCAGCAACGGACAGAAACCCGGCAACACGCTAGTCACTACTTACATTAATATCGATAAGTATAAAACGAAAGGACTAACGTTAAACAACACACTGAGAGGAAATCGCTGGGACTTCACTTTGGGATTGGGATATACGGGAAGATTTAATCAGTATTCTGAAAGCATTAACGATCTGGATGAGTTCGTATGGTCTCCGGAATTAACTTCTTCAGCCACTTATCGTGTTCCGAAGATGGGGCTGAGCTTCTCCGCCTATTATAAGTACACCGGCACCACTCCTTACTATGTAGTGTCAACTGAAAATGGAACTCAGGTTGCTACGCTCGCTAAGATCCCTTCATTCAGTTGGGCAGATGTAACTGTGCAGAAAGAATTCCTGAAAAATTTCACTGCTTCAGCGGGAGTTCGAAACCTGTTTGATGTAACCAGTGTAACGAGTACCTCAACAGCAAGTGGAGCACATACTGCCGGGGCGGTTCGTCCCATTGGCTACGGCCGTTCTTATTTCGCAAGTATTTCGTATTCAATCAATAAATATTAACCGTTTACAATAAATCAATCATATGAATAAATTTTTTAAACACTCGCTGATCCTGATGTCACTATCCGGATTCCTTTTCCTCAATTCCTGTAAGGATGATCCGGCATTACCGGAGAACCTGACTGCATTTGAGGCAGATCAATTAGGTATTGCATCAAACGAAAGTGAATTGAATGTAAATCTAAGCCTGACACGCGAAGCAACCAGCGATGGTTCTGTTACCATTCTGGTCGAACCAACAGGCTTAACATATGGTACAGATTTTACAACGGATCCAGCTGCTACTTCCAATCAGCTTACATTATCTGTTCCAAGCGGATCGACTTCCGTATCATTCAAGCTCAAAAAAGTAGCATCGGCTCTTTATGATGGTGATGAAACAATTAAATTCACCATTCAATCGCTGGATGAGTCATTGGTAATTGGTATTAAAAATCAGTTAACCGTTGCGTTCGCTGAGCTGGAAGCCACCACAGGTACAATGGAAATTAACGGAGGTGGTGCTCTTTATCCTAATAAAGTATTCATCGACCTAAGCGCTAATCGTCAAACTGCCGTTGCACGTCTTAACTGGGATCTTGGTTTTTCAACTACTGATGATTTCCGTGTGATTCTGAATTATTCAAAAGGAATGATGGCACGCGCATTGGATAAAGCTGATCTTAACGCTGTA
>JBGATZ010000042.1:12955-17623 GCA_044228905.1 Cyclobacteriaceae bacterium | reverse complement strand
GGAGCATCTGAAATTGAAAAATATATAAACATTCGCGAAGATGTGCCTTTCTATTCAGATCGAAACCGCATTCACATTTTATTCAATAACCTGATCTCCAATGCAATTCGCTACGCAGATCCCGATAAAAAAGAAAAATACATTCAAATCCGTATTCATATCAATGTAAGAGAAGCTACCGTTGAGTTTGGTGACAATGGAGTGGGTATTGAAAAAACACATCTCAATAAAATCTTCGATATGTTTTATCGCGCCAACTTCAATTCGAAGGGCTCTGGATTGGGATTGTTCATATTTAAAGAGGCCATCCAAAAACTGAATGGCCTCGTTACGGTAGAGTCAGAAGAAAAAGCTGGAACTAAATTCTTTCTTCAACTTCCCAATTTATATCATCAACAGCGACTACAATCTGATCTTCCACTGAAGGAATCATCCTTGACTGTTGTATAATTTCGTATAATATTCATCTACCATTCTTCCCGAGTCAAAGAAAGGAAGTACTTCTTTCATACTGTTTTTCACAATCTTCAGCCACTTGTCCGGAGCATCATAATACATCGGAATGATTTCGTTCTCCAACAGATCAAGAAGATTGTTTGCTTCGATACGATCTTTCTCTTCCTGAGAAAGAGAATCATCCGCTGTTGGAATGATGAATCCATTATGTCCGTGCTTTGAGAATTCAGGAACCCATCCATCTGCAATAGATAAATTCACTGAACCATTCATTGCCGCAGTCATACCTGATGTCCCAGAAGCTTCACGATACAATCGTGGATTGTTTAACCAAATGTCTGAGCCTCTCTTCAAATGACCCGACAGCCACAATTCATAACCAGTTACCACCGTAGCATTCGGCAGATCTTTTGTCTTCCAATAAATCTCATTAAAGACATTGATCGCACCATAATCTTCCGGATATGGTTTACCACCCCAGATAATCTGAACAGGATACTTCGTATTGTTAGCTATTCTCAAAAAACGTTCATAATCATAAAGCAAAAGATTCGCACGTTTGTATCCGGCAAATCTTCGTGCCCATACAATCGTCAATACATTTTCATTGAACAGCTTCCCGGTTTGATTGGCAATCGTCCGGAAAAGTTTATGCTTCAATTCTTTTTTACGACCAATTAAACTTTCGTTGTAGTTCTTTTGAAGCGCACCTTCCATTTGCTCATCGAGCCAATAGGTTTTATTCTGTGCATTGGTTACCGCAGTGATCTCGCATATGCCACTGAATCCATTCCACATCTGCCGCGACACTTCTCCGTGAAGTTGAGAAACACCATTGGCAATTTTTGCCATGCGTAAAGCAGTGAGCGTATAATTCAGAATTCCGTTTTCAAACGGTGCAACGTACTCTTCTACTTGTTTTACAGTTAACCCATTGAAGAAGCTCATACTGTTCAACAAAGGCACACTGTGTTCTTCATTACCTGCTTTCTCCGGAGTATGCGTAGTGAACACTACTCGCTTCTTTACTTCATCGAGGTTTTTATACTTATCCAATAAATAAAAGCACAGGGGCAACGCATGACCTTCATTCATGTGATAGATGTCCGTTTGTCTTTCGAGGATATCGATCAGTTTGGCTCCGCCAATTCCCAGCAACACAGATTGAGCGATACGTGTTGTTTCATTCGGATCATATAACCGGTGACTGATCGTCTGCGCCAGGTAATCATTCTCCGGAATGTCAGTGCTCAACAGAAACAACGGAACAGTATTGAATACTTCAGGTTTTAGCAAATAGGCTTTTACAAAAACTTTCGCACCGTGAATGGTTATCGGAAATAAAATTCCAGTATCTGTGAGGAAGGAATAATCCTTATCACGAAAACTTACTCTCAGTGTCTGATCCTGATTACGTTCCTGGTCATAATATCCCTTCTTCCACAGTATCCCGATCCCAATCAGGTTTTGCTTCAGTTCATAAGCACTTCTTAAATGCGAACCTGCGAGAAAACCCAAACCACCACTATATATTTTCAGGTGGCTGGTCAATGGCAAACTCCATTGAGAAATAAGCTGCAGGTTTAGAATATTTTTTGTCGAACTCGTACGGGAAAAGATCTTTCACACTAATCATTTTGACTCTTTAGAATTAAAGCAAGCTGCCAAACTAATAAATCGGAATGACAGCTTGATTTAAAAAGTCAATGGATTTACTGCAATCGATAGAAATATCCCGAAAAGCAATTTCGATTACATGTACTTGAGCGTGACCGTCACTGCTTTGGTGGCCGGAGAGGTAAACGCTGCTTCTTTAAACTTAGGAGGCCCGAAAGTGCCCATTGCATCTCTTGAAAATCCGAATCCTTCTTTCGGTATTCCCATAAACCCAGTATCGAGTTTTTCATTTTCATTTTCATCGTGAATCACACTTGCTGCATACGTTCCATCCGGAACATTTTCAAAAACCACTTTCATGGTTTTCCCCGTGGTCTTCACAATCTGACCTTTGATTGGTTTGTTGTTTGGAAAATCTTCCGACTCAGTGAAAAGAGCTACCCGAATAGTTCCTTTTACTTCTTTGATATTCGCAACAGTGACTTCAATAGTGGATTGTGAAAATGCTTTTACTGATAGCGCAATTAGTAATGCGGCAACAAGTACAGTGAGAATGCAGGTTTTCTTCATGGCGTTTTAAATTTATTATTAAAACTCATTCTAAATAAACACCCAGGCAATTTACTTTTTCCGGGTTGTGGGAAGAACTGGATAAATTGTTCAAACCACCTTCCCAATTGTAAACGGGTTATTTGTCGTGAATTGATGTTGTTTGCATAATTCCATTCACAATTAACAATTCATTACGTTATTGGTTTTGCCAATTTCGTAACTTCCTAATCTAATTTGCATCGATTATGGCCTCTCTCAATCTTAAGATCAACAACAAAGTTTACACTGTAGAAGCCGATCCGAAAATGCCTTTGCTATGGGCAATACGTGACGTAGTTGGACTCACAGGTACAAAGTATGGTTGTGGCATCGCCCAATGTGGGGCATGCACGGTACACCTCGAAGGCACCCCTGTTCGATCATGCTCGGTTCCGGTGTCTGCCGTAGCGAATAAAAATATCACAACAATTGAAGGATTATCGGAAGACAATTCACACGTAGTACAGCAGGCATGGATTGCTGAACAGGTTCCGCAGTGCGGTTATTGTCAGAGCGGACAGATCATGGCAGCTGCTGCGTTGCTCAAGAAAAATTCCAATCCTACAGACAAAGATATCGACACCGCCATGCAAGGTCATATCTGCCGGTGTGGCACATATCCACGTATTCGCAAAGCAATTAAAACTGCTTCTACAATGATCACACAAAAGGCCTCTAAATAATTTGAATCATGAGTACCCTCGATAAAAATATTTCGCGCAGAAATTTCATTAAGCTTACGAGCTTATCAGGTGCTGCATTGACGCTCGGTTTTTATTTTCCCGCTGCGGCTAAAGAAGCTACTTATCTGAAAGGCGATGTAGCCGAAAATCTTGGCATCGAACTCAATGCATGGATCTCTATCGATCCTTCAGGTAAAGTTACAATCATCAATCACCGTGCAGAGATGGGACAAGGCGCTTATCAGGCCGTACCGCAAATCATTGCGGAAGAACTGGAAGTAGATTTGAATTCCATCGACATCATCTTCGGTGTGGGCAATGAAAAGAAATACGGAAGTCAGATCACCGGAGGAAGTTCAACGGTGCGCGGGTCATACAAGCACTTAGGGCGCATGGGTGCATCTGCAAGGGAAATGCTGATTGAAGCCGCTGCTAAAAAATGGAACGTGAATAAATCGGAATGTTATGCAGAGAACGGTCAGGTCATTCACAAACCTTCAGGTAAAAAACTCGGATATGGTGAGTTGGTGAAAGAAGCATCCAAGCTGGAACCGCCAGCAACGATCGCATTAAAGAAACCCGAAGACTATAAAATTCTTCGCAAGCCATTGCCCCGTCAGGATACACCATTGAAAACGAATGGTGCTGCTATTTTTGGTTTGGATAAAAAACTTCCCGGGATGCTTTACGCAGTGGTTGAACGAAGCCCAAGGTTCATTGGAAAAGTAAAAAGCTTTGATGATACGGAAACTAAAAAAGTAACAGGTGTAAAATACGTTCTTCCCATAAAGACCGCTGTGTTTGGCACAGTGCGTGAAGGCGTAGTAGTGGTTGCTGATAATTTATGGGCAGCCATGCAAGGAAGAAAAGCATTGAAAGTAGTTTGGGATGATAGCACCTTTGAACATTTCAGTACTGATCAATTGTATGCCAGGATGAATGACGACCTCAAGACAAAAGAAGGTTTATCATTCCGTACAAAAGGGAACGTCTCTCCCATTCTTGCTAAATCAGAAAAGAAAGTTACGGCTACCTATGAAACTCCGTACGAGTCGCACAGCTGCATGGAGCCGTTGAATTGTATTGCTGATGTGAAAGATGATTCATGCGAAATCTGGGGACCGATCCAGGCACCAGGCTGGGTTCAGGATGATTTGGTGAACGTACTGAAAATGGATCGCGAAAAAATAACCGTCCACATGACTTTCCTTGGTGGTGGTTTCGGAAGAAAAGCATTTACCGATTACACGCAGGAAGCAGCATTGATCTCAAAAGAAATCAAAGCACCCGTGCAAGTGGTCTGGACACGTGAAGATGATAC
>JBGATZ010000042.1:0-12949 GCA_044228905.1 Cyclobacteriaceae bacterium | reverse complement strand
GGGAATGTGCTACAACATTGAAGCAAGTTTAAATAAAGGCGGAAGAATTGATGCCTTCAAATACAAAATGTCTGGTCAGGATATGGATCATCAATGGCCGAATGCTAACAAAGATTCATACAACGGAAGCACGACTGAAGGATTTTTAGAACCATACTTCGACAGCATTCCTCATTACAGCTTTGCGGATATTCCATTGGAAACTCCAATCCCTGTGATGTGGTGGAGATCAGTGTATGCATCAACCAACGGATTTGCATACGAAAGCTTTATGGATGAACTCGCAGCAGAAGCCGGAAAAGATCCGCTTGAGTTCAGAAGACAACACTTAGGTGAAGAGCGTTATCAAATTCTCATTGATAAACTTGAAGCCGTGAGTGGATGGAAAGCGCGAAAGAAAAACGAAGGCTATGGAGTAGCAATCACCGAATGTTTCTCCAGCATTGTGGGTGAAGTGGTGAAAGTATCCAAAGGGCCAAACGGAAAAGTAAAGCTCGATAAAGTGTGGGCAGTGATGGATTGCGGATGGTATGTAAATCCTGACATCATTCGTGCACAGGTAGAAGGAAGTATCGTAATGGCATTAGGTGCCGCAACCAAACACGCTACACACTTTGCAGATGGAAAAGCCGTGGAAGCCAACTTTAATGTTTATAAGATGCCGCGCATCAATGATATCCCTGATATCGAGGTGCACGTGATCGACAACGAAGAAAAAGCGGGTGGTGTAGGCGAGCCCGGATTACCTCCATTCTCTCCTGCTTTGACGAATGCGATTTTTGATCTTACCGGAAAACGGATTCGCAAACTGCCTTTTAACCTGGAAGAAGTATAAAACTTTAAATTCATATAATTTCAAAGCAATCTCTGCACGGAGATTGCTTTATTCGTTTATTGAACCATTTAAAAGATTACAGAAATCATGAATAAATCAATTCTTGCGCTCACTTATATCGCTGCCGTCACTGCTTTAGTCGCTTTTCAGAAACCATCCTTTGACCTGAAAGCCAGCATTGTGCGCGGAAAAGATCTGTACACCACCTATTGTATGACGTGCCATATGGAACAAGGGGAAGGACTTGAAGGTGTTTATCCTCCTTTAGCCAAATCTGATTACCTGATGGCCGATAAAAAACGTTCCATTGATCAGATCCTTCATGGCGTTACCGGAGAGATCAAGGTAAAGGGTGTGGTTTATAATTCAGAAATGCCTGCCGTGGACATTACCGATCAGGAAGTAAGTGATGTACTGAATTATGTACGAAATTCGTTTGGGAACAAAGGGGATGCGGTTACACCAGAGCAGGTGAAGGCATTAAGGAAGTAATCTCCGAAACCCCAAACCCAACCTTAAATGAAAATTGGATTTCTTTCCATCCTGATAATTGTTGCATTAGGAATCATGGGATTCCTCGTTTCCGATTTATTATTTTCTGCTCCCGAGCATCAGCAAGGAGTAATCATTGAAAAGGTCTTCGTACCTGGAAGAAGTGTTTCCGGGGATACTCCGTATGGTGGAGTAAAGCGAAGCAAGTATTTTGTTACGCATCAAAAAGATGATCAATGGGTTGCGATTGTAGTAATTGGTAGTGATACGGTAAAAGTACATTGTCACCCCGATCATTATAAAGTAAAAGAAGTAGGTGATGTCATTCATTTCAAAAAATACGATGGCCATCACGTCCACATCGAATACTTCGCGCACAACGAAGAAGAAGAGTGATCACCAGGGATTTTTTCATTAAATTGAAATCTCTTTTCTCAACTAATGAAAAAATACCTTCCCTTCATTCTGCTTTTTTCTGCTTTTATTTCCTGTGAGAAAAAAACAGAACAATCTGATATTCCAACAACGATTGCTTTCATCAAGGATTATCAAGCCCCTTACTTTGCGGACAGTAATCGCCTGGAAAAAATAAAGAAGGTCTTTCCCGTGATTGAACAGATCTTTAAGGACCGGCAGGAGAAAGATCATTTTCCCGGAGTCGCATTTGGATTAGTAGTAGACGGGCAATTGGTGCATTCCGGTTCTTTTGGCATTGCAGATATCGAATCAAAAGCTCCGGTTACTGCGCAAACAAATTTTCGGATTGCTTCAATGTCCAAAAGCTTTACAGCTATGGCCATTCTTAAATTAAGAGACGAAGGCAAGCTCAGTTTGAATGATCCTGCCTCAAAGTATATTCCTGAGTTCAATACAGTGGAATATATGACGAGTGACTCTCCTCCCATCACTATCGAGAACTTGTTAACAATGTCTGCCGGTTTCCCTGAAGACAATCCCTGGGGTGATCGTCAACTTGCTGATACAGATGATGAATTAATTAAGACTCATATCGGTGGCGGAATTTCTTTTTCCAATTCTCCCGGGCTGGTTTACGAATACAGCAACATGGGCTTTGCCACACTCGGCAATATCATCACAAGAGTTTCGGGTAAACCATATCAGCAGTACATTAATGAAAACATTCTGAAGCCACTTCAAATGAACGACTCGAAGTGGGAGTATACCGAAATCCCGAAAGATAAATTTGCTCCCGGTTATCGATGGGAAGACAATCAATGGAAAGCAGAACCTATTCTTCACGATGGCTCTTATGGCGCAATGGGTGGATTGATTTGCTCTATTGAAGATTTCAGCAAGTATGTTGCCTTTCACTTATCAGCCTGGCCACCACGCAGCAATGAGGAGTCTTCAATCATCAAGCGAAGCTCACTACGTGAGATGCATCAGTTGCAAAAGTTAGGTGGTCTGTTTCCTCAAAATAAAAATCGCGATGGTTCAGCTTGTCCTGTAATTACTGGTTACGGTTACGGATTAGGTTATCGTCAGGACTGCCGGAACATTGTTTCCATTCGCCACGGTGGTGGATTGCCCGGTTATGGAAGTGAATGGAGGTTCTATCCGGAATACGGAATCGGAATTGTTGCATTGAGTAACCTCACTTATGGCGGACTTGGTAGCCAAAATGGAAAAGCACTGGATACATTGATTCAGTTAGCTAACCTAAAGCCGATGACTTTACCTCCATCTGCTATTCTGAAGCAAAGGCAGAATGAGATTGTTGGTGTGTTAAACACCTGGTCAGATGCCCAACTAAATATCTTTGCTGAGAATTTCTTCATGGATCAATCATTAGATTCATGGAAAAAATCTTCAGCTGATGTATTAACACAGATTGGTAAAGTAGTGAAGGTAAATCCCATCACTCCGGAGAATCAATTGCGTGGCACTTTTGTTATTGAAGGCGAGAAGAATAATCTTAAAATATTTTTCACACTCACTCCGGAGAAGAATCCGTTAATTCAGCAATTGGATCTGGAAGTTGTTTCCAAAAAGTAAACCACGTGAAGGAATTTAAAACGATAGTAAATGAATACCAGAAAATCGATCTGGCTCAGCGCAAAGCAGCGCTGGCTACAGTGGTGCGGGTGCGTGGTTCTTCTTATAGAAGTCCAGGCGCGCGCATGTTGATTACCGATGATGGCCGATGGGTGGGATCAATCAGTGGCGGATGCCTCGAAGGAGATGCTTTGCGGAAAGCTCGTAAAGTAATGGAAGATCAAAAGCCGATCTCCGTTACCTATGATACCAATGAAGAAAGCAATCAGAATTTGGGAATCAACTTAGGTTGCAATGGAATTATTGACGTATTGATTGAGCCGGCACATGATGCAATAAATTTATTCAGTCAATTCAGCAATTCGCCCGAGCCGTTAGCTTTAGCCACCATCTTTTCAGAAAAAGAAAGAGCAGATAAATTATTAATCAGTTCCGATCAAAAAGAAATTCATTCTTTTATCGATGTTGAACTCAATCAAAAGGTAAAAAAGGATCTCATTGATCTTTTTCTTGACAGAAAATCAGAAGCCAGAAAATACATTCACAAAGGAGAGGAAGTTGAAATTTTTATTGAGCTCATTCAACCCTCCGTGAAGCTGATTATTTTCGGTGGAGGTGTGGATGCCCGGCCAGTGAGTCAAATGGCGAAATCATTAGGTTGGGAAGTGGAAGTCACGGACGAATGCGTGGCTCACATTGCTCCGATATTTTTTCCTGCCGCGGATAAACTTTCGTTATGTCAGCGGGAATTTATCGATCGTGACTTTGACATCACGCCATACACAGCATGTGTATTGATGTCGCATAATTATGAATATGATCGTGATGTACTAAAAAAACTGATCGGTTCCACAACTCCATATATCGGCATCATGGGACCGCGCAAACGGTTCGATAAAATGTTGCTGGAATTTAATTCAGCAGGAATTCAGATCAATGAAGATCATCTTTCACGCATTCATTCCCCCATCGGATTAGACATTGGTGCAGAAGCCCCGGATGAAATTGCGCTTTCTGTGATTGCAGAGATTCAAAGCAAGTTCACTAGTCGTAATGGAGGATTTCTCAAAGACAGGAATACTCCTATTCATCAACGTACTTCTGGAAGCGATCAGGTGTTCAAGCAGGTTTATCTTGGCAACGAAGAGACACTGAAATCCGTAAAGGGTTTTTAAAAATCTTCATTATGAAAAAACTTCTTCTCCCCTTATTCCTTTTAACATTAATTAACGTTTACGCTCAGAATGATCAGAAAGACATCAATGAGCATGTTTGGATTCCTTTCACTAAAGCGATCATGTCACAGGATGTAGAAGGTTTTGTGAAAGTACATTCAAAAGATCTCGTGCGTGCGGAAAGAGATAGCAAACGTGTGCTCACACTTACAGACTATCAAAAGGCAATGACTGCAAGTTGGCCACGCTGGAAAGAACAAAACGTCAAAGAAAATCTGAAGTACACTTTCGAGCTTCGCTTCACAGAACGAATCAGCAATGGCACACAAGCATTTGAGGTGGGCTACTTTCAAAATGAAGTCACCAAACCAAACGGTGAAACACAAAAGCAATACGGGAGATTTCAGGTAGCACTCCGAAAAGAAAATGGAGTCTGGAAGATTCTTGTAGATTCTGACTCTAGTGAAGGCAGAAGCATAACCGAAAAGGATTTTCTGGAAGCCAAACCAATGCAATGATGGAACAAACACTGCTGCACGGGATTGGGAATGAATTAAAACATAACATCTCCCTCATCCTTCTTGCTGCGGGTTCTTCTTCGCGCATGGGGCAATCCAAACAATTGCTTCCAATAGAAGGAGAACCACTCCTTCTGCGTACCGTAAAAACAGCCCTTGCCTCTTCCATTAAAAATGTAATAGTCGTTCTTGGCTCTGAAGAGGAAAAACACAGATCGATAATCCAACAGTTACCGGTTCATATCATCCATAATACAGCGTGGAGTAAGGGTATGGGAAATTCTCTCAAAGCAGGATTGAATCATTTGCTCACCATTCAACCAGAAGCGCAGGCGGTAATTATTTCTGTTTGTGATCAACCATTGCTTACTTCTGAACATTTAAACAATCTGATCAGATCTTATCAGCAAGAGCAAAAACCAATTGTTGCGTCTCTCTATTCTGGTTTTGCAGGCGTTCCTGCACTATTTAACAAAAGTTTATTCCCAGAACTACTGAGTATCTCCAATGAACAAGGGGCCAAAAAGTTGATCAGCAATTATAAAGACGGAATAGCATTATTGGATTTTCCCGAAGGTCAGGTTGATCTGGATACGCCTGAAGAATATAATCTATTCAAGCAAAGAAAATCATGATAACAAACCCAAATATCCCCCTTCCAGAGTTACTTCAATTTATTAACGATTAGATTATCTTGAAAGTCCGAACACTTCCCCGTTAATGAAAAGAATTCTACGGTACTCCACGTCACCACTCCTGATTATTATATTATTCCTTTCTGCCTGTAGCGGGGATGAATCAATATTAACTAAGACAGAATTACTAACAGTGCAGTCGTGGAAATTAAGCTTCGTCAAGGTGATGGATATCGAATCAGAACCTGTTGATTGTGCAAAGGATGATAGCTACATATTTAATAAAGATAAAACATCCTCACAAGATGAAGGTGCAACCAAGTGCCATCCAAACGATGCACAAACAAAAAGCGGAACATGGAAATTTAGTTCTGACGAGACGATTCTGACTTTAACAACAGGAAAGGGTAGCTCTGCTTTTAGTATAGATGAACAAATTCTTGAATTATCTTCTTCGTCATTAAAATTGAAATACTCCATTCTAGGATTTATTATCGAAGAACACTATATCCATTAACGAAAGCACGACCCTTAATTGGAATAAATTTTCCACTTTAAAACTTACACCAGAAGCGCCTTTAGTATGTCAATAACCTGGCTAAAGAATGTTTCAATTTATTGACTATCAGGAACAAAACAAGGCATTTGCAGGAACTCTCTAAAACTTTCCTTACAAGAAAGATGGGAATGCATTTAAACAAATCATATTTGTATTATTAAACAAGGCGGAAACCGAAAAGCCTTACGAGTAGGTAAACCATTAACCCCAAAACCAAATGAAAACGTTTTCACGTTCCATTCTTTTTGTATCCATCTTAGCACTGGTGGCCGTTGCAACATCATGTAAAGATGATGATGAAGATCCACAAGCAAGCAAAACTGAACTTCTTACTGCCAAATCCTGGAAGCAAACCAAAATAAAAGCAATGGGTGTAGAAGGTGAACCGGACGACTGTGACAAAGATGATACTTACACATTCAACAAGGACAAATCATATAAACAAGATGAGGGAGCTACCAAATGTGATCCTGATGATGCCCAAACGATAAACGGAACATGGGAATTCAATTCAGGAGAAACGAGTATAAAAACTACTGTTACCGAGGGTGGAATTTCTATCTCATTCGATCAGCAAATCCTGGAACTAACCTCTTCTACATTGAAAGTCAAATACACGATCTTCGATGTGGAAGTTGAAGAAACTTTCAGCCATTAAGATCCATATACCCAATACTAAAAAAGGCTGTCGTCAAGGCAGCCTTTTTTATTTTTAATTGACTTTAATTTTATGCTGTTACTTCCTCTGTTACAATCTCCATCCCGGCTTTCTGCATCGCGCCAAAACCTCCATACACATTGATCAGGTTTTTAAATCCGTGATTTCTCATTAAAGAAATAGCCGTCATCGAGCGATAACCTCCACCGCAATGGACGACATAGGTAGTATCACGGTTGAGATCTTTAAAATTGGCAGGCATATCTGCCAATGGTAAAAAGGAGGCATCCTTCAAATGACTCACACTCCATTCGCCAGGCTTGCGTACATCTAATACCTCCACCCCTTTTTTCATTTCATCCTTTATTTCTTCTGCGGTAATTGACTTCACCGTTTCGAGCTTATCTGTCCATGAAGAAATTCCATCCTTCAAATAACCTACTACATTTTCATAACCTACGCGCGCCAGGCGCAAAACAGTCTCCTGCTCTTTTCCTGCTTCCGTTACCAAAACCAGTGGTTGATTAATTTTAATGAGCGTTCCTACCCACACGGCAAGTTGTCCATTTAAACCGATGTTGATTGAACCTGGTACAAATCCTTTTTCAAAGTCATCGGCTTTGCGCGTGTCAAGTATCAATGCACCCTTCTTTATTTCATTTATAAATTCAGCTACCGATAAAGGTTTGCTGTTCTCTGCCATTACCGAATCGATGGATTCATAGCCATCTTTATTGATGCGTGCATCTTCAAAGAAGTATTGTGGCGGTGGCAAAATACCATCCGTTACTTGTCTGATGAATTCTTCACGCGATTGATCCTTCAGTGCATAATTGAATTTCTTCTGTTCACCAATCGTGGAGAAAGTTTCTTTACCTATGTTTTTACCACAGGCTGAACCGGGACCGTGTGCCGGATAAACAATCACACTGTCAGGAAGCACTTTTATTTTTTTGTTTAACGAATCGTATAAATGACTAGCCAGTTCATCACGACTCATTACGCCATCCAGCAAATCCGGACGGCCCACATCGCCTACAAACAAAGTATCACCGGTAAACACAGCATGCTCTTCCCCATTTTCATCAATCAACAAAAAGCACGAAGACTCAGGTGTATGACCAGGCGTGTGGAGCACTTTAAATTTTATCTTACCCAACTTGAATTCCTGTCCGTCTGTTGCATTGATCACCTCATACTTTGTATTCGCATTCGGACCGTAAACAATCGGAGCGTTTACCTTCCTGGATAAATCGATATGGCCTGACACAAAATCGGCATGAAAATGCGTTTCAAAAACATATTTGATTTTTGCACCTCTTTTTTTCGCCAGCTCAATATAAGGTTCGGTTTCGCGAAGCGGATCGATAATCGCAGCTTCTCCGTCCGATTCGATATAATAGGCAGCTTCCGCCAGACAATTAGTATATAGTTGCTCGATGTACATAATTCAGATTAACTCAGGTATTTAATTGAACCAAATTTCACGGATTATTACCTGTTATAACCTGTCAAAGGTCAGAAAAATTCCTGATTTAACGGATAGTCACTTAACTTTGTGTGGCATGAAACGTGTGTTTGGTCTATTTCTCCTTTTGTTATTGAGTTCCCCGCTTTGGGCGCTTGAGTACCAGGTCTTTGAGGAAAATGGCAAGAAGGGGATCAAAAATGATTCGGGCGAGATCATTCTTCCGGCATCGTTTGAAGCGCTTGGCTGGTCGGACGGAAGTTTTTCTGTCATTGGACAGGTAACAGGCTATCGAAGCAAAAACCAGTGGGGCTTGCTCAATCTCAAAAAAGAATTCCTCACCAAAGCAGAGTACGAGCAACTCGTTTATACAGGTGGTGATCGAATCATTGCCTCCAAAAAAATTAATCCATTCACCACAAAACTGGGATGCATTAACCTCGAAGGAAAGCTCACCATTCCTTTTAATTATGATGGCATCAAGATCAATGGATTACGTGCGATCGTATTCACTAAAAACGGAAGCAAGTTTGAATACGGATTAATCGATCTGTTCGATAAAGGAATCCTTCCCGTAAAATATAAGAGCATCGAATCACTGGGAACGTTGCGCTATGCGGTACAGAATTTTGACAACAAGATTGCGTTATTCACGGAGCAGGGAATCAAACTTACCGACTTCGCGATCGATAGTCTTTCCACTTTTCATAAAGGATGGTCAGTGATTTACCAGGATTATCGCCAGGGATTATTAAGTCGTGAAGGAGAAATCAAAGCAGAAGCAAAATACCGCGAAATAAAAATCAATGACGATGGAAGTGTGAATGTCCGCACATTTGATTCCTGGAAAATGGTAGATGCTACCGGGAAAGAAAAAGACCTGATCGATGCAGATGAGCTTTCTCCTGATGGTAATTTTTATCGAATCACAAAGTCAGGTAAAACAGGATTGCTCAATAAAGATTTCAACATAAAAATCATTCCACGATTCGATTATCTGGGAAATTTCGTGCTCGGAAAAGCAGTGGCTAAAAAAGAAAATAAGTACGGAGTAATCCGTGTCGACAATTCGGTGGTCATGCCTTTCCTTTTTGATTCACTGGTGGTGGATGGACGATTAATTCGAGTGAAGGATAAAACTGCAGGCACAATCAGCTGGTCATTGTTCGATACGGTAGGCGTAAAAAAATCTGAACATTATTACGATTTCATTGATCAATACAATGGCAAATTCTTTCCTGTCATCGCACGTGGTTATGCCGGTGGCATGAATGTGTACGGAAAAGAAATCATCCATTGTGTGTATGACTCTGTGCTGGAAGCAAAGCAGGATCGGGTAGTGGTCAAATTCAAAAAACAATACGGCATCATTTCGTTGGACGAAAACTGGATGCTACCTCCACAACGTTATCCCCTTTCACTGGTTGACAATGAGCTTTACCTGGAGAGACAACCTACCGTGACATTCCTGAAGAAACTAACAGGCGAGACCATTTACTTCACTTCAAATAAGCTCGATGCAAAAGAAGATCTTCTCATCGAAACATTACCAGATGGTTCAGAGCTGCACGTTGATTTTGAAGGACGAGTTACCAGTTCTGTCGTAGCCGTTGTAGAAGTAGAAAAAGTAGTTCCTGAAAGTGAAGGCATGCGCGGTATCAAGCGCGATGGCAAATACGGATTTATTGATTCAAAAGGAAGATTGCGCGTAGCCAATCGCTACGAAGGGATTGGTCAGTTCAGGGAAGGATTGGCTCCGATAAAAATTTTAGGTAAGTGGGGTTATGTGAATAATCTGGACAAGATCATCATCAATCCGAGTTATGAAACTGCGGAGGAGTTCAGCAACGGAGTAGCCATCGTAAAACGTAATGGCAAGTTTGGCCTGCTCGACAAAGAAGGAAAAGTAATTCTTGCTGCACGTTATGATGAAGTGAAACGTGACGACAATAAATTTATTCTGGCAACCGACAAGCTCAGAGGCCTGGCCGATGAAAAAGGAAACGTATTGATTGAGCCGCGTTTCGATTTACTGGAAGTAATCGACACCGATCAGGTATTGGTAAATCATAGAGGAAAATGGGGAGTGCTCTCCTCCACCGGAATGAACCTGGTGCCCATGCTATACGATCAGTTGATCTTCGTGAAAGAAAAGAAGTCTTATTTGGGGTTGAAGAAGTCGGAGTGGCAGAAGTTGGGGCTATAACAACATTCTGGTCATTCCTCCATTCACAGAATTTAAACTATAATCATTAAAAAAGGCCATCCTCGCAGATGGCCTTTGTAATAACATTTTAACAATTCTTACTTAGATGGAGCGTTTCCTTTACCTGAACCAGAGATTGAATTTCTCATATCAGTATCAGATTGCACATTCTGCATCTTGTAATAATCCATCACTCCCAGATTTCCATTCAGGAATGCAGTAGCAATTGATTTAGGAATCTCTGCTTCGGCTTCAATTACTTTTGCACGTGCTTCCTGTGCTTTTGCTTTCATTTCCTGTTCTACCGCAACGGCCATTGCTCTTCTCTCTTCCGCTTTTGCCTCTGCTACACGTAAGTCAGCAGCTGCCTGATCGGTTTGAAGTTTTGCGCCAATGTTTGCACCTACATCAACGTCAGCAATGTCAATGGAAAGGATTTCAAAAGCAGTACCTGCATCCAAACCTCTTGATAAAACCAGTTTCGAAATCTTATCCGGATTAGCCAATACTTCCTTGTGGGATTGAGCCGTACCAATTGAAGTAACAATACCTTCACCTACACGCGCAAGAATCGTTTCTTCACCGGCACCACCTACGAGTTGGGCCAAACTTGCACGAACCGTAACACGGGCAATGGCAATCAACTGAATACCATCGGCAGCCACAGCAGCTACTTTTGGAGTGTTGATCACTTTCGGGTTTACTGAAATCTGTACCGCCTCAAATACATCCCGGCCAGCAAGGTCAATGGCAGTAGCCTGCTTGAACGACAAACTGATGTTTGCTTTATCCGCAGAGATCAACGCACGAATTACATTAGGAACGTTACCACCTGCGAGGTAGTGTGTTTCCAGTTCAGTTGTGGTTAAAGGAATGCCTGCCTTCGTTGCAGTGATCAACGAGTTTACAATAATGCTCGGTGGTACCTTCCGGATACGCATACCGATCAATTCCCCGATAGTCACTTTTACTCCGGCAAAGATGGCTGTGATCCACAAGCCAACAGGCACGAAATACATAAACAGGAAAAAACCGATAATACTGATGAATACAATAAAAATAAATGCTACGCCTTCCATAGTTTTAGTTGATGGGTTCTACGATAATTTGATTTGATAAAATTTTCAATATTCTGATTCGCTGGCCTGCATCGACATACTCGCCCAGCGTTTTTACTTCACACAATCTGTTTAATAATTCTGCTTTTCCGACAGGTCTTAATGCAGAAACAGTAACGCCCTCCTGGCCGGGAAAAAGTTCATCCATTTCACCTTCATTCAGTTTTCCCTGGCTGGTTGTCTTTAAGGCAAATCGTCCCCAGAGATTAGACTTAAATGAGAGGTAAAGCAACAATCCGGATGCAACGGCAGTACCCCCTACAGCACTCCAGCCAATTTCCCGTCCGAAGTAGCTAAAGCTCAATCCCACACCAATCGCCATAAAAATGAATCCTACCAAGCCTACCACGGTGGTGCCAGGCACAAAAATGATCTCAACAATAATCAGCACAAGGCCGAATAAAATGAGGGAGATAACTGTGATCCAATCAACCATAGATAGTAAAGATAATCAATTTTAATTTTTGAGACGTCTCAAAAAAAACAACTATCACGTTGAGCTTATCGAAAAATTCCTTCGATAGGCTCAGCAGACATATCTCTAGTAAGCCCTTGCAAAAACAACCCGTTTATTGGATGGCTTTCCGGAATACACGCACTTGCCGTTTTCTTCTGGTGCATCCAATGGAATACATCGAATAGTTGCCTTCGTTTCTTCCTTGATGATGGCCTCGGTTTCTGCTGTTCCATCCCAATGCGCCATCACAAAACCACCTTTTTCATCCAGCGCTTTTTTCAACTCATCGTAAGTATCTACACGACTAGTATTTTCTTCTCTGAATTTTAACGCACGCTGATAAATAGTGGTTTGAATATCTTCCAGAAGTTTAGGAATAATGGTGGCCACTTCGTCAAAAGCATATACCTTTTTCTCTTTTGTATCTCTGCGTGCCAATTCCACTGTACCGTTTTCAATGTCACGTGGACCAATTGCAATGCGAACCGGCACCCCACGCATTTCATATTCTGCGAATTTAAATCCAGGCTTATGCGTGTCTCTGTTATCAAACTTCACAGACAATCCTTGCTTGCGCAGTGAGGTTGTTAATGCTTCCACCTTATCCGAAATTCTATTCAACTCTTCTTCATTCTTGAAGATTGGAACAATTACTACATGAATAGGCGCCAGTTTTGGAGGGATGATCAATCCATCATCGTCAGAGTGCGCCATGATCAATGCACCCATCAACCGTGTACTTACTCCCCATGAAGTTCCCCAAACTGATTCCTGTTTGCCATCCTTATTCGTGAACTGTACACCAAAAGCCT
>JBGATZ010000041.1:0-17699 GCA_044228905.1 Cyclobacteriaceae bacterium | reverse complement strand
TTCATTAATCGTCCTCTCTTTTTCATTTTTCAGATAGCTGATCGCAGCCTCTGTAGCATAGATTTGTGCTTTGGGTATTATTGCAGAGGGGGTGTATTTATCCCAATACATCAGTGCTGTATCAAGGTTATGTTTTCCATAGGCATAAAAGAAAGCGACATCCAGCCACACAGAGCTTCGAAATCCTTCGGGGATTTGTGCTGCTCTGCCCATATACTCCTGTAAGTAATATTCTGCTTTATCGTGCTCAGCGCGATCGAAATAATACTGATGAAGGTAGCTCAATATGTATATCCCAAAAGGAGCGTTAATCCTGCGGGCTATCTCATCTGCTTCTTGTAATTCACGTAGCTCAAGCTGAGCAGGGCGAATCCCACCCGTGGTATCTGCGATGATTTTAATAATCAGTGTTTCAAAGCGTGCCGCATCGCCTCCGCGTATAAGCCGAAATACTCTTGCACCGTCTGACGCAAAGCCACCAAACTGCATTGGAATAGCAGTAGCAATAAAGATAGCCAGCGAGAAAAACGCAGTGATTGCACAACCATACGCCACTATTTGCACTCCGGCCGAATTACCTTTATTAAAAGTCAGTATCATATAAACCGCATAAGCAATCAAAGCCAGAGCTATACTGGCAATTGGTCCTCCGGCTGCATACCACAAGAACCGATTGTTCAGATTTTCTTTTCCTTTTGGAAGACAAATCACGAGGCCACCCGCTGTATTTATATTTTTATTCCACTTGAATTTCCACTCCCCGGATTCCTTATCCCACATGAATGGTCCGACCACATACAAGCGAAAATCAAAATTCACCCAGGTGCCTGCAAATGCATGCCCTGCTTCATGAACAGCAATGACAAGAAAAACAGAAGGGATCAGAAAAAATAACAACGGAGCTTTCAACGAAGGAGATACAGCGTGATCTGCAACGGGTAACCCGGACTTACCCAACCAGTAGCCCGCTACTCCCACAAGGCCACCAAGGAGGATAAAAACGACAGGTCCGAAAAATTTATTTTTTTGTTTTGCTTCAGCAGACATTAACAATTCAAAGGTTTTGCTGTTTAACGGATATGCCTGTATAAATGACTGAAAATTAAAATGATTTATTCCACATTAAGAACTCATGCTTCATTTTTTCTCACCGCTTAAAACTTATCCACTAAAATAATAACTTGGTGATCGATTGAATTCTTTCTGATGGATTTACCGCTTGTGTCATTTGAATTGAAGGAAAACTACTTGCTGGTAGTGCGCCATGGAAGTCGTGATAACCTCACCGCTATGACTCAGGCATCCGCTTTGATTTATGAAAAAGTGTTGGAGACGAATAGCCGATATTTGCTGGTAGACTATCGTGACCTTCAGATCAATGTAAGGCTGACCGAAGCCTTTAATATCGTGAAACGCTATGAGGTTGCGCAACCTGATCTTAATAAAGTAAAGATTGCAGCCGTTTTCAGTGAACCAGGTTTAGAGTTTGGTCAATACTGGAAAGAAGTAAGCAGCCAGCGTGGCTTCTCCATTGAAATTTTCAAAACCTACAAAGACGCTGAGAACTGGTTGCTTGTTCAGGCAAACAACGATCAATAGTTACGAACGTAGATCAATACATCCTTAAGTTGAAGCTTGGTGAATGCGAAGGCCAGGCTTTTATCCACAAATGATTTTGTTGGTTGTGGCGTGAAGAAAGAAGCTGCATTGGGTACACTTAATCCCCATGAACCGGAGAGCTGAAGTTTGCCCGGAGTAATAACCACAACGTGACCAATCCCTGCTTCATTCGTATACACCGCCACTACCGCCTTCTTTCCGTTGGCAGCATCCTGTGCCTGCTTTAAGATTTCCTGTTCATAGGCATGGCCAATCATCGTCCAGTGCTTATTTGTCTTCAACGAAGCAGCGATCTCTGTTGAGGTCATTCCTTTTCCGGATTTTGCAGAACTGAAATCATTTATCCTGTAAATCGTATTCACCGATTCATTCAAAAACTTATTACAATCATTGGAGGGTTGACTGGTACAGGTGGTGAATTCTTCCAACGATTTCTTCAGGTCTGTGCTCCAGTTTGGATTCAGACTCTGGCTATAGGCAGCAGAAGAACTAATTAATAGTACAATAACAGTAATCAATCGCAACAATGAACAACTCTTTCTCATTTCTATTTTTTTCTTAAAGTAAGACCGGGATTTTGTTTCGTTTTCAATAACGAGATCAATTAATATGTTCATGTAAGAAATGACGTAATAACGATTGTTTTTGGGCTTAACGTTCATTCACCATCTTTTACAGGTATTCCCGATTATTTTGATGAGTATTTTCAATAAAAAAGCGCAGACATTACTGCCTGCGCCTGAAACGTTCTGCTATGCAATGATTATTCTGAAATAATTACGCTCCAGCGCTTTACGCGCGAAGCTCCCACTGATTTCGTGGTAGGCTGAAGTTTTACGTTATCGGATTTCACTTTAGAGCCTGTCTTAGCAGGCTCGTTGTTATTTTGTATGTGTGCGGTCATCATGGCTGTATTTTTTTCCGGACAGATACCATCAAACCTAAGGCCTGGAGCATGCAATAAGAATTCAAGCCAATTCGCAAGTTACAAGCAAAGCCGGCTTCCATCTGTAGCTTAATTTACCCACACCATATCGGCTGAACTAATCTACAGTCGACAACACTTTCCATTCATTATTCTTGCGACACACGTATAATTTCTGGAGAGATTTGGAGTGGTCCGGATAAAAACACACTTCAGTAATTATCATGAGGTCTTCACTGACCTGTTCCCGCTTTGGAAAACCCCGCTTCACATCTTTAAAGGACGGGAAATTCCCCTGTAAATGTTTTATAAAGGAAAGTTCAATTACCTCAGCCATATTCCTCACAACCTCCTCGTTCCCGGCCAGATTTCTGAAATGGCCTTCCTTTGACATCAACACTTTTGCTTCCTCATAAAAATCCTTGCAAGCTGCCGCTCTTTCAATGTCTTGCGCATCATAGGCATCCTCAAGACAAAGAATAGCTCCTTCCGGAGTATTAAAATCATGCTTGAAGTAATCTACTCCCTCATCAATTAACAGGCCATGGCCCGGTCGAAGGATTCACGTTCCGCTTTCTTCATTTTATTGCGTAGTACGCGGGTAGTATAGCCACCAACCAGCGTACCTTCTTCAATAATCATCCAATCGGAGATGTCTTCAAATGCAGCTCCTATTTTCTGTCCTTCCTTCACGTTTTTTAAAGCAAGCGGCTTATTTCCAACGTCCCCAAACACATTACCAGTCTCATCAAAAGACACATCAGTCAGCCAGATATGTTCAACTTCATCTCCGTCAACAATTTTAACTTTTACAGAAAAATACTGTTGTAGAGGAGACGGGCTACTAACACTGTTTCTAAAATAATCTATTGTAAGCCTGGCCTTCTCCATCGCCCAGTTCATCTCCTCTTCTTCAGACTTCACATGATAAACATCGGGCTGATTATCTCTGCGTGAAACCATTTCATCTGATTTCTTTTCTTTTCCAAAAAGCTTTTTAAAAAATCCCATGCAACTAATTTAAATAGTATTACGCTATCCACTTCATGATCAGCGAACCAGCCACTGACAAAACAGGGATCAGGAAAAAATAACTCGTACGTTTTACCCGTACATCTATATTTTTACTTACCTGAATGATATAAAACGAGTAAGTCATCAGGCTGATAAAAACAATTCCGCTTACAGTTGCCAGGTATTTATTAGGAGAATAGAACGTAACCAGCATCAGAGCTACTCCTGCAAATGCAATGGGTAACTGAAATTGCTGAAGCCATGCAACCGATGTTTCCGTGTGAATAGGTTTGATCGTATCCAACAATCGTTCGAGTGCTTCTTTATCACCGATCTGTGCAGGCACTCCTATTGCATTGACCTTGCTTTCTCCAACAATGCTATATCCTCCTTTCACTCCCTTGGTTATATTTTTTATCTCCTTTACAGGAATAACAATCGTAGGGGTATTGAGCATCTCTCTCGTGATGCTTTCTTCCGTAATGATTAGCTTATAGCTGGCCAGCATGGTTTTCTGTCTTTTCAAACCATTATAAAACGTATAACCCAACACACCCGAAATCATTACCAATGTAAACCACGTTCCCGAACTGATACCGGTATAGGTATCTGACATCAGAACGGGAACAATAAAAATGACCAGGATCATCATAACAAAAAGAAAAGCAATACGGGTAAGCATGGTTTTCTGAAGTTCTTCAAATGCTCCGGGAAGTACGGTGAATTGTTGCATGGGTCAGGATTAGTAATTCAAATAAAACGAAAACGCATCACGCAGCAAAGCCTGATCGCATCCGAGTGTTTTATTTTAGCGCTTCGAAACTATACTTCGCATTCTCCCAGAAACCATCGAGTGCAATGATGCGCGGCTTTAAAAAAGAAATCAGATCCCCCCATTGCTCTTTATTGAAAATTGAAATGCCTGTCATCTCCTTACTGATCCGGCTGATCATTTTACTATCCGCAGTAGTGATGTGTAAATCCCACTCCCATTCCTCCCCGAGTGTGGCGTGAAGCAATGACTTGAATTCAAGAAATTGCCCGAAGTATAATTCCTGAATCCCCGGATCGCGATGTTCCATCGTAATAGCAATCAGGGCTGACTTTTGATTTGCATCCATCCGAAAGTAAACGTCCTTAATCCCGGTATGATAATTCATCCAATTTACTTCCTGTCCCTCTGAAGACGGAATCGGGCTCATGTATTTTCCAAATGTAGTCCAGAATTCCTGGCGTATGCGCGATGCTTCTTCCCGCTTAAACATGGCTCCAAAAATAGGATTTTGTAATCAAGTATGACTATTCTTCAAGCTTGCAAAACAACACTTCCTTTTCTATTTTGTGCCCTCCCAAAAACCTGAACATGGAAGAACCGGCTTTGACTCCGTCCGCAGATACAATCACGTGCGAAAACTGCGCTGCTACCTATACCTCCGCTCAAAAATTTTGTTCGTCCTGTAGTTTTCCAATTGGCGGGAGTGATGAAGAAAAATCTACTTTCCGAAAAGAGATAGGCAGCAGAAAACTGTTATTGAAAGATGCACGCAAAAAGATAGATGACGCAAAGATCGTCATCTACGTTATTGCAGGGCTTATGTTCCTCGTTGGTCTGTTTCAGTTTTTCTTCAACGATGATTTCATTTCCCTCATCTTGAATCTCTGTCTTAGCGTAGTGTACCTGATACTCGCTGCATGGGCTGACAAAAATCCATTTGGCGCTATACTTATTGCTTTTATACTATACATCACGGTAAATATTGTTAATGCTTTCTTTTACCCCGCCTCACTTTTTCAGGGAATTATCATCAAAGCAATTTTTATCGGTGCCTTTATAAAGGGTACACGCTCCGCAGCAGAAGCAAGAAGCCTGATGAACGAATTAGAAAAAGTAAAAGCTGCTCCTGCCGGTGGATACCAATAATTCGCATTGCCCACATTGCCAATCGGCCATCAGCGCAACCGATACTTTTTGCGGTCAATGCGGAAAAGAGATCACCACCAGTGAACGTGAATTTCACCGGGAGGATGTGTTTGTGATCATACAACCCACACTGCTCTATTATTTCATTACTTTAATACTACTTGCCTGCTACAAATTCACCAACCTTTTTCCCCGGGGAAGTGAAGGCATGACCATTATCACCATTCTGGATGTATTGATTGTCGTTGCATTCTGGGTTCAGAATTACAAAGAAGTACGACCGCTCTTTTCACTATCGAAGATTAATCTGAAAGTAATGATCCTGACATTGCTGGGAGCCGTTGCGGCCAGCCTTGTTGTTTCGTTGGTCGCTTCATTCATCAACGTGGCTATCCGTGATGATGTCTTTTATAACCCTTACCTTTTTGAAGATACTCCCTCTCCGCTTTTGTTTGCTACTTTGTTTATTGCTGTGCAGCCAGCTATTTTCGAAGAAGTTGCCTTCCGTGGGTTTCTATTCAATAACCTGAAGCAAATCAATGGAGGAATCAGTGCCGTATATATTTCAAGTTTTATGTTTGGTATTCTGCACTTACAATGGATCAGCCTTATATGGCTTATCCCCCTGGGTCTTGCCGTTGCGCTCCTTCGAAATAAATACGAAACACTCTGGTACGGAGTCATTGCTCACTTTACGTATAATTTCTGTATCACGCTCTATGACTTTCAGGGCTGGTTTTAATTAACTTATTGCTTACTGATTGCCCCTCCTCCCTCGTTATCGGTAAGTGCATATCACCTGGCATTAGTATTTTCTCAGCCCTATCCGACACCAACCAATAAAGCCATGAGTAGAGCAAAAGCCTTTATCAAAGAACTGGACATGGAAGCCCCCGCGACACGCAAGTGCCTGGAGCGGATCATTGAAAAGACATGGTCATTCAAGCCACATCCCAAATCAATGGAGATGAAATATGTGGCGCAATTAGTGGCAGAGATTCCTCAATGGATAGCTGTGATCGCAGAGCAACCTGAAATTGATCTGGCCACTTACCCACATCCGAAAATATCCACTACAAGAGAGTTGGTGCAACACTTTGAAGACAGTCTGGTTAATGCAAAAAAAGCATTGAGCAAATTATCGGATGATGATCTTCAAAAGAAATTCGAATTAAAATCAGAAGGCCGGGTATTAAGTACAGAAATAGCTGTGGATACAATCACCAACAGTATCAATCACTGGGTGCACCACCGCGGACAGCTTACCGTATATATGAGATTGAATGATATTGCCGTCCCTTCCATCTATGGTCCTTCGGCAGATGAGAATCCCTATAAGTAAATTCTTACTTATAGGGGACACTAGTATTCTTTGTAAGAATCAGCGTTACAGTTTTTTCATCTCGGATACAAACTGACCGATCAGTGCCTTAAGTTGCTCATCCTTATCGGAAAATTTTCTATCATCATACTTCACGATTAAAGCCTGCAATAAAGGCGAAGTTTTATAGTAGCAAAGCCGCTTCATGTACTCGTCTGCATACCAGTACTGATTCGATTCAAGATGAGAAATGCGATTAAATAATAAATCGAAAATTTCCTCTTCATTTCCCGGGTAAACAAGGTCGACCAAGCCAAAATCAACATAGGACGATCCGGAGTCATTCAACAATGCTTTCTTAATTCGTAACTTCTGATCTGCGTTTAAAGAAAATTCATAGGGCGGATTGTCCGTACGGTCATAGAAGGACATAAAATTACTTCCGGGCCGCAGCTCGTATGTACCTTCATATCGGGTGCATTCATTTTCTGCGCATTTAACCAGCCATTCCGTAGTATGAATAAATTGCTCATCCTTATCCTCCATTTTCAGAATCTTCTGCATCTCTTTAATTCTCGATTTATAAATTTCCATTTCCTCACTATTAAGCTGCTTCACTCCGTAAGATAACGCGTGCACCGTCAGTGCATTATTCTTACCGGACAAGAACACCAGCACATCAGTATCTTTGGTAAAATGCGGTGGAGCAGGGCAAACCATATAAGGGTTAAAAGGAAGAAAAACCGTTGTCTCCGTTAGTTTACCCTGAAGCACTTCATATATCACAATTTCTGCTTCGGAGCCTCCCATATAATCGTCTTTTTTCGCTTTCTTTTCATGGATGCCCTTCACATGGCCTGTGATGATAACATCGCTTTCCATAATTAATTTACGCAACGGTCGTGGGCTAATCGGATAGGAATAGATGTTAAGTATAATCCCCATCACCAACAAACAGATCAATGAAGTTCTCATAGAATTAAGATTTAGAGTGAGTGATTAAAGTTTTACGTGGCTATAAATATTCTATACTCTCCTGTCACGATGAATAAAAGACACCAATTCCATAACGATTTTAAAACTTTTTTATTAGGTACTGTTATAATTTTAAATGGTTACTGCCTCTGGCTTAGTGTAGTCTGCATAACGAAAACATTTACTTCAATTTCCGGTAACCTGATTTCCGGTTTTCAGTAGTAATTTCAGGTTATGAAGATAAAAATCATCTCTTGTTTGCTGGCTATCCTCTGCGCTCATGTACTTCATGCCCAATCCGATCATAGCCACCGGCTGAGTCGGGTGATCCAGTTCCCTAGTATTCCTGGCTATACAACTCTTAAAACGGATCTTCACCAGCACACGGTATTTTCAGATGGCCATGTGTGGCCCGACATACGCGTGAAGGAAGCGCTCATGGATGGGATCGATGCAATCTCGCTGACCGAACACCTGGAATATCAACCACATAAGTCAGACATTCCACATCCTGATCGTAACCGCTCCTATGAACTGGCTCTGGACGAAGCCAAAGATCACAACCTGATTCTAATTCGTGGATCAGAGATCACCCGAAAGATGCCTCCCGGTCATTGCAATGCTGTGTTCATTGCTGATGCGAACAAGTTGCTGATCAGCGATTCGGTAGAAGTATTTCGCGAGGCCAATCGTCAGGGCGCATTTGTTTTCTGGAATCATCCCAACTGGATTGCACAGCGTCCGGATGGGATGGCCACACTTACTGCCATGCATAAAATGCTGATCAAAGAAAAACTATTACACGGCATTGAAGTAGTAAACGATCAGAGTTACTCCGATGAAGCACTACAACTTGCACTCGACAACAATCTCACCATCATGGGAAGCAGCGACATTCACGGGCTCATCGATTGGGATTTTGTTACTGGAAAAGCCGGGCATCGTCCGCTGACCTTGGTTTTCGCCAAAGACAAAACGGAAGCTGCCATCAAAGACGCCCTGATGAATCGCAGAACCGTAGCCGTGTTCAAAGATTTGCTGATTGGCCGCGATGAATTCCTTGTTCCCCTGGTAAAAGAATCGCTCGTTATCAGCAAGGCGACTTACATTCCAAAGTCAACGATGTTGCGAATAGCCATTGAAAACAGAACCAATACAACGTTCACGATGATGAATCGTACGGGGTTTACACTGGCCACCGATCATGACCTAATCACGCTCAAGCCTGGCAATGAAAATGTAATTGAGATCAGAACGAAAGAAAAACTATCCTCTTATTCGCTTGTCTTTGAAATACTCAACGCAGTGAACGCACCCAACAAGCATCCTCAAATAACCTGGCAGGGGAAAGTAGAATAAGCCAGAAGCAAAGTATCAATTACTGGTGGAAGTCACCACATTTTTGTAGTGATGCTTGGTGATGAATTCTTCAATGGATTTAATAAAATCGGCCAGCTCCATTTCATCCAGATCAATTAATACTTTGCTATTATCACTAAGTACTAATTGAATTTTATGAAGTACCGTCCGTGCATCTTTGATGAGAATGATCTGTTGTACATTTTTCAGTTCAAACACTCCTTCTTTCTCATTGTTTTTGTATTCAATGGTGTCGTCCGTTAGTTTCAAAAAGTCATTGTAGTTTTTAATTCCGGAGATCAGTTTTCCCGCTACCGGCATGATCATACAGATCGAAGCCCAGATGAGAAACCGTATGAGGTTCACCTCATAGGTGAAGTAAATGAAAACGAAGATTGCGGGGATAGCGCAATAAATAAGAAGTTGTTTTTTCAGTTTGGAGCGGTGGTTTCTGAAAACTACTTCTCCTTCTTCCACATTTACACGGATGGGGAAAAGAAACTCTTCCCACAGAACCAGTACCATGACGATGACGGCACAACTCACCAGGAATGTTCCGAAATAAAGATTAACGTCTTCATTTACTCCTTCCCTTGCTTTTTCAAAAATCTGAGGCGCCAGAAAAAACGCGACCGCGAAAACCAATAACAATAGTCCGATACTTACTTACTTCGGGTATGTAGGGCGAATGATCTTAGCCATACGAAATAGTAGATTAGCAGGCGCGATTATACAGAAAAATTAACTTAAAAATCAGTGTTTGATTACTTAACGTTTCATTGTACCTGAATAAGATAATACCCATGAAATCGTTTCAAATTATCTGACCGATTGATGTGACTTACAAACCAAATGACACTCCGGCAAACGAATGCAGTGCTGACCCGGAAAGTAGTACATCAGATCAGTTCGTGACTCGACCAGAATTTCAATGAACAGGACTCAGCATTGGAAAATCGTTCGTCCTCACTGATGGCGATTTCGTCCCCGATGGACAGGCATTTTATACCGATGTTTGCCACTTTTAATTAAATTGATGCTGTCTATCCCATCCAATCTATGAAGTGGCTTTGCGATCGTCTGTCCTGGTGGATCTCATTTTTAGCCATCAGAAGTTTCATTTTCCTGTTCCTTATTTTCAATCTTCCATTGCCAGGCATTGCACAAAAAGCAGATAGCCTGGAAGCATTGCTACCTCAGCACAGTGGAATTGAAAAGATCAATTTGTATCTGCTACTCTCTGATGCGTATGCAGAAAGAGATTGGGAAAAGTCAGTAATGAATGCAAAAGGAGGTCTTTCGCTCGCTAAAGAACTAAACAATGATTCGTTGATTTTTGAATCCACATTCAGTCTCTCCAAGGGATATGTTGGTCTCGGTGATTCTGAAAGTGCTTTGCACACTGCGAAAGAGGCATTATCGGCTGCGCTCAATCCTTCACAGCGGGCAAGTGCCCTGCAACACCTGGGAAGAGTATCCGAGACACTTGGCGAATATGAAAAAGCAACTACCTTTTTTCTTCAGGCCATTGAATTGTTTCAATCAAACAGCAACAAAAAAGGAGAAGCCAACACCCTTAACTCATTGTCTTTTGTTTACAAGGAAATGGGTCAGCCCGAAAAAGCAATTTCGCTATTAAAAGAAGCAAGAAGTATCTATTCTTCCATCGGAAACAAAGGACGCGTGGCGGGTACAACTTTCAACATCGGATTGATGACCATGGAAATGAACAGGCATGCGGAGGCGATTCCGTTCTTCAGGGAAGCAATGGCTGGCCTTACAGAACAAAACGAACCCCAGAAGTTTGGATTCTTCTATAACAACCTGGCCAGCTGCTACGAAAAAATGCTTCACACCAATCCGGCATTCTATGACTCTGCGCTGTACTATGGAAAGAAAAACCTGGTGTTGAAAAAGCAACTGAACGATTATCGTGGGATTGCGAACGCAAACAACGTACTGGCGGCCGTCTATGAACGGGCCAGCGACTATGCTCATTCATACACGCACTCGATGGCAGCTTTAAAAATTGCCGATAGCCTCAATCACAAGAAGATCAAAGAGAATGCTTTGAAGTATCTTATTACTGCCGAAGTAGGATTGAAAAAGTTTGAAAAACTAAATGATCACTTTGAAGAGCTGCTGGATGTTACCGAAGAACTGACGAAGGAATCCGGCTCGCGCACGCTTAGCGAAATGACCACCAAGTATGAAACCGCGAAGAAAGAATCGGAAAACCAGCAATTACTACTTGCCAATTCACAGCATGCCCGCATGAACCTGATCTTAGGTAGCGGTGGAATCGTTTTGCTGATCCTACTCGGGCTGCTTGCTTATTTCTACCGTGGAAAGCAAAAAGTAAATTTTAAACTGCAGGAGCAGAAAAACCAGATTGAATCTAACCTGCGCGAAAAAGAAGCGCTGTTAAAGGAAATACATCATCGTGTAAAGAACAACCTGCAGGTAATTTCAAGCTTGTTGAATATGCAGAGCTATTACATGGACGATCCCCGGATGATCGATGCCATCACAGAAGGTCAAAATCGTGTAAAAGCCATGGCGCTCATTCACCAAAAATTATATCAGACTGAACATCTCTCTGAAATTGATTTCCAGGAATACACCGAGCAACTGATCGGACACCTGGGAACTGCGCTAAACGAACCCGGAAAGAAAATACAAAGCAACGTAAATGGCTCTGCACTGAAACTTGACATTGACACCGCTATTCCATTGGGGTTGATTCTGAACGAATTGATCACTAACTCCTACAAGTACGCATTCAACGGAATGACAGAAGGAAAATTAAAGGTAGATCTGACGCGTGACGATTCAGCGTATTATCATTTGCGTATCTCCGATTCCGGTAAAGGGTTGCCTGAAGACTTCAATGAAGAGAAGCTGAATTCGCTTGGATTGAAATTGGTTCGTATGCTGATCGAGCAACTGGATGGTTCATTGACCATCACTAATGAAGGAGGAGCTCATTTCTATATTCGTTTCAAAGAATCAAAACTATCCGCATGAGCAAAGTAAAGCTGCTGATCGTAGAAGATGAGATGATCATTGCCAATGATATGAAGCTGATGCTGGAAACTGTCGGCTATGAAGTTTGCGGTATCGCAAAATCAATAGAAAAAGCACTCACCCTCATTACAGAAAAGAAACCTGACCTCATTTTACTGGATATTAATCTCGGAAACGGTGCAGAGGGCATTGAACTGGCGAGAATCATTCGGGAGAAACTTCGTCTGCCGTTTATCTTTTGTACTTCTTATTCCGATAGCCATACGGTAGCTGAAGCCAAACAAGTACGGCCCAATGGGTACCTGCTGAAACCTTTTACCAAAGACGACCTGTACGTAGCCATTGAAATTGCCTTATTGAATTTTACCAATGCCATCGAGCCCACCGCTGACATTATCCTGCAGGACAGCATTTTTGTAAAGGAAGGAAAGATGTTTATCAAAGTTCCCTTTGATGATATCCTTTACATGGAGCAGGATCGCAACTACGTGGAGATTCACACACTGACGAGAGTACATCCTGTGCGGAGTTCATTAAAAGATTTCATCACTAATCTCCCTCCCAGAAAATTCTTCCAGGTCCATCGTTCCTTTATTGTAAATGTATCGTGTATCACCGCCATCAACAGCGACAGTATCCGTTTAAAAGAAAAAGAAATCCCGATCAGTAAGACCTTTCGTGACGAATTATTAAGTACGGTGAAATTATTGTCCTGATTAAAACCCATTTGTCCGCTGAATTTCCCTCCTCCGTCCACAAGAAACGATTGTCCATCCCACGCTGATGTGCCTAACCATTTTGGTGATGTAGATTAGACTTGTTTAGTAATCCCCCGCCTAAAATGAAGCCTATGAAAAAGATCAGCTATTTCCTGGAAAGAGAGTGGTTCCTGGTAATTACAGTCTCCGTATTATTAGTAATTATCTTTTTGTTTGAGGTGATCTGGTAATTCAAAGAAGACATCGCAGACTGTATCTGGTCTTGCGGGGTCTGCGGTAGGAGGCCCCGCATTCATTTTACATTCAAAAAACAAGTTCCAATACCGAACGGATAGATCCGCAACCGTACATCGCATAGCATAAAAACGGCTATTATTCAATCGTTTTACAAATGGCACAGGCTTTGACCAGGCAAGGCGGAAACCTGTACTGCTATGATCCGGAATTACATTCTGCTCTTTGTCCGCAACCTGAAACGGCAAAAATTATTTTCCATCATCAACCTGCTGGGGCTTACCGTTAGCATTGCCAGCACACTGATTATCTATTTATATGTATCTCACGAATTCAGCTATGACAGCTTTCATAAAAATTCCGACCGGTTATATCGTGTAAACCAAACGTTCATCTGGTCGGAAGATCGCGGCAGTCAGTTTTCACGCACAGGTCCTGGTGTTGCTCATGCCCTCAAAGAAGAACTTCCTGAAGTGGAATTGACATCCAGTTTTCATACTCCGGGCGATTTCATTGTTTCATACATTGGTCAGAACGGCAAGGTCATTGCCTTTGAAGAAAATAAAATTCTTGCCGCTGATTCCAATTTCTTTAAGGTGTTCAACTTTCCGTTGATCCAGGGTGATGAAGCCTCTTCACTTATGCAAGCCAATACACTTCTGATGACACGGTCCACCGCTGCAAAATACTTTGGTGATGAAAACCCGATCGGCAAGATGGTTCGGCTGGGAGGATTGAACGGAGGAGAAGGCAAAACCTATGAAGTGACGGGAGTGCTCGAAGACACACCCGATAATTCAACCATGCATTTTGAGATTCTATTGTCCATGAAAAGTTTTCCGGCTGTCGAAAACAGACACTGGAGTTGGGTGTGGACCCAACTGGAAACATTTGTTTTGCTTAGCCCGCAAGCAAACCTTGCAGACGTTCGTGAGAAGCTAAAAGGAATTCCACGGAAGCGGGCAGATGAAAGCATCAGGGCAGCGATGGGCATGACGTATGATGAATACGTCAAGTCAGGCAAGCAATGGGAATTATTTCTGCAACCCATCACCTCATTGCATCTGCCTGAGCAGACGGTGGTCGGGTCATTTCCCGATGTAGGAAACATCAAGATTATCTATTCCTTTATTGGCGCTGCTATTTTCATTGTACTGTTGTCGTGCATTAACTTCATGAATCTCTCCACGGCACAGTTCACGAGAAGAATAAAAGAAGCAAGTATCCGTAAGATACTCGGATTAGGTAAAAAAGAGCTGACGTTAAGCTATTTCATTGAAGCTCTTACATTTTGCTCAATCGCTCTGATTACAGCCATTGCGTTTGCTCAACTATTACTTCCCGGTTTTAACCTGATCACCGGAAAAACACTTTCGCTGCATTTATTCAGCGATCCCATTCTGATCACCGGATTATTGTCGCTGACCGTATTGATGGCCTTGATCTCCAGCAGCTATCCGGCCCTGTTCCTCACTGCATTTAATCCCGTAAGTGCACTCAAGGGAAAGTCAAAAGCAGGACGTGAAGGAAACAGTTTCCGAAACGGGCTGGTGGTTTTTCAATTCAGTGTGTCGATTATATTAATGATCTGTACTGCGGTCGTCTTTCAGCAACTCAATTATGTAACTGAAAAGGATCTGGGCTTTAACAAAGATAACCTCGTAGTGTTGTATCATGCTGAATCGGTGAAGAACGGTGAGAGCCTGGTGAGTTCAATGGAGAATGTGCCAGGTGCAATTAGCGCTTCGTGGTGTACCTCTGCGCCACCAAATGTTTTCGGAGGTGATTCATTTTCTATTGAGGGATCTGACGATCTGAAGCTTCCGCTGAATTATACGATGGCCGATGACAATTACATCCCTACGCTAAAAATCAAGCTTCGCTATGGACGAAATTTTCAGCCCGGAAATCCGGGTGACTCCACCCGCGTGATCCTGAATGAAAGTGCCGTGCGTCGGATCGGCTGGACGTTGGATGAGTCCGTGATCGGCAAGAAAATTACTTATCCAAATAATGGTGACGATGTACCAAGCTTTGAAGTGATTGGCGTAGTGGAAGATTTCAATTACATGAGCATCTCTTCCTCCATCGATGCGATGGCCATATTCAATGTAAAAAATAAATTCCTGATTGATGGTGACCGAAGGTACCTGGTTATTAAGGTGCAGGCACAACATGCAGAGGCATGGCAGAATACGTTAACACAAATGCAGGTACAATGGAAGCAGCACGCTGGTGATACTCCGTTTCAGTATGAGTTTGTGGATAAAAACTTTGCCAATACGTTTTCTACTCAGCAACAATTCGGCAAAGTACTCACCGTAATGGCTTCATTGGCCATTCTTATTGCCTGCCTGGGTTTACTGGGTATGATCATCTATTCACTCGAACAGCGTACCAAAGAAATAGGAATTCGCAAAGTATCGGGTGCTTCCGTTTATAATATCCTAACCCTGATTTCGAAAGGATACACGAAGCTGATCGTGATTTCCTTCGTCATCGCAGCACCGGTTGCGTACTACCTGATGAACTTCTGGCTGATGGACTTTGCCTACGCGATCAAACCATCACTCTGGATTTTTTTCTTTGCGGGACTCAGCACTCTTGCACTGGCAGTATTAATCACCAGCTATCATTCTGTCAAGGCTGCGTTAACCAATCCGGTTGATGTATTGAAGGACGAATAGAATCCAGGCAAGACCAGTCTGTTTTCATACTCAGCGAGAGACAATGACAGACTATATTGAAGGGTGTATGATTATCATTCTCTGTAACATGTGTTACAAAATGAATTGATGTTTCATATTCTTCAATTGGTACGTGTGCCTGTTCAGATGCATCTGAATAAACCATAGCCATTCGTAGCGGGTGAGGAAGCCAATCGTGGGAAGTTCAAAATCCATGCAGACAAGCGTGAGATCCTGATTCAAAATAATCTCCACATCTTTTGCTCTCACCCGTTGCAGTTCGGCAAGCAGTTCTTTTTTGGAATGAAGCTTTTCGTCAGGCAATAGCGGTTCCGGAGATTTGAATTTCTGATTGAGGTCTTCCCACCACGGGCGGATCATTGGAAGATACAAACCCGGTTCACGATCACTTACCTGGGTTGCACTATCCGGAACGCCATCGGTGGCTTTGATGATATGCATGGCGACCTGAGCGGGTGTCCAGCTTCCGGCAAACGGTACATTATTAATTACATTGTCATCAAAAGATGATAGCGCAGTTATGAATTCATCAAAAGCTGTTGTAAGCGCAGCCTGTAATTGATCTTTCTTCTCTTTCATAATTAAAATAATTGACACAAAGATGATCGGCCGGCTCCATAAGAAGCGGGGGTGATTCTGACAAAAGAAGGGCGGTGTGCGCAATTCCTGTCATGAATTAAAATGACATCTCCGTTATTGGCTATTATATTTGCCAGCGTTTTTATTAAAAAACAAATGAAAAGAGGACTAGTGATCACTACTCGGTGGGAATATTATGCGGCCAATATCGCGGGGGCGATTGCGCTGGCGTCCATCCTTTCGTTGTGTGTTTATTACAGTATTGATAATGGGAAAATCGATTTCCGGTCTTTTTTATTTTGGATTGCCGTACTCTCTCTTTGCCTGGTTCCTTCCGCTCTCATCACGTTTTTTTCTTCGATCAAATCGGTATTGATTCTTGACAAAGAGCTGATCATCTCATACGTATTTCAAAAACATCAACACCGTTTCCTGCTTTCAGAAATAACCGGTTTCCGGTCTAAAGTATCGAAAAAAGAAACTGATGCCCGGCCCGCCAGTTTCACCGACACTTTTTCTATCACACTGGCAGATGGCCGTACGTTCTCATTCAGCTACTCGCAGTTTAATAACTACTACAAATTAAAATCAACTGCCTTTAATGCATTCGCCCGTAATAAACGCTGATGCTGATGACCATTGTCAAACCGGTTGATAATCTTGCAAAATCGGCTTACCTTTTTTAAAGGTTTTTGATAAACAAATCGCTCAGCAAAGTGGATTCAAAAGAGATTTTAAAGAATCATGTCACTAAAACTACCAAACTCAGTGACGAACAGTTCAATCACTTCTTTTCTCATTTTAAAGAACAGCAATTCAGGAAGGGACAGGTCATTCTTACAGCAGGAGAATCGGTAGAGCGCGAATACTTCGTGGTTTCCGGTTGTCTCAAGTCATTCTTTATCAATGGCGATATGAAGATGTTTATCCTGCAATTCGCCATGCCCGAGTGGTGGGCATCCGATTACAACGCATTATACAATCATACCAACGCTACTATTACCATCGACTGTATTACCGATGCCGTTGTTCTTTGTCTAACCAGTGAAGACCGGGAAAAATTATGCAGTGAGTTACATGCCGTTGAGCATTTCTTCAGGTGGCGTACCAACAGAGGATTCGTGGCTTCGCAGAAAAGATTACTTTCATTAATGAACAATGATACCAGGCAACGATATGAAGAATTGATTCACCAATATCCTGAGCTCTATAACATGGTTCCAAAAAATCTGATCGCAGCTTACCTGGGCGTTTCGCGGGAAACACTGAGCCGTTTGTACACTACCTGAAGTGATCC
>JBGATZ010000040.1:0-18484 GCA_044228905.1 Cyclobacteriaceae bacterium | reverse complement strand
AAATGTGGGCATACTTTTTTACTTTACAAAGGTTAGTTTAAATGAAGACGAAAGCAACAGACCCACATAATAAAATAACCACAAATCCCATTATTGTTGGCATTGGCGCATCGGCAGGCGGCATGGAGGCTATCCATGACTTGTTTGACTATATGCCTGACAACACTGGGTTTTCATTTGTTGTTATTCAACATCTGTCTCCCGATTATAAGAGCCTGATGGCCGAACTTCTTTCGCGACACACTCAAATGAACGTGTTTGAAGCACAGGACGGCATGGTCGTAATGCCGAATTGCATTTACGTCATTCCCAGCAAAAAACTAATTACGATTCACCAGGGAAAATTGCGTCTGGATGAAAAACTAAAATCAAAACTCCCCAATAATGCCATTGATGTTTTCTTTGAATCACTGGCTGAGGATGCGGGAAAAAATGCAATCGCTATTATTCTCTCCGGAACAGGCACAGATGGAACGAAAGGAATTGAAGCCATCAAAGAAAAGGGTGGTACTGTTGTCGTTCAGGATCCTCTCAGCGCAGCATTCGATGGGATGCCAAACAGTGCGGTTACCAGCGGTCATGCAGATCTGATTCTTCCCCCCGAAATGATAGGAGAAGAAATCACGGAATATGTAAAAGAAGTTCCTTTAATGAAATCATTAAGCAAGTTGAGTCAGAAAGATGAGCTTGTACTAAGGGAGATTCTTGAATTGCTGAATCAGTCTACGAAACATGATTTCACTTTATATAAAAGGCCCACGCTGTTCAGAAGATTGGCGAAAAGAATGTCTGAACTAGGAATTGGTTTGATTGAAGATTATAGATCATACCTCGTTGACAACCCAGAAGAGTTAAAGGTTTTGGGAAGAGAATTTCTGATTAACGTTACCAAGTTTTTCCGTGACCGTGAAGCTTTTGAGATTTTGAAGAGCGAGGTAATACCTTCAATTCTTGCCAAACATAAACCGGAAGATGCCATAAAAGTATGGGTGGTGGCCTGTAGTAGCGGTGAAGAAGCTTATTCAGTGACCATGTTGTTCCTTGAACACATGAAAGTCACCGGAATCAATTTTCCCAACCTCAAAATCTTTGCTACAGATATTGACACAGAAGCATTGGAAATTGCCTCCAGAGGATTATACAATTCAAGCATTGAGAAGGATATTTCTGCTGAATACCTGCAAAAATATTTCACTATCGAAGGGAGTATGTACCGCGTTTCACAAGAATTAAGGAAACACGTTGTCTTTGCCAATCATGATATTCTGAAAGACCCTCCGTTTAGTCACCTCGACCTGTTAACCTGTCGCAATATGTTCATTTATGTGAACGCTACTCTTCAGCGTAAAATGCTGAAGAAATTTCACTTTGCGTTGGATGTCAATTCTTTCCTTATGCTCGGCCCAAGTGAAAACATAGGGATTCTAAAGGACGTAATGAAAGAAGTGAATCGTAAATGGAAACTCTTTCAATGCGTCTCCAAAACAGGTATTTCCGACCAGGATAGTATGTTTTCTCCACCGGATAGTCAGATTTATTCGATTGGTAATAAGACCTCTAACAATCAAAAAAATCTTCAAACTCATCTTGCGGAAATATTCAAGGACACATTACTCGAAGAAAAGAAAATTGCGTCTTTTTTGATCGACAGGGATTTCAATGTAAAACATGCAATCGGGAACTATAAAAACTTCATCAGGCTTCCGGAAGACAATTTACATTTCAATTTAATGAAACTTGTTCCTCCTGACCTTTCAGTTGCGCTGGGAGTAAGTGTTCGAAAATCGATCAGCGACAATGAACGCTCGTTGATGAAAAGGGTGCTTGTTCATGAGCCCACCGGAGAGCGATATATCACCATCATTGTAAAACCGTATCTCCTTCAGAGGGATTTTCAGCAGGCTTTTCTTAGTGTGATCTTCGAAGAAGACCCCTTTGAAGTGAAGGCAATCAAAACCGTTGAATACGATTCCATTACCAGCCAGGAAAGAATTGATGATCTGGAGCAGGAACTATCCGATACGCGCGAAAATCTTCAAGCCGTGATTGAGGAAATGGAAACAGCCAATGAAGAGCTGCAATCCACAAATGAGGAAATGATTTCTACCAATGAAGAGCTTCAAAGTACCAATGAAGAATTACAATCATTGAATGAAGAACTTCACACTGTAAGTGGCGAGCATCAGGCAAAGATCAAGGAATTGATAGAGTTGAACGATGACATGAACAACTACTTCAACAATTCAGAAATTGGCCAGATTCTGGTTGATAAAAAAATGATCATTCGCAAGTTCAGCCCTTCGGTAACACGTATGGTCAATCTTATTCAGGCTGACGTGGGGAGATCTCTTCAGGATATCAGCAACAATCTGAAAAACATCGACCTTACAAGCAGTATTAAAGAAGTATTAAAAACTTCTGAACCCATTGAAAAAGAAATATCCATACAGGACGATCATTTCTATTTAATGCGTATTGTTCCATACATCAGAAGAGATAAAACGCCCGATGGCTTGGTTATTAATTTCATAGATATTACGGAAACAAAGAAACTTAATAGTTTACTGAAAAGTGTATTCACCAGCTCAACGAATGGAATTATTGCAAAGAAAGCGATTCGTAATAGCAAAAATGAAATTATTGATTTTGAATATCTGATGATCAACCCCACTGCTGAAAAATTTCTCGGGAAGCAAGCAGAGGCACTAGAGGGAAAACGCATGCTAAGTATATTTCCCGAAAACAAGAAGAACGGCTATTTCGAGAAATTCGTTGAGGTAGTTGAGTCAGGCGAAACGGATCGATTTGAGAATTACAGTTCTACCGAAGATAAATGGTATGACATTGCTGTGGTAAAAATGCTTGATGGAGTTGTTACCACTCACACCAATATCACTGATAGAAAGAAAGCTGGAAACATTATCGCGCAAAATTACGAAGATCTGAAAGTAGCCTCCGAGCAACTGGAGCATACCAATATTAAGCTGGAACGCTCCAATTATGATCTATTGCAGTTTGCGTCAGTGGCTTCCCACGATTTGAAAGAACCACTGAGAAAAATTCAGGCCTTCGGAAATATCCTTCAGGAAAAGGTTAAAGACAAGTTACTACCTGATGAACAGAATTATTTTACCAAAATGATCTCGGCTTCCGGCCGAATGCAAACTTTAATTGAAGATGTATTGACTCTATCAAAACTTTCCAATAATGGGGTAAACAAAGAAACGGTCGATCCCAATCTGATTATCAAGCGGATTTGCGAAGACCTTGAAATAGCTATTCGAGAAAAGGATGCGAAGATTGAAGTCAAAGACACTTTACCTATTATCACTGCTGTTCCTGGTCAAATGCGACAGCTCTTCCAGAATCTGATCAGCCTTCTCTTAAATTCTTAATAAGACCGGAGAAGTTCCCAGTCATCATTGAAGAAAAAGAAAATACCATTGGATGTGATTCAGGAATTTAATGTAAATCCAAAAGAGTTTGTTTGCATTTCTGTAAAAGATAACGGTATCGGCTTCGAAGACGAATACAGGGAGAAGATATTCGGAATCTTTCAACGTCTTCACGGCAGGAACTACGAAGGAACGGGCATAGGCCTTGCGATTGCCAGAAAGATTGTTGAAAACCATGGGGGTTACATTACAGCTCGTGGTGAGCTCAACAAGTGCGCAGAATTCTTCATTCTGATTCCCAAGAAGTAAGTCCAATTTATCAAAACTAATTACGCCTTGGTAACCACATTTCGTTATCAGAATGGATAGCCGATCGCGATATTGAAGATCAGGTTATTCCTTCTCCACGATCTGCTTCCGAAATCAATGTCTTTGATTACCCACCCGGCATCATTGCGGTGCAAGGGAAAAGCCGTATCCAGGCGTATAACAAAAAAACTAAGATCGTACCGCAATCCTAACCCTGAACCAATGGCAAGCTGTTTAAGGAAGGTATCCTTATTAAACTCACCTCCCTGGCGCAGCGAGTCATACTTTCGCAGCCATATATTACCTGCATCACCAAATAAAGCACCCTTAAATCCTTTATAAATAGTGAAGCGATATTCCAGGTTCCATTCCATTTTTATATCCGCCCGCTGATCCACAAACAATACGGTATTGCCCTCGTATCTTGGATCAGTCATTATATTATATGAACCAGGTCCAATGGACCTCGCTGGAAAAGCGCGAATGCTGTTTGATCCTCCAATAGCAAATTGCTTAATGTATGGAAGCGTAGTCGAGTTGCCATATGAATATCCTATACCAAATGCCGCGCGGGTTGCAATCTTATTATTGGCATCGGGCTGCCAGTAATAACGGAAATCAACATCGGTACGCACAAACTGAGAATATGGTGAACCAAATAATTCAAATGGTCCTTCGTGGGACTTTTCCATACTATTTTGAATACTATACATCAGGTTGCCGGCTACGTCCACATTTCCATTAAAGTAAAAACTATGCTCTTTAATTTTCTTTTTCTCATAGGCATCTAACCGCATTTCCATTAATTGTGAGTTATAAGTATATGAATAACGCGTACCAATGATGAACTGATTTTCAAACGAGTTAGCAAGAACCCTGTTCTTCATCAAAAGAGAATCAAATTTGGGAGACTTTTTGTCTGTCCGAACGAAGGTGATATCAATAGGAAACAATTCGTGCGTTTTTGCTGCTGACTCTCTCCAATTATAACCATAACCTGCGTTGAATGAACTCAGTCGAAAGTAGCCAAGTCTGTTTTGCAAATTGTATCCCAGCTTAAACTGGGTCTTTGGTAAATATCGTCTTAAACTAAAATCAATAGGAATAGGAGTCATAAACCGGGGCACCGTCAGGCTAGTCTCTACTCCCAGCTCAAACGAATTTAATGGGTTCTGATTCTGACTTTGTCGCGTAATTTGAATCTCATAAGCAGTATTAAATTTTACCTGAAAAAGCTCCGCCCCCCTCAGGAAGTTCCGGTTTGTAAAAACAAAAGACAATCCAGGTCCTACAAAGTTATTTGACTTTGAAACACCTTGTACTTCAGCGCGCAATGATTTCCGTTTGAGAGGAGTCAGGAAAATACTGGCATTCAGCAAGGAAGAATCTCTATAAGCAGGTCTGAATTTTATGTTTACAAATTTAAATGCGCCCAATCCCATGAGGTGATTGATTGTCAGGTCCTGGTTCTCCTTGCTGTACACCTCTCCTTTTCTGATATTGATTACTTCTGTAATCACTCTAGGGCGAAAAAAATGTGAACGCTCGACATAGTTATAGTTATCTACTTTGATTGTATCACCACGGGTAGCCAGTGAATCCGAAGACAATGTATATTCGGGGAAAATGGTAGCTTCATTAATCTTGTAAATACGCTTCGCTCGCCTCGGCATGTCAGGTTCTAACTCCAATTCAAGATTAACTCTGCGTTTACCAACAGTGCTATCAGCAACAAATAACAAATATTTATCATCGAAATAATAAAAGCCAACATCCTTTAATTCTTTTTCAATACGTTTTTGCTCCGCTTCCAGCCTTCCCAATTGATAACGTTGCTTCTCTTTTAACAAAGATTTCTCTTTCAGGGCTTTAATGATCTGTGCGTACACACTGTTTTGGTTTTGGATATTCTATGCTATCCAGCCGAAACGGCCGCTCAGTCTCACCGTATAGATTACGGTACTCTCTTTCTTTTTGGTCTTCACTGAAGAAGTGACCTTCATTGAAGTAGCCTTCGTTGTACAGATAGCCTTCCATCGTTTTTGAAGTACGACCAGGAGTAACATCACCTAACAATACCGGAGGAGTTCCTAGTTTATTCTTAAAATTTCTTTAATCCCTTTCTTCTTATTTGGATTGCCTGGTCTGAAATAAAAACCAAACTCCGGGACGTGAGCCTAAGAATTTTGCGTTTGGCTTTACTGCTATATATTCCTTCAATTCCTTCTCTAAGATTTTCTTTCTTCCTATTCTCCTTCCCTCTGTATCAAATTCTATCTCCGCCCCGTTATAAAATGTCTCTCCGTCTTTCAAGTATTTTGTAGATGAGCAGCCGCTTAGCAATAGAAATCCGGTTAAAAGAAGATAAAGTCCTCTTTTAAAATCAATAGTAAAGAAACACAAATCAATTACTCTCCTTTTCATTCGCCTTAAAAAGTTCACTTAACGCATTATAGTCCTTGATATAGATGAGGCCAGCACCTGTTTCAGTCAATTCACCGTCAATCATATCATAGTTGCTATTCCTGAATCCGGAAATACGAAACCGCCCGTCATTGGTAATTTTGTATTCCAATGCAAGGTCACCGATGTAATCAGCCGCTGAATGTTGCTGGGAAGCGTTCTCACCTTCAATATCAAGGTTACCCGATACTTTCACTACCAGGCGGTCATTAAACAATGTTTTAGAAACACCCAATTGCAGTTGAGTCTGTCCTTGCGCGGTGCCTGTTGTATAATCCTGATACGATTTCACATCAAAAGACAGTTGCACTCCCTTGACGTTTTCGGAAAGGCGGTTGAGTTGATCCGTGAGAACGCGACTCACACTGGACCGGGCAGAGCCTTCCGTATCACCACCACTTTGACTCTCCAATGGATTTTCGGTGATAAAACGCTTCAATACAAGCAGTGCAAACACCTGCTTATTTAAATCAGATTCCCGGGTATTCAGATCCTGAATTGTTGCATAGATGTTTCCGCCAAATGCATTCTGCTTTTCAATCGGCATATCCAGTTTAAATGAAATTTCAGGAGTAAGCATATCTCCTTTTATCATCAGATACACCATAAAGGGCAATCGTTGCCGATAGGTATTAAGTTCGGATGAGTTAGAGATATCAATCTGATTTGACACCAATTCCATTGGAGAAGTTTCTATTTTATAAAGTGCTTTAATATCAAGCTGCGCTTCCATAGGATCTCCCAGCCAACTGATTACACTTCCTTTTTCAATGATGAAGTTTCTCTTTACAAGTTTATAAAATGAGAAATCATAACTTCCCGAGACAATTTCATAGCGCCCCGTCAGTTGCATTTCACCGGAGGTGTCCATGTTCAATGTCAAAGCAGATTTACCTTTCACCGAAAGCTGATCACCCGATGCAGGATCAAGAACAATGTTAAACGTCTCTCCTCCGGATAGCTCAATATTTGCTGTGAGATCTACACCACGAAAAGCAGTCATCGTTGTATCATTGGGATGAACGCCAGCCAGGAAAGGATCAGTCTCGGCATCTTTATCAACGAAAGTGACAATACCCTTTTGGTCCTGTACGCCCTTTTCAGTTTGTGGCACAACAAAAGTGAAATTACTCTTATCACCGAGGCTTACGTTCATATTTACCTTAGGTTCATCCGATGTACCTCTGATCTTAATATTCGTAGTTACGCTAACTTTCCCATAAAAGAGTTTATTATCATCGTAAGTAGAGTTAAGCATCTGAAAATCCCTGGCTTTTACATCCAGATCCAATCGGTACGATTTGAAGTTGGAGCTTCCAATTGATCCATCAATAATTGCCGTATTATTTCTTTCATCACGGATAGTGAAGTCTGACAGGACAAGTCCTGATTCTTTAATTGCTATTTTTTCATTCTTCAATATAAAGGCACTATTTACCACAGCGGGAACTATCGTTGCATCTTTAAAAATCAAGTCACCATTGATGGCGGGTTTGCTTACCTCGCCCTTTACTGTTATTTCACCAATAAGTGTTCCATCCATTTTCTTAGCCTGGCCGAGCGTGAGTGGCTGAAACGCGGCAAGGTTTATCTTTTGAAGGGTAAGGTTAAGATCAAGTTCCGGTTTAACTGAGTTGGCCGAATAGTTACCTGCAATCTGCAAATCAACATTCTCACCCTTCACACCTAACTTAATGTCATATGGTGAGTTGGGCCTTTGACTCATTACCAACGACAGGTTTCCCCATATTTGCCCAAGCAGGGCAAAATCCTGAATCTTAAGATTCGAATTGAATGCACCTCTTTCCGCTACTGAAATATTCAGGTCACCATTGGCTACTCCGGCAATAGGTGTAATACCCTGAACCAGGCTTGTAATGTTTTTCAATTCCAGCTGAGAGAATACAAGCGAAAGCACAGAATCTTTTCCATCCTTCTTTTGCAAGGCGATCTTCTGATTTGCGTCTGATATTTCGAAATGATATGGCTTCAATCCAGAATCTTTGAATTGAAGGTAGTTGTCGTCAGGGGCTTTCCATTCCTTATAATTCAACAACAATTCATCATTAAGAAATCTAAACTGAAATGCTTCTTTCTTGCTATTAATAATTCCTCCAAATACATACTTTTCATCGCGAACGGAATCTAATACAGCAAAACGCGTATGAATTGAGTCACTGGCCACCTTTCCAGACAGACGAAGTCCTGCAATTCGTAATGTATCCATTGATAAATCGCGAACTGAAAATGAGTACTTCAATTCTTTTTTATCGGACGTGACTTTTAAACGAATCGAATCGATTCCAAAACTACCATACTTTATCTTCGATATTCCGAAGCGAAGGTTGAGATTATCTTCTGCGCTGTTAAACTCGCCTGCAATTTCGCCCGGAACGAAAGGTTCAAGGTCAGGAAATAATACTTCAGTAAGCAAGTCTGTATTTTTAAGTTCAAGATTAAATTCAAAATTCTGTTCAGGAATAACCTTATCGAAATCAGGATCTTTCAATGAAAAATAATTATTGAAGTGTCTTTTTATCGCATCAGGCAAAGCATAAAGATTAATTGTTCCTTTAAAATCTCCGGTGAGTATATCCGAACGGATAGAAATCTCACTTTCTCCCTCCTGATCAATTGAGGCAAAGAGCAATGAATCGATCATGTATAGTTGTTGACCATTGTACACACCGAATTTGCGAATGGCCAGGTTGCCATTAATCTTCCGAAAATCGTTGGTCGCCAGATTCACATCCAGTGTGCATTTAGCTCTGAGTGACCGGTCAGTCAGATTCAGTGCTTTGAGATCAGCATTTTCAAGCGCAAAAGTAAATTTGTAATCGGGAACATCCACATTATAATCCAGATCGCCTTTTGATGTGAAAGTCTAAGTTTTTGTCCTCGTAGAAAGCGCTTCCCGAAAAGAAGTACTTTTGCATTGAACCTTTCAGATTAAAATTTTTGTAATCGTAATCATTATATTCAAAATGGTTGACCTTCACCTCGAAAGCTGCGTCAAGCTCATTCAGTTTTAATCCTGATCCCGCCAGTGAAGCCTTCATATCCAGTTTTCCTAAAGTTGTATCTCCAAGAATTTCACCAACATTGAGTTCACTCACTATTAGTTCTCCTTTATAATTCTCTTTTATCTTAGAATTGAGGTTCATTTTCGCATCTACAGAAAGCGAACCCGAGCTACTTTGTAGTAATGCATTTATATACGGTTGATCTGGAGTTCCTTTAAAATCTCCATTCAGCGTCAGCCAATTTGGGATATTGATTGAGGCTGGAATCAATGAATCAGCTAAAAGAGCTCTTATGTTAATTTTAGTAGTATGAAATTCCTTCAACTTAATGTCCGTCAACAGGTGGGTAAAATCAGGAAGTCCCTTTATACTTCCTGTCAAACTCAATCTTGTGCTATCCAATAGCCTGACATTAAAACGATCGATTTTCATGTCATTTACTTTTCCTTTCGCAATTATATCAGCATCTACCGAAAATGGCTTTTTAATTTTCAACGGAATACTATCCATTAAATTTGGCTGAAAATAGAGCAGATCCCGCACAGCTAACGAGGAAGACTTCAATACCAATTCAACCGATGCTTCCGGATAATCATTTGAAATGGTTAACAATGAATTGAATTCAGCTTTTGCATCCAGATTGATTCTGCTTCCAGGTGTTTGTAATGACAATCCATTTACTTGAAGTGAATTATTCTTTATTGCAAACTGAGATTGAAATGAATTGACTGACAGTCCGCTCTTTTCAAAAAGGCTAAACTCTTCTATCTCCCCCTCTATTTCACTCCCTTCCAGTGCGAGATTGCTGGCTTTCAGGTTCAGTTTCGAAATCCAAAGATGGTTGAAGTCAATGCCCTTGTTTATTACCGGCTCTGCGAAATTGTAGTATTGCAACGAGAGCCCTGTTAGATCAAGATCGCCTAATTTAAGGCCCCATGGCGAAGCTACTCCACGCTGCTCAGTATTCTGAGATCTCAATTGCCCGGGCGTTTTCATCTGCTGATAGGAAATAAACGAATTAAAAAATTGGATTCTCTCAAGGTCAATCATTTGCTCTTGCAATTTGATTTCATTGGCTTCAACTTCAGCGCCTCCAATGGCAAGTCGTGCTACCTGTCCGGATGTTTGATTGGTATAAACAGCTTTTATTTCTGTTAATGTAATCCTGTCAAACCCAAGGGTTGGTATAGCGGAAGCGCTGGTATCCTGTGATGAATTGGATGAAGACTCTGATTGTTTTAGTAGCACTGCGGCTCTCACATCTTTAAACGAAATGTCTCCTGCTTTGTAGATGGTATTTTCGAGATCAAACTCGTTCATCTCAACTTCAGCCTCACCTTTTTTCGCTTCTGCGATTATCCCTGTCAGGCTGTATTTATAAGAAAGAGAAGTATTCAGTATTTGAATATTACCGACAGCAAATGTCCAGGGTGAAGCAATCGTGTCAGCGGTTGCTTTAATAGCATCGTTCGCAAATGCATCAACGATATAACTAAAATTAAACGAATTACTTTTTGATGATCGGGATACGTTAGCTGTAACATCAGTCAAATCAATTTCATCGAGCTGAATCTCGTTGTTTAGTAAAGCCCACAGATCAGTATCCACGCCCAGTTCACCCGCATAAATAAGTGTATCCCGTTGCTGATCTTCTATATATAATCCGGTCAGTACAATTTTCTTTGGAAAAGAGATGTTGATCTGATCGAGCCGAACTTCTGTTTTAATTTTTTTCCTTAGAAAAGAAACGGCTTTTTGAACTACTTTATTCTGAATAGAAGGAACTTGTATCAGAAGAGCAATAGCAACTAGTAAAAACGCCACTGAAAAAGTAATCCATGCAACAATTTTAAGAATTCTGATTCCTGTCTTTTTAACTATAGGATTTACCTTCATCCACGGTCGTTTTTAGACCTTTATAAGTGAAAAATTATGCCATGGAAAAAATTTGCCCAAGTAAATAAAATGAGCGTAAACGAGGATAAAAATCCCCATTTTGAGGTGCTGATAACTAACCAGTCTTTCTTTCGAAAGGCTTCAATTACCAAAACAATTATTCCGAACCAACCTTTTCAGTGGCGGCTTTTTCTTTATCCTTCTTTCTGAAATATTTTCTAAACAGAAAATTGTGACGCATTGCTTCCAGATTCTCATCCAGCTTGAAAGATGCCGACTTGGCATTGTCAACAGTCACTTTGAGTTTATTGGCGAATATGGTATCAGTAAGAACCAATCCGACCGTACTATTCTTATTATTCAATTTTTTAACCACCTCTTCAAGATTTTTTGACATTGCTGATGCATTCTTGCTAACACTTTTTATATTCATCAATGTAGTATCAAATACTGCAGCAAATGTAGTATCAGTAGCGAGACGATTAAGTAACCCATCTCCATTATTGATTTTATACATCATAGAGTTTAATTGCCCTGCGGCCAGGGCAGATTGGGTAGTGGTCTCTTTCAATTTACCGACAGAAAGTCGGATCTCGTTTGAGATCGGACCGTTGTCGTCAAGCAACTCTCCTATTGCACCCTGACCTTTATTCAGTTTGGCAACCAGTATCTTTAAATCCTCCGTTAGTGATCGTGTATTCTCACCTACGTCTTTGGCCAGATTAAAAAGCTCCTGAGTATCCGTGGGAGAAATCGAGTTGATCGTATCTTCATCCTGAAGAATTTGCTTCGCATCACCCGGGCGTATGATTACGATCTTGTTACCTACGAACCCATCTGAACCAATAAACGCGGTTGCGTTTTGTTTGATGAACTCATTCTGTTTGTCCTTCAGCAGCATTTTAACTACCACCTTGCCTTCTTCCCATATCGCAACATCTTTAACGGTTCCAATCTTCACTCCTGACAACCATACATTGTCCCCACGATTCAAACCTTCGACATTCTTAAATATAGCATAAGCAGTGAATGTACGGTTGAACAAACTGTGCTGGCTTCCCACAAAGAATACTCCCAAAAGGAATACAACAATACCTATGGTAACAAATATTCCAAGTTTTACATTCTGTTGAGTATCATCTGATTTCATACTTTCTTTGTGGATTACACTAATTATTAATAATTAAAGAATGGTGCCAACTCCGGATCGGATGTAGCTTTCATTTCCGCAAAAGTTCCTTCCTGCCTGATTGCTCCTTCCAGCAACGCAACAATACGATCACCAACAGCTCTTGCACTGCTGATATCGTGTGTAATGATTATCGAAGAGGTATTGTATTCTTCTCTCACTTTCACAATCAGGTCATTAATCTCACCAGAAGTTATAGGGTCCAATCCGGCTGTAGGTTCATCATACAACATGATCTTTGGTCTGAGGATTAGTGTTCGGGCGATACCGATACGTTTCTTCATTCCACCTGATAGCTCAGAAGGGTATTGGTCAATGGCTCTGCTCAGACCTACATTATTCAGCGCTTCCTCTACTCTCGAAGTCAATTCTTTCTTTTCATAAATTCCAAGATTTCGCTTTAATGGGAATTCAAGATTCTCGCGGACTGTCATTGAATCATACAGTGCACTTCCCTGGAAAGAAAAACCCACCTGCAATCGTAGTTCCCTGAGTTCTTTCGCATTGAGTCGGGTAACATCAAATCCAAGAATATTGATCTCCCCACCATCAGGCTCGATCAATCCTACCATACATTTGATGAGCACGGATTTACCCGCACCTGATTTACCTATCACTACCAGGTTTTCACCCTTATGAAGATCAAAGCTTACATCCTTAAGTACTGCCCTTCCCTGAAATGATTTTTGAAGATGGCTGATTCGGGCTACAACATCTCCCTCTATTGTCTCATCCCGATATTCAATTTCACTCTTTGTATTTTTCATCCCTGACGTATCAAAGTGACAAATTGTAGAACAATAAGTTCAATAATAAAGATTGACACCATTGACGTAACTACTGCTGTATTGGCAGCCTTTCCTACACCCATAGTGCCTCCGGTAGCGTAGTATCCGTTATAGCTTCCAATCAGACCAATGGCAAATCCAAAAAAAATTGACTTAATAATTGATGAGAAAATATCTAAATAAGTAATGGATCCCATTGCGTCTATTATGAATAACTGAAAACTGGAATTGTTAATCGAGTTTACAGTAAGGAACGAGCCAAACAATGCCACCGCATCCGCATAGACTACAAGAACGGGGATCATGATTGTTGTGGCAATTACCCTTGAACTAACGAGGTAAGCAAAAGGTCGTACACCAGAAACCTCCATGGCGTCAATCTGTTCCGACACACGCATACTCCCCAATTCAGCACCTATGTAAGAACCTAATTTACCGGCACAAATCAGTGCAGTAATCAATGGACCTAATGCACGTACTACTGCCTGCGATACAAGAGAAGGTAACCAGGACTCAGCTCCAAACGAGGACAGTGAGGGCCTTGATTGACGCGTAAATACAATTCCTGCTATGAAGCAGGTGAATCCAATCAGAAATAATGATCGATATCCCACAATATAACATTGCTTCAATATCTCCCTCATTTCCAATGGTGGCTGGACAAAATGTTTTAGTGCCTGACCGGTAAATTTTGAAAAGTCTGCAATACGCAGCAAAAGTTTTTTCATTCGTCTTATTCTACTTTCAACACCTCAGAAAAGCTTATGCCAGTAAAACTTCGCCAATCCTCAACCTTTACAAGTACTCCGCTTACGCATTATTATTAATATGTCAATTCGCTATACCTGTAGATTTTATTTCCCACAAACACTAAATCATTTTGGCATATTGTTTTCCTACTATAAGAAAAATTTACTTTCATCTAACTTTTATGAAAACCAAAGAAGCATTACTCGCTCTTGCAAGTGCAGCGACAGCGGGAGTAGTTATTGGGATTTTCACCGCTCCGGAAAAAGGAAGTGATCTAAGAAAGCGCCTAGTCAATCATACAGGAAAATTTGCCTGCGAACTGGGCGATCTCATCAACAGAAGTTTGACAAAGTATAAAAGCATAAAGAGCGAAATTTTAGATCAGGTAGCAGGAATTGAAATTGGCAAGAAAAATCGCCCTACAATAAATTTAATATAAACTGGCCTACACTTTACAAATAATACACGTTATCCATGGGAGAAATCAAAGACAAAGCGGAAGACCTTACCAATCACATTGGTGATTACCTTGACACGTTTTATAAATTATCTGTAATTAATATCACGGGTAAGGCAAGTGGAATTGTATCAGCAGGAATTACAAGTGTTATTATCATCCTGTTCCTGATGTTTGCGTTGCTATTTGCGTGTATGGGACTTGGGTGGTGGCTCGGAGAGCAAATGAATAACATGCTTGCAGGTTTTGGTATTATATCCGGCTTTTATATTTACTCATCCTTATCATTATTCTTTTTCCGCAAGATATTCTATTTCCCATGATCAAACACATCCTAATCCGCAAAGTATATGAATGAAGCTATTACTTCGTACGAAACACTGATGGAGGAGCAGCAACGTCTGAAAGACAAGCTGCAGCTTCAAAAGCTACAAATTCAAAAAGACATTTCTGAACTGAAACAGGAATTGCAGCCCGTTTTGAAAGTTGCTTCCTTTGTTGGTAAAATGGCAATACCAGATGCCACCCAAAACAGCGCTGTTCAAACAGGTGCAGGAATGACCATTGAATGGATCGCAAAGAAAATCCTGGGCAAAACAAATCCGGTTTTAGGACTGATACTCCCTACACTCATTAAGAATTATTCCTCCCACTATATTGGAAAGGCAGTGCCACTTATTAAAAAACTTAAGGATAAAATAACTTCTAAGAGGACTGTAAACAACTAAATAGCAAAAAGCTCTAAACACCAGCAACTCTTTTCTCCATTCCTAATCCTTCACTCTAACTGTCTGGTAATTTCTAATTCATACCAGTACTCTGGTCCAGTTACAAATGAGCCTTATTTCTTCGGGGAATCCATTCCCCAGTAAAATTTTATGCAAGTGTTTGATTTTTGAAGAAAAAGAACTGGCATTGGGTTTTACTCTCATTCTCTACCAATTAAATATTAAATATTATTGATTATGGAAAGGCGTTCACACATACAACAGCATCCACATCAGGAATCACGTAAAGGATATCCAGTATACGCTTCCAATACGAGATTGAAATCAACTACTAATGACGGCAAAGATTATCGATTGGTTGCCAAGCATAGTGGAATAAAGAGTAACTCTCATCCATTGGTGGAAGCAATAGCATTCAATAAAAAGAATAATACAAATCGTTATTTCATCCCTTTCAGAGATGATGAAGATAGCGATGAAAGAACAATCTATTTTGGCGAGAATAAAAATTAACAGATCATGAAAAGAAAAATCACATTAGTAATAGGAGTCAGCATCATTCTCTTTTATATTCTTGGTTGTAGCTCGCTCACTAAATCACAAAAAGGAGCCATGATTGGTGCGGGCGCAGGAGGTGCCGTAGGTGCAGGTATTGGTAAAGCGGCAGGTAATACTGCGCTAGGCGCAATTATAGGCGCTTCGGTTGGTGGTGTAGCCGGAGGAATCATTGGAAAGAAAATGGACAAGCAAGCCGATGAGATTTCTCAAATTCCAGGAGCTAAAGTCCAACGAGTTGGTGAAGGTATTAACGTGACATTTGATTCAGGGGTTCTTTTTTCAACTGACAAGTCAAATGTTTCTACTTCCGCTAGAGGTAAACTGAATGATCTGTCTAAAATCCTGAATAAATACCCGGACACTTATATTCTCATAGAAGGTCATACTGATTCAGAAGGTTCAAACTCCTACAATAAAACCTTGTCGAAGAAAAGAGCACAAGCAGTAGCAGATTACCTGGGAACAAATAATGTTGACGATTCCAGAATGAGAATCGACTGGTACGGTGAAGAACAGCCAAAAGTTCCCAATGACACCCCTGCACATATGGCGGAAAATCGCAGAGTTGAATTTGCGATTTATGCTAATCAACAACTGATTGATCAGGCCGAAAGACAAGCCGGAAGCAATTAATTAAAAGAAAACTACCCAAAATGAAAACAAAAAGTGAAAACAATAATAATAAGGAGGCTGTAGATAAGTTGCAGAGCCTTATCAAGGATGTAAACGTATGCATGTTTACTACTGTAGATAATGAAGGTGTGGTATCTACCCGACCGCTCACTACAATTGATGTAGATGGTGAGGGTAATATCTGGTTCTTCACCAATGAATTTGGAGAGAAAATTCTTGAAGAAAGTTATGACAATAGCGCATATCTCATTTATTCTCATCCTGGTGCGAATACTTATTTATATGTGAAAGGAACCTCCAATCTTATTGTGGATCGCAGTAAAATAGAAGAGCATTGGAAACCAATGTTAAAGGCATGGTTTCCGCAAGGAATCGATGATCCCAAACTTTGCCTGATTAAGGTAATTACTGAAGAAGCCAAATATTGGAATTCTACGTCAAGTAAAATGGTCGTTTTCTACAACATAGTAAAAGCGATTGCCAAGAAAGAAAAATATGAGGAGGGAGAAGTAGGAAAGCTTAATCTTGCTGCGCAGGATTAATAACAATTTTTCTTATTCAAAAAGTAAAAAGGGAATTGGGTAACCGATTCCCTTTTTTAATGCTATTCAAAGCTTGTTACGTAGAACTGATTGCACAACATCCGCTATTGCTTCTACATTTATTGTTTTATCCGCCAATGGCATAAGGATTTAACTAATCATGTAAAACAAACACAAATTACAAATTAAGAATTTATGAAAACGACTAAAATATTTCTACTCAGCGCCATGTTTATAATGGCATTCGGCTTTGCTCAGGCGCAGGACGTTCCCGCACCTAAGTTTGGTATCAAAGGTGGTATTAACCTTTCCAATTTCTATTCAGGAGATGAGGTTGGTGATGAAAATCTTAAAGTTGGGTTGAACTTAGGTTTGATGGCTAAGATGCCTGTTACAAAAGGGTTCGCTATTCAGCCGGAAGTATTGTACAGCAGCCAGGGGTCGAGAATTAACTACAACAATTTCGCGCAAGGCAGAGGTGAATATCGATTCAATTTCAATTACGTACAAGTTCCAGTGCTGGCTGTGATTAACCTGGGTGAGTTTTTCAATATCCATGCAGGTCCTTATGCTGCATTCCTTACGTCAGCAAATATTAAAGACATGGACAACGATGGAACAATAGAGAACATCAGAGATCTTGACGTTGATGATTTTAATCGTTTTGACTATGGTTTTGCCGGTGGTGTGGCGTTCGAATCAAAAGGATTTACCCTTGGTGCACGATATAATTATGGATTAAAAGAAATCGGAAAATCAGGAAACCTGTCTGGCAATGTAACCAAAGACTTAAAAAATAGTTTTGGAACTATCTATCTCGGATTTACATTCTAAGAATAGAAGTTAATTAATTAAGAACAGAGGATTGCTTGAAAAAGCAATCCTTTTTTATTGACTGATCTCAACAGCCTTTGGAAAAGTGATGGTGAATGTTGTGCCCTGTCCTACCTGGGATCGAACATCTACGATACCCTGGTGAGCTTGTAAAATATTGAGCGTGGACGCTAATCCCAAACCCATTCCGTTACGCTTGGATGTGAAATACGGTTCAAATAATTTCGAAATGCTGTCCTGATCAATTCCACATCCGTTATCTGTAATCTCAACACGATAGTATTGACTCTTTACGGAAAGTATGATTTCAATTTTTCCTTCTGTCGATGATATTGCTTCCGTTGCATTGATAAGTATATTAAGAAAAGCAATCTTCAGTTTTTCCTTATCTGCGTTAACGAGACAAGGCTGATCAGGATAAGAAGTGTCTACTTTAATTTGTTTGAGAGTCATGCGGTCAATGGCTACTACCAGTGTAGCATCAAGTACGTTTTGCAAACTAACTGATTGATACGTCATCTCTGCTGGTCTCGAAGAATCCAGCAACTCCGTAATCAAACCATTTATCCGTTTACTGTTCCTATTGATAATCTCCAGGAACACGCGGTCATCCTCTTTCACTTCCATTGATTCCAATTGTTCGACCGACATCTGAATATTGCTTAATGGATTCCGTACTTCATGCGCCAGCGTTCGTACCAATCGGCCGGCAGCCGCCAGTTTTTCGGCCTGTAAGGTAACCTTCTCTGCTTTTTTCAAATTGGTTATATCATGCAAAATCCCCTGAACATAACCAACGCTTCCGTTATCTGCCTGTTGCGACATGGACAGAATGCAGATCTTTTCTTCATTATAACTATCGGTGATATTAAGCTCAAGGTCAACAACCTCTCCCCTTAGCTTCATATCCTGAGCAATC
>JBGATZ010000039.1:0-18361 GCA_044228905.1 Cyclobacteriaceae bacterium | reverse complement strand
CCCCCTATTTTGATTTTTTCCCCCTCCCGAAGAGTGCGTGACAATACAACCAAACATACATTACAGAATGTACTCGAGGTTCCTGAGGTGACGATCAACATTGTGAATTACAAAATGGTGCAACAGGCTTCACTGGCAAGTTGTGAATTTGATAAAGGAGTGAATGAATTCATCAAAGCGGGATTTACGGAATTGTCTTCGCAGAAAGTAAAGCCTCCACGAGTGAGCGAATCTCCTGTATCTTTTGAATGCAAGGTGAATGAAGTGAAACCATTGGGAACAGAAGGTGGAGCAGGCAATCTCGTGATTTGTGAAGTGCTGCTGATTCACATTAAAGAAGAAGTATTAACCGAAGCAGGGGGGATTGATCCATATAAAATGGATGCAGTTTCCAGGATGGGAAATGATTACTACTGCCGTGCTCAGGGTGAGAACATTTTTGTGGTTCCCAAGCCGAATGAGAGAACAGGGATTGGATTTGATCAGTTACCAGGACAAATCAGAAATAGTTCCATATTGACTGGAAACGACCTTGGGCAGCTGGCAAATATTCAACAGTTACCTGATCAGAAAAGTATTGACGAATTTAGAGCATCGTCTGAAGTAGAATTGGCAGCCAGCTACGGAGAAACCGGACTTCATAAGCTTGCTCAGGGCTATCTGAAAGAAGGTAAACTGGAAGAAGCCTGGAAGATTTTGCTGAGCTAAATTTTACGGACGGAATCCATACTCTCACTTGATTTTCTATCTTGTGGTAACCTAAATCTTACCCCATGGATCGCAGAAAATTCCTCTTGAAATCTTCAGGAGCACTCGCATCACTGATCGCTATTCCCAATATCAATTTTGGCCGTCACCGGATCTCCGCTTTGTATCCGCAAGATTATTCTACACACGCCATTGACCTGGTGAGAGAATCCATTGTGGTGGATATGCTCAATCAATTCTCCTTTCCTGGTAAAGAACTTTCGGGATGGCTGGACAAGACGCAACCGTTTAGTGATGCCAACGCGCAAAAGTATGTGGATTCAGGAATCAACGTATTTGCGCTAGGGCATGGAGAACGGAGCAAGAAAGAGTCGCTTGAATACTTTACAAAATGGAATCGTTTTATCTCTGATAACCCGGAGCGGTTGAAAAGGATTGATAAGTCAGACGATTTTGCCTATGCCAATAAAACCGGGAGGACGGGCGTATTGTTGTCTTTTCAGGATTCACAACACTTCGAATCGGTTGGTGATGTCGATTTGTTCTATGCTATAGGTCAACGATTATCCCAACTCACCTACAACTACAAAAACAAAATTGGTTGTGGGGCATTTGACAATGAAGATACGGGCCTTACCGATTATGGAAGACAGATCGTGAAGCAAATGAATGATGCAGGAATGGCTATCGATGTTTCTCATTGCAGTGATAAGACAACATTAGAAGCAATCGCACTTTCATCTAAACCAGTAATTATCACTCATGCGGATTGCAGAGGATTGAATGCGGGAAACCGAAGAACAAAGACGGATGAAATGATTAAGAATCTTGCAGCAAAAGGAGGAGTGATGGGCATTGCAGAGATTCGCTTTATGGTAAAAGGTAAAGAACCGGTAACCATTGAAGACTTTCTTGATCACTACGATTATATTATCAAGCTCGTAGGAGTGGAGTATGCGGGTATAGGAACTGATTTTGATTTAGATACAGATGATGCCCGCGTTCCTTTTGAGGAGCGTAAGGCCATGTATGCAGATACAACAGGTGAACGCTACAAGAAATATCAGATGCACTCCAATGAAAAATACCTTGTGGGGATTGAGGGCATCAATCATCCCAAGCGGATTTATGACATAGTAGAAGGTTTTATCCGAAGAGGGTACAGTGATCAGAACATCAAACTAATTCTGGGAGAAAACTTCATCCGCGCAACGCGACAGATCTGGAAATAAGAAAAGCCCGAGAATATCGGGCTTACTTTATAAGAGATTGCTTCGTCCTTCGCCTGTTGGCGAATTTTATCGCAATGACGGTTAGTCTTTATACAATACCGCTTTGATCGCTTTCACCGTACGCTCTACATTAGGTAAAATCGCCTGAATTAACGTAGGTGCATAAGGAAGCGGAGCATCTAAGCTATTCACACGGTGAACAGGGGCATCTAAATAATCAAAAGCGTATTTCTGTACGTGGTAAGTAATCTCTGAAGAAATCGCAGCAAGCGGCCACGCTTCTTCCACAATCACCAAACGGTTTGTCTTCTTTACTGATTCAACAATCGTGTTGTAATCGATAGGTCTTACTGTTCTTAAGTCAATTACTTCAGCAGAAATTCCTTCTTTCTCCAGTTCAGCAGCAGCAGCCAGCGCTACCTTCATGATTTTGCCAAAAGAGACGATAGTTACATCTGTTCCTTGTCTTTTTACATCGGCTACGCCAAGTGGAATAAGGTATTCTTCTGCCGGTACTTCTCCTTTATCTCCGTACATGACTTCTGATTCCATGAAAATCACAGGATCATTATCACGGATAGAGGATTTTAGCAATCCTTTCGCATCATATGGATTAGATGGTACCACCACTTTCAAACCCGGTGTATTGGCAAACCAGTTCTCAAAGTTTTGTGAGTGTTGTGCCCCTAGTTGTCCTGCGTTACCGGTAGGTCCGCGGAACACCATCGGAGATCCGTATTGTCCACCAGACATTGAAAGCATCTTTGCCGAAGCGTTGATGATCTGGTCAATGGCTACCAGTGAGAAGTTAAAGGTCATGAATTCAATGATCGGACGCAATCCGTTCATCGCTGCGCCAACGCCAATTCCGGCAAAGCCAAGTTCAGCGATAGGAGTGTCCAATACTCTTTCGGGTCCAAACTCGTCCAGCATGCCCTGGCTTACCTTGTAGGCGCCATTATATTCGGCCACTTCTTCACCCATTAAGAAGATCTTGTCGTCTCTTCTCATTTCTTCACTCATAGCCTCACGAAGGGCCTCTCTGAACTGAATTTCTCTCATACTGTACGTTAGTTTGGAAAGCCCGTAAAAATAGACCTCAGATTCGAATCCTGAAAATGATTTCTTGTATTAGTGGGTGGAAAAAGGGGATTTGGGCAAAAATAAAAAACCCTGACGTTTCCGCCAGGGTTTTTAAATCCAATGAGATCAGATATTATTTCAATGCATTTCTGAATGCATCGCTGGTAGCCCATTTGCTGAACTCCAGGTCAGTCAATGCTTTTTCTTTCAGACTAGCATCGATTTTCACAGCGCTGGTCAGGTTGCTCACCACACCGTCAGCATTACCTGAGCGGGCAGCAGCTACAGCGGCACCGTAATAAGCGATTGCATAGTTGCTGTTAGTTCTTGTTGCTTCGCTGAAAGAAGCAGAAGCGTTAGCATAGTCCTTGTTCAACACCTGAGCTAAACCCTTATTGAAAAGGTTAGTAGCAGTAGTTGCGGCAGAAGACTCAGAACGAACTGCATCAGCATATTTTGCCATGTAGATTTCAGTAGCACCTTTCACTCCGTTTACACCGCGAGCTACATCGTTGCTTGCTCCATTCAATGCCTTGTTTGCATAGCTATATGCTTTGTAAGGATTTCCTTTCCAAAGAGCGATAGAAGCTAAGTTAGCGTTTACTTCAGGAGTTTCTTTGATTTTAGAAGCGATCTCTAGTTGAGCAGCAGCTTTGTCAGCTAACTCAGAAGCACGTGCAGGGTTTTCAATTGCCTGAGCAATGTAAGTAGCACCTAAGTTGTTGTGTGCATTCCAGTTAGAACCTTTTTTGGTAGCCGCTTCGTAGATTGCAGCTTTCTCATCCAATGAAGGAGTCAAAGAAGCAGCATACATCAATTCTTCGAAGCTCAATGCGTCAGCCTGTGCTGCACCTGAAGTGATTTGCTTAGCTAATACAGAGATTTCAGCATCTGTCTTCTTAACCTTGATTGTTAAGATTTCAGTCTTTGCAGTTCTCAACTTAGGATAGATGTCTTTGAATACTTTCTTGTAAGATGGAAGTTTCTTCAATTGTTTTTCTTGTTCTTCGAAAGAGCTTGGAGCATTTACCACGTTCAGGTAAGCTGATTTTTCGTCATCAGAGATACCAGTGTAAGATGCCAAAGCATTTTTAAACTCAGTCCAATCGTCAACGATAGGCTTCTGGATAAATTTGATTGAATCAGCCATGCCTTTGTAATCGTATTTCTTCATTTCCTTGCGGTAGAATTTTTCGATTGCAGCAGCACGCTCATTTGCCAGTTTGCTGTTGATACGCTCAGCACCTTCTGGTGAGTGAGTACGTGTGATTGTTACAGTGCGGGTTGCGTTCTTAGAGGCGATGAAAGCATCTAATTGCTTTCCTTTGTCACCTTTAATTTCAGAGTTTTTCAATACTGAGCTTCCCTGATCGAAAATGAAATCAGGAATAACTACCGGGATGACTTCTTCCTGGTTGTTGTATCCGTGATCTGCGAAAGCAGCATAATATGAATTTTGAACCAGCTTAGAAGTAGTAATTAAGCCAGTAGCAACGTCTAAACGAGCAGTTTTCTTGGTTTTAGCACCTTTTTGAGCTACACCTTCAACTTGCAATACACCTGTTTTGTAAGCAGGCTGGTATGGGAAAGAGAAAGATTTAGTTACGCGTGGTTGTTCAGTTGAGCTGTTTGGATAATCTTCTGCTTTGAACACAATAGGATCCAATGCCAGTTCGTTGTCACCATATTTATAGAAAGAATTCAGGTTATAAGCTGTTCCTTTCTTTAACATTTTAACAGGAAGATTGGCAGCCATTTCGTAAGTCACAGTGTCCTTGTGTACTTCCAAAGGGTTTGGAGTTACAGTCAGGTTCTGTTCTTTGGCCATTTTCACCATCTTCGGAAGGGTACAGCTGGTGACAGCAAATGCCCCGATGATTACGAATGCGTAAACTAATTTTCTCATGGATTTTGATTTAATAGGTTTTAACGAGTTTGCAAAGCTAATTTTATAGGCTTTTTTTTGCAATTATAAGGTAAAAAAATAAGAATCAGCCCATTAGAGGCCCCCCGAATACCTGTTATATTTGTGAGCTGAATTTTAAGTCGGTAAAACGGCATTTACTCAGGTAAATGGAAGGTTTTTGGGGATTTGGAGGTAAATTTTATGATTGAGTTGACAAAAAAAATACAGCAATTTTTTGAGGAGAGAGCCTTCGGGGTGTGTGCTGCGCTTGGTGAAAAATTAGGAATTGCCACCTCAGGCATTCGCCTTTTTTTCATTTACCTGTCCTTCCTGACCTTCGGTTCCCCGGTATTTTTATACTTAGCCCTGGCCTTTATCATGAATATGAGAAGGCACCTGCGCAGACGTGCCATCTGGGATTATTAGAATCTCAGATCTTTAAACGTCTTCTTTCCCAATAGGAAGTAATCAATTATCAGGAGTCTGTGATAAACCGCAGGCCTTAGTAGATTTCCATCTGCAATTTTTAGTGAAGTGCTTCTTTTGATCCGCTCTTTTTTTATAGCCTTGAAAAAACCGAGATGTGCTTTCCATACTGCTTTACAATCTTTTGGAGATCCATTAAGAAGAAATTTGAATGAGGCGATCCAATCCAAAATCAAGCGTAAAGTAAATTTCCAGACGAGCTGATTGGCAGGGAGATTCTTAAAAATCAAGCTCAATCCATTTCTGAAATTGAAATACGTCTTGCGGGGATTCGACACAGCAAGTGTACCACCGCCAACATGATAAACGGTACTCTCTCCCTGATAATAAATTTCATACCCCGCGCGCTGTAATCGCCAGCATAAATCAATTTCTTCCATGTGCGCGAAGAAGTCTTCATCAAGGCCACCCATTTGATGATAGCACTGATTGCGAATGAAAAGACATGCACCTGTTGCCCAGAAAACTTTCCGGGTATCATTATATTGTCCGTTGTCTTTTTCTATTTCATTGAAAATTCTTCCACGGCAGAATGGATATCCCAATGTATCAATGTATCCGCCTGCAGCTCCGGCATATTCGAAGTAATCCTTGCTGGAGTAAGAAAGTATTTTAGGCTGAGCAGCCGCGATGGCCGGATTATTTTCCAGGAGCTGAATAACAGGTTCGATCCATCCGGCCGTTACTTCCACATCCGAATTAAGAAGAATATAATATTTTTGGTTAATCTGACTTAACGCAAAATTATAGCCTCCGCAAAATCCCAGATTAGAATGTATTTCAATCCGGTCAACACGTGGAAAATTTGTTTTAAGAAAGGAAATAGAATCATCAGTAGAGCGATTGTCGGCTACAATGATTCGTGCATTACCACTATGTTGAATAACAGAAGGAAGAAATTTCTCCAGCCAGCTTTTGCCATTGTAATTCAGTATAACAACCGCTGTGTGGCTTAAGTCCAAGGAAAAATTTTATTTAGTGAAGAGATGTGAATCAATTAACTCATTCCACCCATCATACTGCTGAAATCCATGCCAGGTATATTCGGGAGGATGCCTTCAGTACTTTTTCTTAATTCTTCTTTAGCTAATACGTCCGCTTTGTCTGAAGCAATATTGATGGCGGCCACTACAAGATCCTGTATTAATATTTTATCATCGGCTTTTAAGATAGCCGCATCGATGTCTATCGCCATGACCTGCTTCTTTCCGTTCACAGTAGCTTTGACCATGCCGCCCCCGGATTCACCAGTTGCAGTTATATTCACGAGATTATCCTGTGCCTCTTTCATACGGGCCTGTACTTCTTTTACCTTGCCCATCATTTTCATCATGTCAAACATGTGCTTCGATTTATTATAAGTTGAGTGGCAAAATCATTTGCCAATACAAAAATAGGAAATGGTAATTAATTGCTTCTGCGAATGAGCAAAAGGGTTCCTTCTTCAGAGAAATTTTTTCCTGACGTATCAGTGATCTCGGCTTTCCATACATAGGTGCCCTCAGGCATAGGCTGATCAGTGCCGCCACGCATTCCATTCCAGGCTTCATTACTTTCTGAAGCATAGATCAACGCTCCCCACCGGTCGAAGATTTTCAGGCTGATGTTTTTGATGTACTGACCAGATATGGTGAACGTGTCATTTAGCCTGTCATGATTAGGTGTAAATGCAGTGGGGGAAAACAGGTTTGTCTTTTTTGCGAGCTCTACAGAGTTTGATAATGAAGCGGTAAGGCCAGGTGTGAGAGAAACTGCCTTGATCCGATAACGAATGGTTTGATTTTTCGGATCGGGCTCTTCTACATAAGTGGTATCCAGTCCTACGTTTACCGAATTAATCAGATTTCCGCTCTCGTTGTATCTCTCAAGTAGATAATTCCGTACTCCGTTTTTCCAGCCTTTGAAAGAAGACCAGGCTACTGTTACCACGTTGGTATCATTCAGATTTCCTGAAAGTCTTACGGGGCAAAAAGGAGTTCCTGGCGCACTTAAATTGCCACAGGCATCTGCATAATCAATGCGATAACAATACACTCCAGCTGTAGTGTATTGTTCGTCTGTAAATTTCTTATCATCAACGGTTGCGAATTGTGTGTAACCCGAACCAGCAGCAGAACGAAAGACGGTATAGACCGGCTTATTGACCTTAGAATCAACCAACCAGTTTAAGTCCACTCCCGGATCAGTAACTACCGCACTGATGTTATCTATGGCCGGAGGAGGAGCCGTGGTAAAAGCGGTGCCGCATTTTTCCAGCGAAATACTTTTTGCTCCACTGGCATAGTTACTCACTACCCGATAGCAATACTCAGTTTTACATACAACATCTTTATCATCGAATGAAAGTGGAGCGCCTGGGATAGTAGTGTAATTTGCTTTATCCCTCTGAATTGTCATGCTGCTGATACCTGTGTTTGCTGTTGCCCATGATAATTTATTCACTGCACTTTCATATGGAGGTCAATATTGTGACTGCAAACAATATTTGAATGAGGTATTTGTATTGGCACATGGATCGTACACTCAGACGGAAGCAATAATAATTGTCATCCACTTTAAGATTGGTTGCACGAAGTATCCTTTTCGTACATCGATGGCTGATAGAGTTGAAACGGACTTTGCCGTATTTACAGCAATCTCCATACGTTGCTGAATGTTTGCTTTCCGAAATTAAGTTTAAGTGTGCCTTCATCTAATGCAGTGAGGGTGTTAATGGCCGGTGCGGGTAGTGTAGCCAGTGCGGTAAATGATTGAACGTTAGCGGTACAATTGTCGGCAGAGTTGATGTTGATACCACGTACACTGATGTTGAATGTGCCCGCGCTTCCGTAGCTATGTTGTGCTACGATGTTGTTGGTGAACGGCTGAACACTTTCAGGCGTACCATCATTATTGAAATCGATGATGTATTGCTGGTACTTGTTGTCGGCTACTTTTATTGAAACTTTATTTCCCGCGCAGGAGTACATTTCGAAGTTTGGCTGGGTATTTTCCACAACTGTGATGGTAATGTCGTCCGCACCAATACTTTGATAGAGCACGGAAAGCTTAAATGTACCCGGAGTAGTGTAAGTGAAGGTGAACAGATTCTGCTGCTGCCCTTTTCCTTCATAGTCCATCAGGCATGGCTTTCCGGGAGTACATTCTCCTGCGGTAATTACGTTGGTGTCAGTAATGGTTACTGTAAATGGAGCACAACCTTTAACCTGATCTACCTTAAACCGACCAAGCCTGCTGGTGTAAGGCTGGGCGTATAGAGCAATCGCAGCAAGGCTCAGGAGTACGATCAGTATAGATTTGCGAACAACCATCTAACAAACAAGAATACAGTTTAACTAATTTTTACATCCTTCAGAAACTTCTCCGCTTTCACCATGTCATCATGTAGTAAACGGTCTGTTTCAATAAACGGAACAACCTTGCGGAAAGTATCCATAAAGTCTTCAAGATACGCAGAAGTCTTTAATGGTCTGCGAAATTGAAGGGCCTGTGCGGCAGTAATCAATTCTATCGCCAGGATTGAATATAAATTGTTTACGATCCGGGCACTTTCGTTGCGGCATTGGCGCCCATGCTCACATGGTCCTCCTGCCCGTTGGATGATACGATCGAATCAACGGAGGCGGGGGAGCAGAGTTGTTTATTCTGGCTCACCAGGGAGGCAGCGGTGTATTGTGGAATCATCAAACCAGAGTTAATACCCGGATTGGCCACAAGGTAATTGGGCAAATCACGCGACCCGCTGATTAGCTGATAAGTCCTGCGCTCTGAAATACTTCCCAATTCGGCAAGGGCAATCGCAAGAAAGTCGAGTGAAAGCGCTAACGGCTGACCATGAAAATTACCTGCCGAAATGATTTTTTCCTCTTCGGGGAATACGTTTGGATTGTCGGTGACTCCGTTTACTTCCGTAAGTAAAATCTCCTGTACATATTGAATGGCATCATAACTGGCGCCATGAACCTGTGGTATACAACGGAACGAGTACGGATCCTGCACGTGTTTTTTTTCCTGTGAAATGATCGCACTTCCTTTCAAAAGTTCACGGATTTCCTCCGCTACCTTCTTTTGTCCTTTTTGTGGGCGGATATTGTGCACCAATTCATCAAAGGCTTCTATTCTTCCGTCAAAGGCATCCAGTGAAAGTGCACCAATAATGTTGGCCAGTTTGATTAAGCGCTGAGCGTGAATCAAGCTCCAGATTCCATATGCACTCATGAACTGAGTACCGTTCAATAACGCCAGCCCTTCTTTTGCTTTGAAGGGAATACTTTTCCAGTTGAATATTTTCAGGAGTTCTTCGCCTGAATAAATTTTTCCGAGATAATGCACTTCGCCCAATCCAATCAAAGGCAAAGACAAATGAGCGAGCGGAGCGAGGTCACCGGAAGCACCTAATGAACCCATTTCATATACACGAGGCAACACGCGGTTGTTGAACATGGCAATGATTCGCTCTACCGTTTCGATTTGCACACCGGAGTATCCATAAGACAATGATTGTGCTTTGAGAAACAACATGAGCAATACAATCTCTCGTGGAATTTCAGGACCTGTACCACAGGCGTGTGACTTCACCAGATTCTCCTGCAATTTCTCTAGCTGATCATTAGGAATGTTCTTGTTGTATAACGATCCGAAACCGGTGTTGATGCCATAGACAGGAGCAGAGGAGGCTGCTAACTTCTGATCCAGGTACTCACGGCAACGAATGACTTTCTTTTTTGATTCTTCAGACAATGCAATCTTCGAATGACCATGAAGGACGTGATCGATTTCCTGTAAGGTTAAAAGCTTATCGGATATGTAGTGTGTGGGTTCCATTTTTTGCTAGTAGGCAATTGACAATAGGCAGTTGGCAAAATGAGAGGGAACTTTTAAACCGACTGCCACTATTGTCAATTATTTATTTGTCAACTGTCAATTTAGCTATAATGCTTCCTAAAGAAATCTTTTCCTGTATTCCCTGCTTCATATCTTTAAACGACAACACTCCGCTCTTCACTTCATCCGATCCGATCACAATGGTGAACGGAATGGACTTTTTGTTTGCGTAGTCCAGTTGCTTGTTGATTTTCACTGTATCGGGATAAATCTCCGAGGCAATATTGTTGTCGCGAAGGGTTTGTAATACTTTCAATCCATAGCGTTTACTTTCTTCATCGAAGTGGCAAATCAATACTTTGGAAGAAGCCTGAGCGCTTTCAGGGAAAAGTTTGAGTTCTTCCATGCAATCGTAAATACGATCAATACCGAATGAAATGCCCACACCAGATAATTGTTCCTTTACACCGAAGGCCTGAGTAAGATTATCATAACGACCACCACCACTCACGCTGCCAATGCTCACGTTGTTGATTTTTACTTCAAAGATGCAGCCGGTATAGTAGGATAGACCGCGAGCGAGTGAAATATCAAACTCTACATGATCATCACTTACTCCGTAATTTCTTAACAACTCCAATACTTCACTGAAATCAGTAATTCCCTTTTTCCCTTTTTCAGAAGAAGTGAAGCGTTTGGTTAACAGATTTATCTTTTCTATTGTAGTTCCTTTGAAGTTGAGGATCTCAAAAACCGTATTCAGACTTTCATCTCTGAAGCCCTTGCCACGCAATTCTTCTTTCACTTTTTCCTCACCGATCTTATCCAGCTTATCAATGGCAACAAACAAAGCGGTTTCATTTTCCGCACCGGATAATTCAGCCAGACCTGAAAGAATTCCCCGGTGATTGACTTTGATCGTATAGTCCTCAATTCTCAATGAAGAAAAAGCTTCTTTGATCATAAGAATGATCTCTGCCTCACAGATGAGCGAATCTGTTCCGACCACATCGGCATCGCACTGATAGAACTCGCGATATCTCCCTTTCTGCGGGCGATCTGCTCTCCATACGGGTTGAATCTGGTAACGCTTGAACGGAAAAGAAATCTCTCCACGATTCATTACAACATAGCGCGCGAATGGAACAGTGAGGTCGTAACGAAGACCTTTTTCAGAAATGTCTGAAGTTACGAGTTTCGAGTTTCGGGCTTCGAGTTTTGAAGATTCTACATCTTTAAGAAAATCCCCTGAATTCAATACTTTAAATAACAACTGATCTCCCTCTTCTCCATACTTTCCAGTCAGGGTAGTCAGGTTCTCCATAGCAGGGGTTTCCAGGGGCTGGAAGCCGTATTTTTGAAATACCTTGCGGATGTTTTCGAAGATGAATTGTCGCTTGGCCATCTGGGCCGGTCCAAAGTCGCGGGTACCTTTCGGTAAAGTGGGTTTTTCCATAAAAATGACCGTAAAACTAATGGGATTTTAGCATTTGAGGACGTGAAGGGCTCAATATATATGGAGTGCAGAACCACCTAAGCCAAATGCTGTTTTTGACCAGAATTTAGGGGTGTTACTAAAATCTGGGGAATCAATTGTAAATCTGCAAGAAGTGGTTAATTTTGCGCTCCGTTTTAAACAGAATTGTCATGTCAGTAACCAGACTTAAGCGCAAGAACCGTAAAGATAAGGCTAAAGCTGCCCGCAGAAGAACCTCTTTGAAAATCCAGAACTTCAAGCCTGTAATGAAGGCGGTTGATGTGGATGCCATCAAAGAAGAATTCAAGGCAAAAGCTGCTGCAAAGAAGAAATAATTACGTGTGATTCGTTAACCCTTTTGGGTAATAGCGAAATCAACCTTGTTACATAAAGCATTGAGAGCCGGTAGGAAACTATCCGGCTTTTTTGTTTTTGATATCGTTTGCTGGCCGATGAGAATCTGTAATCATCTGTAAAATCTTACAAGACGGATAAGATCTTTTGTGATGTGGTTATGCTGTTCGTACTTTGAAATAAGTATTAAAGTATAACCCTAAAACCAAACTATGATCAGAAACTTTACCTGCTCTGTCTGTTTTCTATTTGCTTTTTTTCTAATCCATGCTTCTTCCCTTTTCGCACAGTCGTATGACTTTGCCGCAAGTGCTGGTACGTTTACTCCCCTCACCGGAGGAACGGCTTTGGATGTCATTGAAGATGATGATGCCATAAGTGGAGCAATTCCAATTGGTTTTAATTTCACCTATTTCGGAACGGCTTATTCGAGTCTGAAGGCATCTTCTAATGGAAACATTCAGTTGAGTCCTACTGCTTCATCAAGCATATATGATAATTCCTTTTCTTTCGGTTATGCAAAATTTATTGCTCCATTGTGGGATGATTTAAGCGGTGATGATCCCAGTGCAGCTGCATCATACAAGCTTGAAGGAATAGCAGGGAATCAGATTTTGACGCTGGAATGGTTAAACTGGCGTTGGGGTTACCAAGCGTCCGGTCCTGTAATTTCCTTTCAGGTTAAATTATATGAGAGCGATGGCAAGATTGAATTTATCTATAGACCGGAGAGCGGAGGAGTAACCCTTAGCGATGCAGGTGCTTCTATTGGATTGATTGGTAATACTTCTGACGTATTTTATTCACTTTCAAACTCAACTTCTTCCCCTTCTATAGATCTTAATGGTAATACGGCAATCAGTTTAAAGCCAGCCAGCGGACAGATTTATTCATTTACACCAGGGGCTGCGCCTGTTGCTCCCACAGTGGCAGCAAGTTCAATTACGGCATCCCCACTGGGAAGTTCAACGGCTACTTTTTCCTGGGCGAACGGCAATGGAGCGTTTCGTGCTGTATTTATAAAGCAAACTTCATCTACCACGGACTTCTTTTCGCCAGTAAATGGTTCTGGTTATGTCGCATCGTCCATATTTGGAAATCAGTATGTGGGTTCGGATTGGTATTGCATCTATAACGGAACAGGTAACTCAGTAGCTGTAACTAATCTGCAATCTACTTTAACTTATCGCGTTCAGGTGGTAGAGTACAATGGATTGGGTGGAGTGCAGCAGTACAACGCTACTCAGGTTGCAAATAATTTTGTAACCACGCTGGCAGCACCTACGGGAGCAGAAACAACTGTTACCCCATTGTACAACAATTCAACCGAAGCAATCTTTTATTTTCAACAAGGAAACGGACTTCGCAGAGCAATATTTGTGAAGGCTACTCCAAGTGCTACTCTCGCACCGATAGATAATACTACTTATACCGCTAACACTGTTTTCGGAGCTGGTAGCCAGGTAGGTACCAGCGGATGGTATTGTGTCTATGATGCATCGATATCTTCAGGTAATGTAACGATCACCGGCCTCTCGCCTAATACGTTTTATTATATTCAGGCAGTAGATTATAATGGATCAGCCGGTTCTCAGAAATACAGAGTGGCAGGACGCAGTTCTTTCACCACATTTACTAACGGCCCTGTTCCTGATTATACTTTCACCTCCAGTACCGGAACCTTTACACCTATTACAGGAGGAACAGCGATAAACACTATTGAGAATGACGAAGGATACGGTGCCGGATTGATTGGTTTCAATTTCAAATTCGGTGGAGTGGTTGTTAATAATTTCTATGCAGGTGCCAATGGTTTTTTAAGTTTCAATCCTGTTGCTAATAACGCGACCGGATTTCCTCCTAATAACTTAACTTCATCCAATCTCCGCCCGCTTCTTGCTCCCTTTTGGGATGATTTAGATGGAAGCTCGGGCCAGGCCTCCTATGTCGTTACGGGATCAGCACCCAACCGGGTATTCACTTTAGAATTCCTGAATTGGAAGTCATTTAGTTTTTCTGCAGGCGGTCCAGCTATTTCGTTTCAAATAAAGTTGTACGAAACAACCAATAAGATCGAATATGTTTATAGACAGGAGGCAGCAGCGCTGGTAAATCCTTCTGCTTCGATTGGATTAGCGGTACCTAATATAACCGGCTCCTATTCATTTTTGTCGTTGAATGGTACGGGACCTACTCCGGCAATGAGCAGCACGGTTGAAACATCAACGATTTCTGCAAAGCCAGCAACTGGTCAGATCTATACGTTCACCCCTGTTAAACTTAGCCAGACCATTACATTCGGTGCGCTGCCAACCAAAACATTTGGTGATGCTAATTTTACTTTAGGCGCAACGGCAAGTTCTGGATTAACCGTTTCTTATAGCAGCTCGAACACTGCTGTGGCAACTGTATCAGGCAACACTATAACCATAGTGGGAGGAGGAACAACCACGATCACAGCTAATCAGGCAGGTGACGCGGATTATACTGCTGCTACAGGAGTGCAACAAACCCTAACAGTAAATAAGAAGGCACAGGCAATCACTTTTGCACCAGGTGCGATAAACAAAGTTACCGGAGATTCCTTTAATCCTGGCGCAACATCGAATTCGGGATTAGCTGTAACCTATTCCAGCAATAATACTACTGTTGCGACAGTTTCAGGAACAACTATAACAGTAGTAGGAGTGGGCACTGCGGAGATCACAGCCAATCAAGTGGGTAATGACAATTACCTGGCGGCTGCTGGTGTGGCGAGAACCCTTAATGTAACAAAGGGAAGTCAGACCATCACCTTCAATACAATTCCTAACCAGGAATTCAGGGCGGCTACGTTTGCACTGACAGCAACTACACCATCAGGCCTCCCTATTGCATATAGTAGTTCAAATACCGCAGTGGCAACAATTACGGGTAGTCAATTGACTTTTGTGGGATTGGGAGCTACTACGATCACTGCCTCACAAGCGGGTGATGTAAATTATAATGCGGCCACGCCCGTTGATCAGTCATTGACTGTGGTGAAGGGAAGTCAGACGATCACATTCAACACATTGCCTGCTAAAAACACGGATGATGCAGCCTTCACTCTTGGAGCAACTGCTTCCTCAGGCCTAGTAATTACATATACCAGTTCAAATACTGCGGTAGCTACTGTAAGTGGAAATACTGTGACTATTGTAGGTGCAGGAACAACCAACATCACTGCTTCACAGGCAGGTAATACACTGTATAATGCAGCGGCAAATGTTATCCAATCATTAGAAGTTACGGCTTCAAAACTAGATCAGACTATTACATTTAGTGCATTGGATGCTACGGAATTTGGTGTCGCTGCTTTTGATCTTACCGGTTCCTCTTCGTCAAATCTGGATTTGACTTATACCAGTTCTAACACACAGGTAGCTACCATCTCGGGTAAGACAGTGACTATTGTGGGTGCTGGAACTACCTCCATTACCGCTTCACAGGCAGGCGATGCCACGTACAATCCGGCATCATCAGTAGTAAGAGACTTGACCGTGAATAAGGCTGACCAGACGATTACATTTACAGCTGTTGCTGATAAAGTAGTTGGAGATGCTCCGTTTACATTGACCGCAACTTCAACATCTTCATTACCGGTAAAATTCTCCATTAATCCTTTTATAGGAAATTTTATTGAGTTGAGTGGTGAGAATAACAACACCGTCAAGATTTTAAAGGCAGGATTGATATTAATAACAGCACAGCAATCAGGAAATGCTAATTATAACGAGGCATCGGCAGAAGTGAGCTTTTGTATTAAACCAGTCAAGCCTACTATTGAATTAGCGAACAATACACTCTTCTCCAGTGTCGCTCAGGAAAATCATTGGTTTAAAGATGGCGTAGATATGAATTTAGGACTACCTTCTATTACATTGTCTGCTGCGGGAACATACACACTTGTAGTATCAGCGGGAACATGTATGAGCGATCCTTCAGATCCTGTTAAAGTAGTGATAACTGCACTCGAGGATGTTGCCTCTCTGATTACCGTATCGCCCAATCCTTCACAGAAGGAAATCCGGATTGATTTAACCAGTCTGGGTAATGAAGTGTCTGCAAATATTGAGATTCATGATTTACTTGGAAGAACCGTTCATACCTCGAGGGGTTCGGGCATCGTGCTTATCGATATTTCTGATTATCAGAAGGGAAATTATATCCTGGGAATTAAAAGCGGTAATAAGATCGTAACCAAACAGATCTCCAAAAACTAAACCTTTAGATACTTTAATTTATGAAAAAGTCAATTGCAATTAATATAAAACTCAGTTTGCTGTTTTTGCTTGCCGCATCGATTATCAGTTCGTGTGGAGGCGGAGGATCGGATGATCCGGATCCGGTACCACCTACAGCTGCGGAAACAAATACTCAGTTGCTCTCATCAGGTACCTGGAAAGTAAGTAGCGTAAAAGTAGATGGCGTTAATCAAACTTCACTCTTTACGGGATTTACATTGAATTTCACGTCAAGTACATATACAACCACTAATGGAGATCCGGTATGGCCAACCAGTGGAACGTGGTCGTTTACTAACACTGAGGCAACAACAGTGAAGCGCGAGGATGGCGTAATCATTTCCATCAGCTCGATTTCCTCTTCTAACTTTGTATTTACACTTACGTGGGATAAGGCGACTTTTGGATCAGGAAGAACTTCGTCTGTGAAAGGCACACACACGTTTACGTTGTCGAAATAATTTAGCAAAGCTTTTAAACCGCTGGCAGGATTCTCTTGCCAGCGGTTTTTTTATCCGTACCAGTACGGAGACCAAAATACCGTTCTTTGCGAATAGTTGTGATTCTTTAAAAAAGGCAATTTGAATCAAACTGTACCCAATGCGAAGCCTCACCTTTCCTCTACTACTCATTGCTTATCTCTGCAGTGCGCAGCAGCCACCACAAAATCCAAATCAGTTAGTAAATGGTAGGCGTAACGGCAAATGGACAATTCTGTTTGATAAAGAATGGAAGGAAGTAAGCGGTGTAAGCAATGCTTCCTACTATCGGATCATTGAATATCAGCAGGGCAAACCGATGGGTACAGCCCGTGATTTTCATAAAGATGGCCGGCTGCAATGGCAAGGACAGCTACTTGGTGAAAATCCTGATATCAATGAAGGATTATGCATCTGGTATGAAGATAACGGAAACAAACAAAGAGAGTCGATTTATAAGAACGGTAAACGAAACGGTAAGGAGATCATCTATGTAAACGGCAAAAAGTATTCGGAGGGAACATATACAGAAGAGATAGCCAATGATGACTGGACCTATTATGGTGATGACTATGATAGCTATGCACTTACTGCCCAGCAGGCATATCGCAAAGGAGACTACGCCAACGCGGAGATAAACTTCCGGAAAGCATCTTCATTTCTTTCCAAAGACGATCGCACGGCAAGGCACCAAAGCCTGAAATGGTGGATGTATTATGTGTATGATGCAATGGGCAAAGCTAATGAAGCCTTTATGGCTGTAACAGATGCCGTAAGAATCAGCAATTATGTAAAGAACGAATATGAAGAAAATCTTCTGAAAGATGCCGAAAAGCTGGGTGATAAATTAAGTCGCAGCAAGTGGAACAATGAGGCATTGCTGATTTATAAGATGGCTGCACGGAAGCGTGAGCGTTTGAATTGGACAGAGTGGCCAAATTATTATTATGATCTAAAAGGTATTCTTGATGTAAGTCAGCGCATCGGTAAGACTGACTCCGTTTCTTATTATTTCGAGCGTATAGCACAACTGATTCCTCCGGGAGATTCACTACTCGCTTCGCATTTGTGTGAATGGACTGTCTATTCTGTGGACAGGAAAAAATATGATAAGCTCGATCTCATCGAGAAGTCTTGTGAGACTTACCTGAAAACCAAAGAACAAAAGAATGAGAAAGATGCCGGCTACGCAGAAGCCTGGCTTGCTTACGGTTTGATTGCTCAGGCAAAAGGACAGTATGAACGTGCGCATAAGTGTTTTGCTGATGGCCGTACGGTACTGAAAGCAGAGGAGAATCCTAAATTATATATGCGATTACTAACCCAATCTGCAAACGTCTATAATGGATCAAAGAAATACGATAACAGATCAGCAGCTTTTTTTACTGACTTTGAACAGCTTAATGACCGGTTTGCTTCTGTCCTGGGAAAGGATTATGTAGACAACCGATTTGAAGTGATCCGGTATTTTATCAATACCAATACCAATATTAAAGCAGAGCAAGCAATTGAGAAAACGATACCTGTTGCCATTCAATTTTACGGCA
>JBGATZ010000038.1:0-18294 GCA_044228905.1 Cyclobacteriaceae bacterium | reverse complement strand
ATCAGGAATGCACGACCAAATAGGGTAGCGTTTTCAAAATGAAGAAACACAAGAACAACGCTTACTATAGTCCAGAACCAGTTGGCATTGACGAGTGCGCGGAGCAAAGAAACGGAGATTTTTTTTTGTCGTGCTAGTGTGAATGCAACGATGGAATAGAGCAATGTAATCGAAGCGATGGTCACAATTAAGTTACTGGTCAGACCAAGAATGGATAATAGTGATCGGAAGAAGACCAATCCAATAATTCCGGTACTGCTTCCGAGGAAGAAGTCGAGCCAGAGGAGTTTTCGAAGTGTTATAGTATCCTTAACGTTGTATTTCTCTTGCTCCATTAGTATTGCAGTTGACTTTATAGATCAAAATCTCTTTTCTTCTTTTCAATCAGATGCGCGAGGTCACTGCCGTCAACAACGATTCCGCCTATGGTAAATGAATGCTGGGATGTGGCAAACAAAAAATAACCTTCTACATTATTGAGCCGAAGAATATACAATGGCGGGCTTGAGAACCGAAAGACCTTTATAGATTCTACTTCCAGCCACGTTGCCTCAATGATCTCATCTCCGCTGAAAATTTTAAGTTTTTGATTACCAAATTCAACAATGGCAAATTTGTCTTTGAACGAAAGGAAAAGAATGAGAAAAGTTGTTGCTCCTATTGTAGTGAGAATAATGGCATCCCAATTGAAGTTGCCTGAATTGAATTCAGTCACAACCTGGGTGATTGCAACAGAGTAAAGCAGCACACTGAAAATCAGGAAGAAATATTTCCCCATGTAATGGAGGAACTTATCACTTTGAATCATGTCTCTTAATGAAATATGAAAACAGCCAGTACAACGATGATTAACCCGATTGGTAAAGTTATTTTACCCAGCTTCTCCATTCTCTTTAGCTGTGCTGCGGCATCGCCATTCATTGCTTTCTTCGCATAAGAATTGATCGTTGCGATTAAGACAATCAATGTAACGACTAGCAACAGTTTGAGCATTAGCAACGGCATGTCGGTGAGCACTTTCCAGAAAGGAGTAATTAAGTAAAGTCCGGAGACAAGCAATAAAATCATTCCTGCATTCCCCATTTTGCTCAACACCAAAGTATGAACGCGAAATTTTACTATTTCTTCAGGCGTCATCTTTGCAGTGGCTATTCCCAGAAAGGCGTGCGCAAAGCTGGTTCCAAGGCCCATGGTAAGGCCGATGAAATGAAGGATCAACATAATTTCTTTCATAGATTATTAATTTCATCGAACATACGAAATTAATAAACCATAAGGGAGATTATTTTGGAAGATGAGCAATCAGCTCGACTTCCAATTTAGCTTCCGGTCGGTATAAGCGGGAGATCTGTACCCAGGTAGCAGCAGGAAAATCTTTTTTATAAAATGACTTACGGGTTTCATTAAGTTTTTTCATGGCCTCCATGTCAGTGGTATAAAGATTTTCTTTCACTACGTTTTGAAAGGTTGCTCCATAGCTATTCAATGCTTTCTCCAGATTACGATATACAGTAGTGACCCCTTCCGGAGTCAGTTCGTTGGTCACTACTCCGGAAATGTAAAGGACGTTATCGGTCTTCACCACCAATGCATATCCAAGAGTAGTGTCCTGTTTTAATGGATTTTCGCGATGCCATTTTTCTTTGACAATATTATTTTGAGCGTAAGAACTGACACTTACCAATAGAAGAAGAAACACAATCCTGTTTTTCATATTATCAATCTTGATTTTTTATTAACGATTCCGCGCACGAGAAATCACTGAAAGATACAATGATCTGTCTTTTTTAGTTGGCAACAGATTCACCGCTGGATAAATTGATGCTTAAGTACTAAATGGATTGTGGGTTGATTGGTTCAGTCCTGCCGTCAAAATGGGATGGATCTCACTTAATATTTTTCTGATGAGCTCCATTTAATTTTTTAACAGATGCTTACTACTTGGTGAGTACCTGTTTTTTCTAATTTTCTCAATTAGAAATTCAGTCAACTCTTTCAATTTTCCCTGAATTAAGGATTCGGTATAATTCATTTTTAGTGGTTAATTTTTCTGAGCTTTCTATACGGTCACCATCAGGGGTTAGATCATATGTCCAAGTGCTGTCGATAAGGTGAATAGTTAAATCTTTATTGATAATAGCGATCTCTGTAGTTCCGATACTGGGATCGTTGCCTCCCCAATCGCCAAGTAATCCAAGTCCATCGATCTTGTTTCCTTTTCTGTCAAAGGTGATAATAACAGGCGATCCGGTTTCGTCTGTGGATACAAAAATGAAGGCTTTGTAATTCTCATTCTCCGTCAATTTCGCAAAGGGATGGTCAAGTGTTCGTTCTCCAAACCTGATTCCGTATTTTTCTACATGTTTATTGTATAGGTCGCTCCAATTATCCGGAGTGAGTTTGATTGGAATGTTTAATTGATCAAGAGTGTCATAGATGCTTTTGAAATCTTCCGGTTTGCTAATTTCTTTTTGAACTTGATCCGCTGCTGACTTAGTTGAACAAGTTGTGAACATTGAGATAATTGTCAGTGTCCAAATAAGCCTGCGGATCATAAGGTGTGTGATTTTTAGATACATGACCTATTTCCTTTTCTTCGAGGCCTTCGCTTTTTTGTTGAACTCAATACAGAGTCCGATCCAATACTCAAAATCCTTTTTTGATTTCATGCCACTATCTTCCACCAGAACGTAGCCATGCATTGTTCGTCCACCCATAGTCATCGCGTGGCAGCCTTTCTTCTCCAGTAACGCATCGTATTGTTCCGGATCAATGCGGCACATCAGTTCATCCTGCATAATGCCGACACACATTTTGCCTTTGTACATGAAGACGAGTCCGCCCATCATTGCCTTTTCCTGCACGCGCGGAAGACCAACAAATTGTTCCCGAATACGATCAGCCAGTTTTTCATTGTAAGCCATGAATGAAAAATAGGACTTTTAAACGGAAGCAAAAAGACAGCGAATACAATTTGTAAACGCTGTCTTTTTTCATTTTAGTACCTCATTCTAAAAGTCATAATCTGCAACCCATGGTCATAAGTTGCAGTTTCCTGCAATTCCATTTTGAATTCTTTTTTTGAACCACCAAAGAGCCGCACCCCTTCGCCTTGAATAAACGGACTCAGTTTTATTTTGAGTACATCTATCTGTTGATGATCCAACAACCATCCGGCAAACTGTCCGCCACCACATAAATAGATATCTGATCCGGGTTGTTGTTTGAGTTTACTGATTTCACTCAGCTCCATTTTCTTCACTGAGACGTCATCACTTTGTTTTTCAAACGACAATGTGTTGGAAAAGATGTAATGCTTCAGGCCTGCATAAGGAGCCTGTCCTGGCTGAAGGCCATACTTGTAACCAAATTCATAGGTGTTTCTTCCCATGATCACTGTATCAAATGAGGCGAGATCGCTGCGGTATTTGGTGACTCCGTTTCCTTCGCTTACAAATCCGGATATGTTGTCATTAGAGCCAGAAATAAATCCATCAAGAGACATGGCTACGTAATACACTATTTTTCTCATAGAGTTAATTCTTTAAATTTTTAAATAATTATTAATTGACTGATCAACCTTTTAAAGGCATCAGTTGGGCCGAAAATTGCCGCTACAGAAAAGAGAATGGATTACTTCAGGATCATGATGAGGCAAAGATACACTTTACATCACGCTCGGCAAGGGGCCAGAAAGATTAGTACATGGAGGCTATAATGCTGACAGGAATGAACCCAATAATCAACGCTAATGTCATCCAACGGTAGATCCGATATCGTGGGTCACGGTCCATGCGCATCATAAGCCAGATGATCCCGTTCAGGATAACCTGTGCAGGATAAACTAAAATAAAAACGATCGCCTCTTTATCTCCCGCTGACCAGAGGAATCGAACCAGGAGTGCGACAGCAATAAAATTGATTAACAATGCAATGGTGAAATGAATGTCGTCTTTATCGATCATAACAGGTAATTCTTTCTAAAATAGAAACTCCTGCCTTCATTTGAAAACAGGAGCCTATTACTTTTAACTGATAACAACTATGCGTAAACTACTGACGGCTCTTTGATGAAAGCAATCAGGTCTTTGTTCAGCTTGTCTTTATCGGTGTAAAATAATCCATGCGGTGCACCATCGTATTTAATGTAGCGGCTTCCTTTAATAAGCTTCGCTGCGCGATCGCTGGATGCTTCAATAGGTACCGTTTTATCTTCTGTTCCGTGAATGATCAACGCAGGAACATTGATGGATCGAGCTTCATTTCTGAAATCGGTGTACGCAAAGGCTTTAATACACTCTTGTGTGGCCTTTGGTGAACCGAATGATCCAAGCATCCGATAGTATTCCAGCAATGGACCGCTTACCGGTTTGTTCACCAGATTGACTCCAAAAAATTGTTTTCCGAATTGTTCGAGAAATCCGATACGATCTTCTTTGATCTTTTCGCTCATTCCTTCAAATAAGGATCCGTCCACGCCTTCTGCATTATCGTTGGTCTTCAGCATATAGGGAATAATCGAACTTATCAATACCACTTTACTCACACGTGCCCCGCCATAGTTGGTAAAATAGCGAACTACTTCACCGCCTCCCATTGAGAATCCTACCAGGGTTACATTCTGTAAGTCCAGATAGTCCATCAATGCCTTGAGATCATCCGTAAGTGTATCGTAAGTATAATTATCATAAGGCTTTGATGACTGCCCAAATCCACGCCTGTCATAAGTGATCACGCGATTTCCGGCATTCACCAACTCTTCCACCTGATACTCCCACATTTCATGGCTCAATGGCCACCCGTGAATCAATACTACGGGCTTTCCTTTTCCGCAATCCTGGTAATGAATTTTTACCTCGTTCTCTGCTCCTTTATTTATTTTCAAGAATTCCATGACTTTAATATTTAACGGTTAGAACTTCTATTGAAAAGAAGTACAATCCGTATACCATCTGTTATAAAAGATAAGAGAGGAATACTTTTCGCAAGGGGGCGATATTTCTCTACTGTGAGGACAATATTATAGTGTTTTTCTACACCTAATTGCTGCCCTGCTTTCTTCCGGCTGCCGTTGTTATGCGGTGTAATTTTGTAATCGCACAGACCGCAAATGCTGAATTCGTACAAGAAACAACTTCAAATTTTCTTCAAAAACAGGCCTGACTAAGAAATTAGTCTGAATTTGACCTGTAGTAAAAATGTAATAAGGCTCCCGGGTTTTATAAATAGTTAAGTTGAAATACGTAGGTAGATCAAAGTAAAAATTACAAAGTTTCACCGATTTCAGGGCAGCGAGGGTACTTCTACTTTTACATCAACAAAAAAATGAAGCGGGGTAAATTATTGGCCCACTGAAAAAAAATATGAAAAAGCTGGTTGTTGGTGTGGTGTTGTGCATGAGTATGGTGAGCACCGTTGGTTTTGGTCAATGTGTGGAACACAAAAACAATGCGAATGAGCCTCTTTTAAGAAGTACAATTGATGATGTGTATGCTTTCTTTTATGAGCACGAAGTCATCACTCAACCATTGGACAGAAAGGACATTTCTGTTCACTCCGATGAAAAAACGGGCACGGGTTATTGTCCCGATCATGGTAAGATTGTTTTATCCTCTTATCATATTGTGAGCAGAGACCGACTAATGGTGGCGGTACATCCGGTGATCTCTCACCAATATGCACACCTTCAGCATAAACGATTTACTTTATTTTCCGGTCATCATCAGTCCCGCCAGCAGGCGGAGTATAATGCTGACTTTATCACGGGTTATTTAAATGGTCGCTCTACGTGGCTTTCTGAAAAACAAAAAGCAAAGGTGTTTTGCGCTACACAGGCGACTGAGCAGGTGAAAATGATGAAAGATGTTTTCGAACGCAATAATGCAGGAATGCGATTGACTTTTCAATGCCTGGTTAAGTCGATGAGTGAATATCAGCAGATGAATGCGCTGGCTCATACCAAAAAAGCATTTCATGGATTGGGTACTGAACGCAAGAAGGCATACCTCAATGGTTTTGTGGCCGCATTGAACTATGAAATTTTATCGTGGGAAGCAGATGAAGCGGAAGAAGCAAAACTGGTGAAGTGGGTAGAGTTTTTCTATGAACCCTTGCCGGATGCAAAAAAGCGATTTGCTCAGAATCTTTTCGCTTTCCTTAGTCAGGAACTGGATGTGATCGTAGATGAAAGCTTACTGGAACAAGCCATCGCTCCTAATGATCTGATGGAAAAAAGCAAAGAGTATATTTCCAGACTGATGACTGTTCCTGGTGTAAATGGCGCGAAGGAAATGGAATAGATAAAGGAGCTAACCGATAGTATGCAATTTCTGATCCATCATTTGAAATCATCAGCAATTATTTAGTCAAACCGGAAACTATTCATGATTTTCTCTCCTATAACCTGGTAGGTGTTGAATTGATCTGCCTCGCATGTCAATGTTAGTACGTATGCGTTGTTACTTTTGATCCAGTAGTATTGTTCAAACTTCAGACTATAGATTCCCTGTTTTCCGCTATAGATCACTTTGTGAAACGATTTTCCATTTGCTTCCATTCGTTTGCTTTCATGAAGAACACCATTGATGATTTGGGTTTTTACCTGGTCTTGTGAAAGTTTGACATACTTATCAAGATCTAAATTGTAACCGGATAAATCCTGAATTAATAGATTGATGTTATCCCGGAATTGATCCTGTTCCGAAGTCTGCTTTGTAAGTAAAATAAAACTGATTCCCATTTGCCTGGATTGGTTCAGGTCCCAGTCTTCAGGGTATTGAATAGAATAGTTGCTTTCACTCAATGTTTTCCATTTTTTCTGAAGAGGTTGTGCTTTACCTGTCAAAGGGAAGAATGAAGTCAGTAGTAAAAGGATTTGGAAGAGTTTCATTAAAAGCAATATTCAGGGTTGTTCCGCTGATTTCTCAGATCTTCACTAATCATCATGTTTCAATCTGCGAAGATCAGCTCGAAAATATTTTAATCGACTAAAGTTAGATTTGCAATCAACGCATTGATCCGGTTCATCTCCTCATCTGAAAGTTTAAATTCCAATGCTTTGACATTTTCGGTCACTTGTTTTTCATCCCTCGCTCCAACAAGCACACAATCCATCGCGGGTTGACGTGTGGTCCAGTTGATGACTAATTGAGAAAGAGTGACAGTGTGATCACCTGCGATGATTTTTAATTTCTCCAGAAATTCATTGATGCGTTTTCTGTTTTCAGGCTGATAGAATTTTGAATCCGCGCGGGTATCACCTTCATTGAATTTGTAATCACCAATGAATTTTCCGGAGAGTATACCGCGTTGCAGTGGACTGTAAGGCAGGATACTCATTTTATTTTTCAGTGCCTGAGGAACCACTTCATTCTCGATGCCACGATTCACCATGCTGTAGGGTACCTGGTTGGAGACGATCTTCACGGTCTTCAGCGCTTCTTCTACCTGTTGCACATTGTAATTGCATACGCCTGCAGCTCTTACTTTTCCTTCTTTGATCAATTCAGATACGACTTCCATGGTGTCGCTGATTGGCGTAGTCGGATCCGGCCAATGAATCTGAAGCAAGTCAATGTAATCCGTTTTTAATCTTTTCAGACTATCCTCACATTCCTGTTTTACTTTTTTGCGACCGGAGAACCGATACATTTTTACTGGCTGTCCTTCGTTGTTTTTCGTATCAAAAACGAATTGCCCTTCTTCTGTTTGCCAGTTCATCCCGAATTTCGTAAGGATTTGATACTTGTCGCGGGAGATTCCGTGCATGGCTTTGCCTACCAGTTCTTCGCTTTTACCAAATCCATAAACCGGTGCTGTATCTATGCTGGAAATTCCTTTATCGAAGGAAGCGTGCAGTGCTTTGATGGCATCTTTTTCTTCGGCACCACCCCACATCCATCCGCCAATAGCCCACGCACCGAATGCGATAGGTGTTACTTTTACGTCTGAGGTTCCTAGTTTTTTGTATTGCATGTGCTAATTGATAATGAGAAATCAAAGGTAGTGGTCATTCTGAGCGAAGCGAAGAATCTTCGTATGAATTTGCCACAGATTACATAAATGGTTGTTACAAAATTCCGCGAAGATTCCTCTGTCGATGCTTTGGTAACAGTATGGAAGAATTCTCATTTCCTCGGAATGACCAATTCAAAACGATAACGGCTCGCGAATCGCTAACTGCCAATATCCAGAATCTAGAATCAATTCTAATTTGTACTTCGTAAAATACTTCAATTGTAATTCTCCCTTACATTCCTGTCATCGTAAACGCTCCCCAGTAGTACGGCTCCTTATATTTCGCCATCAGTTGAATCTGTGCCTGCTTGAATGCTTTTTGCTTTGAAAGTCCTTTGGAAAGGTTAGTATAAAAATTGGTCATCAATGCCTGGGTGGCTGCATCGTCTACCTTCCATAAGCTCATCACCAAGGCTTTGGCGCCAGCTACCTGAAAGGCGCGTTGCAGTCCATACACGCCTTCTCCAGAGCGAACATCGCCCAATCCGGTTTCACATGCACTCAATACAATGAGATTGGTGTTTTCAAGATTGAGGTTCATTGCTTCGTAAGCGGTGAGTACTCCGTTGTCATTGCTTTCCAGATTTGGCAATGCATCACCTTTTAATGTGGGTGATGCACCTGCTAACAAAATACCTGAACGAAGCAGAGGATTGTTTTTTGCATTTTCCTCGCGAACACCGGCAGCGCTTTGCTCTACGTCCTGCATGAAGTAACCATGTGTAGCAATGTGTACGATTGACGGGCTCTTCAATGACTTAATGATTGCTTCGGTTGCCGCCTTTTGAACGTATGGTGTTACAGCATAACCTCCTGTTTTTAAAATCTTACCAATGTTGTCCACTTCTATTTTCGTTCCGGGCAACGCTGCTACTGCATCTCCTCCGTAATCCGGAAATCCAAGTAGAAATGCATTCTTCTTGGCAGTTGCTGCCACAGCTTTCTTGAGATCAATCAAGTCTTTAGAGTTACCAATCGTGATCAGATCGTAACGATTTAAAATGTAATCACCATCATTTTTCTTCAATGTGTTTAAGCTGATTTGATTATAAACTCCGTCAGGTGAGATGTAAATGATCTTCTTGCCGGTAAGTGCCGGATCAATCTTCGCCCAGAACTGATCGTACGAATATTGATCAGCTGATTTTTGCTGGATGGAGTTGCGATAGAATTTTGCGTAACGTGTCTCCAATTGATTACCATTGTCGAGTACCACTAACTTTGGAGTTGTTGCCCCCTTAGTCAGAATGAGTACAGCGTATTTCGAATCACCAGTGAAATTTTTGTCGTACGAAGCAATACGCACAAATTCGGCAACCGCTTCGGTATCGCCAAGTAATGAAGCTACCTGCTGATAGCCGATCTTTTCCGTTGAATAGCCCTGCGAGAAATCGGTAGAACGCTGTGAAAGTGAACGCTCCATGTCATTGGCTTCTTTCTCTAGCGATGGCAAATCAATTTTTTGCTGAGCGAGATCTTCTTTTGATAAAGAATAATAGCGAGCCAGTGTTTCCTTCTTGTCCAGCCACGCGACATAGTCTTTAATCAGTTCCTGGTTGCCGCTGGCTAAGATTGCTTTTTTGATTTTGTTGGTCGAGTTCAGAAGCAATCCTTTCGTAGCCATCTGGTAATCATACATTTTTTGTATGATCGCAGGATTGCTTGCGCTCGCCTCCAGACAATAATTGTAATAGCGTTGAAAGCGTGGTTGTAATACATCCCAGTATTTCGTCTTCTCTACTTCACTCATGGGAGGGAAGTAGCGATTGATAAAGTCAAGGGACTTATCCATGGCAATCTGGAAATTGGCAGATGCTTTTTCCATGTCGCCCTTCTTCCAATAAAGTATTCCCAGATCTTCCTGCGATTTCACATAGTCGGGATGATTGGAATCCAGCGCTTTGCCTCGAATCGTTAACGATTCAGTCAGGTTCTTTTCTGCATCATCAAACTTTCCCTGGATGCGATAGAAGTTGCCTAGGTCATTCAGTACTTTGGCATAGTTTGGATTCTCGTTTCCAAAGCGAGACTTATAAATTTCTGCGGAACGTTTCAGGTAGTCTTCTACTTTATCCAATTTGTTCATCTGGATATAGAGCAATGCAAGGTTATTCAATACACCCGCATAGCGGGGATCTTTATTGCCTAATTTCTTTTCGAGATTCAGATAAACCGTTTCGGCTTCAGTAAACTTTCCTTTTTGCTGATACAACAATGCCAGGTTGGATTGAAATCCTACTGTGTTCTTGTTGTCTTTGATATTGAGTTTATCCAGCGTAGCAATGGCAGTATTCAGATTGTTCACTGCTTCATCTACACGACCAATCTCCAAAAACAGGATCGCCTGGTTATTCAGCACAATCGCATACTCCTGACTTTCTGCTCCGTATTGTTTCTTTACCGTTTGAAGTGCTTGTTCAAAGAAAGTCAACGATTCATTAAATCGCGCTGTCTCCTGGTAAAGAACAGCTGAATTGTTTAGTGAAGAAGCATAGGCTTTGCTGTCTTTGGTTAAAGTCTCTTCTCGAATAGTCAAAGCTTCCGATGTAAAATACTTGGCAGTATTGTATCGACCCATGGTTGCGTAAAGCAAACCAAGGTCTGCATTCACCTTGCTGTAATTGATGTTCTTGGTGATGTTTTGTGTCTCATAAGAAAGCTTGGCAGCAAGGAATTCCACTTCTGCCATCTTGAACCATCTTCGTTGATAATAGAACTCCGCTCTATCGAGAATATCTCTGCTTTGCTGTTCAGGAGTGGTTGAGCCTACTGCAGTAGAAGCCAGCTTTGTGGTGGTTTCCATCGCATTGGTCACGTTCATCATTCCTGAGTTATCCATTACGGAAATGGCAAAATTGAAATCGGAAGAATCCAGGCGACTACGCTCACGCTCAACGGCTTCGGCTCCTTTTTCTTTACCCAGCTGTTTGGTTTTTTGAACTACTTTATCTTTCAGCGCTCCAAACTGAGCCATGACTGAACTTGAAAGCAATACACAAAGACCAATTGCGATAGAATGTTTTCTCATAAAACGAAGTTCAACGTTCTGTTAAATCAATAAATTAAAAACTGTCAGCGTCACGATAGGCTTTGATCACTGCCTGCTCACCTTCTTTTCCTTTTTGTGAGTTGCCATGTTCCATACCCATCACGCCACGATATCCTTTATCGTAAATGTGCTTGAAAATGTTTTTGTAATTCATCTCCCCGGTTGAGGGTTCGTTGCGTCCCGGGTTGTCACCAATCTGGAAATAAGCGATTTCATTCCAGCACTTATTGATATTGTTGATCACATTGCCTTCATTTTTCTGCATGTGATAAGCATCATATAAAATCTTGCATGACGGACTATTTACCGCACGACAGATCTCATACGTCTGATCGGAGTGGCGTAGAAACAAATTGGGTGTATCGCTCAAAGGTTCCAATACCATAATGATTCCGTGTGGTTCCAGAATTTCGGCTCCGCGTCTTAATGCATCTACTACATTACCGGTCTGAACACCAATCGGTAAACTTCTTTCAAAGTCACCAGGCACAACAGTTACCCATTTGGCGTTTACTCTTTTAGCTACTTCCACACTTTGTTTACAACCTTTTAAAAAAATGTCGATAAATTCAGGCTTGCCGGCTGCCAGTGTATTCTCTCCGTTTCCACCTTTTGGCACCACAAACACACCCATTGTCATTCCCAACTCAGCAAGGGTCTTGCCAATTTTTTCCTGATCGGTCACACTTCTTCCGGTCATTCCATTGTCTTCGATAGACCGAAAGCCCTGATCGTGCATAAACTTGATCTGATCGATGAAATCCGCACCCGCGCTATTCTTGAACATGCCGTCATGCGGGGCATAGTTTAATTTGAAAGTCGGGGCCGCGCCCGTTTTTTTTTCAGAAGCAAACAAAGGAGCAGCTGCCAGCGAAGCAGTGGCAAATGCAGTACGGGTAAGAAAATCTTTTCTGTTCATAGGTTATGTTGAATTGATCTGTGCGTTGATGCTTTTGCAATTTAAACATCAAACGTTAATCTCTGAAGGGGTTATTTTCAGAGCGGAAAGTTCTACAAGTTATAAACATTCTGCTTTATCTGGTTCCTGAGTCATTGCAATCATAAATCATTCCCCTTCAGAAAGTAATAACCATTCAGAATTGATCAAATTTTATAAATGGCGATCATGGTTTACCTTTGCCGCGTGAAAATCTATCGTAATCTTTCCGAGGCTGTTGTACAGGGACTGGAGGCCATTTTTATCGACAATCGTTATGCCGATAAAGTCATTGAAAAAACATTGAAGCAAAATCCGAAATGGGGTGCCCGCGACAGACGGTTTATTGCCGAAACGACTTACGACATTGTGCGGTGGTATCGCTTATTCATCAATCTTGCCCGTTCGGACGAACATGACTTCTGGAAACTGCTTGGTGCGTGGTGCATGTATAACCGCATCGAATTGCCACCCTGGGAGGAATTTGGCGATTTGAATAAACAAGATTTCTTCGAACGACTGGATAAAGCGAATAACAACATTCTGTTGCGTGAGTCGATTCCCAATTGGTTGAATGAATTGGGAAATAGAGAATTAGGCGCTCAGTGGGAAAATGAAATTCATGCATTAAATCAGCAGGCAAAAGTAGTGCTGCGTGCCAATACCTTGAAAGAGTCACGTGCTGAATTGCAGAAACAGTTGCAGGAGTTGGAGAACATTGTGACCGAAGCGCCAGCTGAATATCCGGATGCCTTAATCCTTGAACAACGTCAGAATATTTTTACACGTCCTCAGTTCAGAGATGGATTGTTTGAAGTACAGGATGCCGGATCGCAGGCTATTGCTCCGTTTTTGCAAGTAGAACCCGGTATGCGGGTGATTGATGCGTGTGCAGGTGGCGGTGGGAAGACCTTACACCTCGCTGCCTTGTTGCAAAACAAAGGCCGCATCATTGCAATGGATACAGAAGACTGGAAACTCGATGAATTAAAGAAGAGAGCAAGAAGGGCAGGAGCAGGAAATATTGAAACGCGTGTGATTGAATCTTCGAAGACTATAAAAAGACTGGAAAGTTCTGCAGATCGTTTATTGCTGGATGTTCCGTGTTCTGGTTTGGGGGTGCTAAGAAGAAATCCGGATGCAAAGTGGAAATTGTCTCCTGAATTTATTGATGAAGTGAAGACCACTCAGCAAAAGATCATCAACGATTACAGTGTGATGCTGAAACCGGGAGGAATTATGGTTTATTCTACATGCAGTTTATTACCTTCTGAAAATGAAAAGCAGGTAGAACAATTTATGGAGAATCGTAAAGATCAGTTTGAATTGCAGGAGCAAAAAACGTTGCTTCCAAGCGAAGGCTTTGATGGTTTCTTTATGGCAAGGCTGAAGAAGAAATAATTAGTGTCGGGTTGAGCTTGTCGAAACCTGATTGTAATAATTTGTGATAGGGTCCAATTTGTAAGTTCAATTAGATTGATATCAATGAAGTTTTTTCTCTTTTCTCTTTTCTTTTTTAACGCTCTACTCTCTTTTTCCCAACAACTTAAAACCTACGAGCAAACCATCGAAGGAACATCAGTAAGGTTTAAGATGATTGCCGTTCCTGCAGGGAAATTCAAAATCGGAAGCAGCAATGTTTCGCCAGAAGAAGATGAAGTTCCCCAAAAAGAAATTCAGCTTTCTTCTTTCTGGATGGAAGAACATGAAGTAACGTTTGAAGAATGGGATTTATATTTCAAAGACGTTACCCTTCCTCAATCCAAAGTAATTGATGGTGTGACCCGCGCTACACCGCAATACATCGATCTTACCTGGGGCATGGGTCGCGATGCAAAGCATCCAACCAATAGCATGAGTCAGCAAGCTGCGATGATGTATTGTAAATGGCTGTACGGCAAGACTGGTTTTTTTTATCGTCTGCCCACAGAAGCAGAGTGGGAGTATGCATGTAAGTCGGGGAGTGACTCAGAAGTTCAGTCATTAACCGAAGCGGCATTCTTCAAAGGGAACAGTGATGGGAAATTTCATCATATCAAAGACAAGAAACCCAATGCCTGGGGACTGTATGATATGCTTGGTAATCTAAGTGAATGGACTATTGATCAATACGATCCTAACTATTATCAAAAGATTGGAGTGAAGGATCCAATGACCACACCGGGTGCAAAGTATCCCCGTACCGTTCGTGGTGGATCCTACATGGATGAAGCGTCACAAGTGACTTGTACTAATCGCTTTGCTTCTGACGCAAAATGGAATCAACGTGATCCACAAATTCCAAAGAGCAGGTGGTGGCTTACAGATGGAATGTTTGCAGGCTTTCGTGTGGTGCGACCATCAAAACAACCCTCAGCTGAAGAGATTGAGAGTTTTTATGCGAAGTACTTGAAATAGCCGTTTAGCTAACTCTGCTTAAATCGATAATTTATCTCTTTCTGTAAATTGATACTAAATTCTTGATTCTGGGAAATGCAGCCAGCATCTGGAATCCAGAATCCTTTGATGAAATTTATCGTTACTGACTTTAATTAATTTGCCCCAATACCCCGACTCTTATGAATTTTTTTAAAGTATTCTTTTTCTTTCTGGTCATTTACTCACTCTCTTCCTGTACCAGCAAATCAAAGGAAGCCACTTTGGATAGCACGGCCGGAAACATCGATTCGTTATCTGTCAGCGAAATAGAAGAACAAGCAATTGCTTCATTGAGTGTCATCATTCCGCTTATTCCTGAAGCCGAGTTCCCGCTTTCCTACACCGAAACCGATAATGATTTCGAGGCATACACCGAGGAAAGTAAAGTTGTTTATAAATCATGTAATGCACTGAGAAATATTCTTCCGGATTCTGTTTTGTGTGATGGGAATGTTTACTTCGTTAAGAAAGGCTCTTTCTCTGACCTGACGATCATTGATTTTGTAACCACCTGGATGAATGCCAAAGGACCATGTACCTATCATCACCTGGTTACTGTTAATAATAAAGGAGAAGTAATTGATATTTATCCGGAATGGGCCGCGATGTACGCCATGGCAGTTGAAAATCCGAATGGAGGAACAAGTGCAGGTATTGCGTTCAGGTATGGTACGATCGAAACCAGCCCGATGATTCGCATCACTTCTTATCCTGAAGAAGGGGAAAGTAAAATGATTGAAGTTTCACCAGACGGGCATTTCGTTGAACCTGGTCAGTTTTTTCCTGATGGTGATGGAGACTTGAGAGGAGATACAACGGGAGGGAACTAACTGGTTTACCTTCTGTCCAAAGTTTTCATTGCTTAATCCGTAGATGCTGGATTCTTGTTTGCTGGTTGTACACTGCCATTCAGCATCTTTCTATAAGTACCATAAAGCTTAATATCACCTTCCAGACTTTCAGATACCCGCAAGCATTTCCATCGATTGATTTCCTGCAAAAAAGGGATAACTTAGACTTTCCTAACTCTTACTTATCATATTATGAAAACGCCAACTACACGCAGGGATTTTATCAAGCAATCCACATTAGCAGCAGGCTCTTTAATGGCTATGCCGATGATGTCTGATCATAATTTTTTTAATTCTTCTGTTGACGACACTATTAAAATCGCATTGATCGGTTGTGGTGGTCGTGGTACAGGTGCTGCATTGCAGGCATTGTTAACTAAGCAGAATGTGAAACTGATTGCCATGGCGGATGCATTCCGTGATCGTCTGGATGACTGCTACAAAAATCTCATGATGGATGATCTTTCTGATGTGATCGGAGTAAGCGGCAATGTGAAAGATAAAGTAGCCGTTAAAGAAGAAAATAAATTTGTCGGGTTTGATGGCTACAAAAAAGCAATTGCGTTGGCAGATGTAGTGATCTTAACCACACCTCCGGGATTCAGACCCATTCACTTCGAAGAAGCGGTAAAGCAAAGCAAGCACATCTTTATGGAAAAACCGGTGGCAACTGATCCGGCAGGGATTAAGCGAGTATTGGATGCAGCTCAGATTGCAAAGCAGAAAAAACTAAACGTAGTCGTTGGATTGCAGCGCCATTATCAGAATTCATATAGAGCACTATATGAAAAAGTAAAAGAAGGAATGATTGGCGAAATCACTTCAGCACAAGTGTGGTGGAACAATGAAGGTGTTTGGATGAACCCGAGAAAGCCGAATCAAACGGAAATGGAATACCAGATGCGCAACTGGTATTACTTCAACTGGCTGTGTGGCGATCATATTGTAGAACAACACATTCACAATATGGATGTGATGAACTGGTTCAAAGGCGACTTCCCGGTGAAAGCACAAGGCATGGGCGGTCGTGAAGTGCGTAAAGGAAAAGAGTATGGTGAAATCTTCGATCACCACTACGTGGAATTTCAATATGCGGACGGCTCAATCATGAATAGTCAGTGCCGTCACATCAAAGGCACGATGAGCAAAGTAGATGAACAAATCGTTGGTACGAAAGGAACGATCTATTGTGGAGCGATGAATATTACTGATCGCAAGGGAAATGTGATCTTTCAATTCGATAAGAAAAAAGAAAATGATCCTTATCAGACCGAGCACGATGAACTATTTGAAGCAATTGCCAGGAAGGAATATAAATTCTGGGATGCTGAACGTGGCGCCAAGAGTACGATGACTGCAATTCTGGGACGTCTGGCAACTTATTCCGGACAGATTGTTGAATTTGATAAAGCACTGAACTCCGGACTTTCATTGCAGCCTTCTACTTATGCATGGGACGCAGACATGCCTGTCAAACCAAAAGCAGACGGATTCTATCCTGTTGCTGTGCCGGGGGTGACTAAGTATTTTTCTTAGCAGACCTAAAAAATGAAGTTTTGTTATTGGGTGATCTTCGGGTCACCCATTTTATTTTGAAAACGTTTCAAAATTGCCTGGGGATGAAGTGCTCTCGGATCGAACAAAGCTTCACGTTCTGCTTTGATCTTAGAATAATCAATGGCAGTAATACGCTTAAGAATCACACCAAGGATCAACCCAAAGACCACGTAAGCAATAAACAATACAAAACCTGGTTGTAATGAAGTGTTATTGGTAGCGATAGTGGCCAGTGTGTCCGTTTTGGTTGTCACGGCAGAAAGTTGATTATCCAGAATTCCTTTAAAACCGATGTACGTCATCATAATGGCTACTACCATGACATCGGCCATTGACCATTTCCCTGATTTAAAAGCGAAGAATACCAGAACTTTATTTTTTCTCCACTTTTCATTTCCTAATAAATAAATGTCAGTACAGATCAACTTAATGATAGGGAATGCCACACTGAAAATAAGAATCAGTAGCCCTACTAATATCGAGTCTGCCTTATGAGTGGAAATGAGAATGTGTACAACGTCCAGAATACTTTTACTCTGGAAAAATAGTATCTGGTCATGAAATACCATGTGCCTGCCAATCAGCGTAAAGTCAAGCTCTTTAATCCGTGCATCAATTTCGATCATAGGAGCAGACAGCCCCACCCAAAGAACGATGAGTGCAATCAATACTGACATTACGAACAGTGGAGTATATAGATGTTTTCGCTTCCGCAAGGCAAGCCACAGTAAAAGGAAGAACCCAAGACATCCTAAAAGAATATACGAGTAGAAATACGTTTTCTTCTGAAGCGTATCCATATCTGCGTTTACTTTCCTGTTGAAAACAATAATGCTTTTTGCATCATATTTTGTCAGAAGAGTTTCAAATCGTGAATCGTCCTTTAAGTTGTCATGGGTTTGTTCCGCGAATTCTTTCAATTTACTCTTGGCAAGGAATTGTAATTTGTCTTTAGCCTGAGGTTTCTTTAACTCATCAATAATTGTCTGAGAGAATTCTGGAACACGCGCCCGCACTTTGTCAAAATTGACAAATGTCTTTACTGCCGCTTTTTTTAGTTTCCCTTTTAGTGTCTTTTGCTTTTCGTTGATCATGCCATTGGCCTGGGTGATCACTGAATTAAGAATGGCATTCAGCTGAATTTTAAGAACCTTTTCCTGTTCTTTATTGAATTCAAATTGCTCGATCTGCTCACTTACAATCATGGTGATATGATCGCGCCAGGCATTTACAGATAGAAGTCCGTATTGGATGTTGTTTAGTTCTGCGTAGTCCTGTTTGATTGCTTTTCGTTCATCTGAAAGTTGGTCAATCTTTATTCCGCACCAGACAGCCAGACCTATTACAGGTACAAGCAGCAGAACCAATAGAGATTGATAAATTTTTTTTTGCATGGCGAAGACAAGTAAGAGGATCTTTCGTGGGGTACTCCAGAAAATTGTATTCCTCCGAAATTCAGAAGTAGT
>JBGATZ010000037.1:0-20995 GCA_044228905.1 Cyclobacteriaceae bacterium | reverse complement strand
CCATTATGCTGCTCCACAATCTTTTTACAGAGAGCTAATCCGATTCCGGTTCCGGCAAACTTATCTTTAGAATGAAGTCTGCGGAACATGCCAAAGATTTCTTCCGCATACTTTTGGTCGAAACCCATTCCATTATCTTCCACATAGATGCGGTTAAACTTCGCAGATCCGTTGCTGTCAGAATGAATGGTTATCAGTGGATCTGTATTTTCCTTTTTATACTTGATTGCATTGTTAATCAGATTTTGAAATAACGTACGCATCAACCCCGGGCTCACAGAGACAACAGGAAGATTTCTTACAATGATTTTTGCATTTTTCTCTTTGACTTCATCTGCCATGTCCGCAACAAGTTCACTGACTATTCCCGTCAGGTCGCCATTCACAAAACTGGATGGCTCCACATTCATTTTAGAAAACGCAAGAATATCATTGATCAGAGCCTGCATCCGTTCGGCCGATTGCTGGATGCGCGCAATGGTAACAGAATCCTCCTGGGAACTGTCTTTGAATTTGATTAGCAGACGATCGCAGAATATGCGAATCTTCCGTAGCGGTTCTTGTAAATCGTGAGAGGCCATGAAGGCAAATCGCTCCAGGTCCTTATTTGCCGTTTCAAGATGATTGATATTATCGAGTAGCTGATGGTTGAGTTGTTTCACTCTCTCTTCAGAAGCCTTACGTTCATTCACCTCACGTTCAAGATTGCGGTTTATGGCGATCAGCTTTTGCTCCTGTTCAATCAGCAAACGATTCTTTTTATACAGATCAACCAGCACTCCAACCTTGGCGCGCAACACATTTGGATTGATTGGTTTGAAGATATAGTCAATGGCACCGGTCTGGTATCCTTTGAACATATTTTCGTCTCCGAAATTATTGGCCGTGATGAAAATGATTGGAATGTGCTTTAGCTTCTCTCTTTCATAGATCAGCGTAGCTGTCTCAAATCCGTTGAGGTTGGGCATGTTCACATCCATCAGGATCATTGCAAAGTCAAATTCCTTCAACAGGATTTTAAGCGCCTGCCGTCCGGAAAGCGCCTTCACGAACTCGTATCCACTAGGAGCGAGGATCGCTTCTATGGAGAGGAGGTTGTCCTCCCGATCATCGACTAATAAAATTTTAGGCTGCATAACAAATGCGGATGTTACTTACAGAACCATAATCTCATCAACGATAACAACTGATCAATCTTTACCGGCTTCGTAATGTAATCCGATGCGCCAGCTTCAATGCATTTCTGTCGGTCGCCTTTCATCGCTTTCGCTGTTACGGCAATAATAGGCAATGAACTGTTTTTGTGTTCGCGTCTGATTTTTTGTGTGGTCTCGTAGCCATCCATTTCCGGCATCATAATATCCATGAGTACCATTTCTATCTTTGGATTCTCATTTAAAATGTTGATAGCTTCCTGACCGCTCTCCGCAGTAATCGCATTGATATTGAATCGTTCGAATACAGTAGTCAAAGCAAATAAATTCCGAACATCATCATCTACAATTAAAATATTCTTTCCAGTCAGAATATCTTCCTTGTTCCGGATGTTTTCAATGATCCGTCTTTTTTCCGGAGCGAGGCTTTTGTGATTGATATGCAGATGAGAAATAGTCTCTTCCAGCAATCGCTCAATTGAATTTACACCCTTCACCAGATGAGAGTTCGAATTCCGATTAATGTTATTCTGCTCTGCTTTGGAGAAATCTTTGGCTGAATAGACGATTACCGGTGTAAGATTCTTTTTTGCTTTGCTTATTTCGTGAATCAATTCATCTCCCGAGATGTCAGGCAGAGAGTAGTCGAGGATGATACAATCGTAATCTTCATTAGCCACCTTGCTGATTGCCTCCTTGCCGGTATTGGCAATAGTGATATTGAATTTTTCGTCCTGATGGATCTTAGCGATTTGTGAAGAGTCAACTTCATTATCCTCTACAACAAGAATATTTTTTATGGCCTTCCTGTTGATTGTCAGAATATCGTCAAATAATTCGTTAAGTAAGTCATTGTTCAATGGCTTTAACAAGAAACTTCGGGCACCACGCTTCAGTGCCAGCGTTCTGTTTTCCTCTCCGGAAATTACATAAATAGGGATGTGACGGTAGTTCAGATCACTACGAAGTAAATCAATTACTTTCCAGCCGCTGGTTTCCGGTAACTTTACGTCCAGTGTAATGGCAATAGGAGAGAAGCGATTAATAAAATCAAAAACTTCCAGGTAGTTGGTCGCGACAATCGCTTTCATTCCGTTGTGATGCGCTTTGTCTATGATAATTCGCCCAAAACGCAAATCATCTTCAACAACCAAAATAACTTTGTCATCAGACTGAATGTTGCTCCGATCGTCACCTGTATCATTGATCATCTCGTTGACTATCTCCATTCCTCGCGTTTCAATCCCTTCATTCGTAACACGAAGATTTCCCAACAGGTTGTCGATGCCGTTACCATCATTATCGCGCTGAAGTTGTTGAATTACTTTAATGCTTTCTGATACTTCCCTCGGTGCTACTTTCGCGATGTTCTCTAACGGTAAGTACAGCGTAAATGTACTTCCCTTGCCCGCCTGGCTATCGAGTTCAATGGTACCACCTAACAATTCGGCAAGACCTCTACTGATAGACAAGCCCAGGCCGGTGCCACCATATTTACGGCTGGTTGAACCCTCTGCTTGTTGAAATGCCTCGAAGATGATCTGCTGCTTTTCTAACGGAATTCCGATACCTGTATCAGTAATGGAGAATCCGACCACTGAGGAAGCATTGTCCAGATTTGGATTTCCTGTCTTCCATTTCTTCTTCGCCTCGAAAATCTCCAAAGTAACATCGCCTTTTTCTGTAAACTTAAATGCATTCGACAACAAGTTTTTCAGGATCTGATTCAAACGCTGAATGTCGGTTTGCATTGAAACCGGCAATCCCGTTTCTGTTTTGATCTTGAATTTCAGATTACGCGCTTCTGAAATGGGTTTGAATGTCGTCTCCACAAAAGAAGTAATCTCAGCAATATTAACAGTAGAGATATTAGCTGAAATAAATCCGGACTCAATTTTTGAAAGATCGAGAATGTCGTTGATCAACTGAATCAAGTCATCACCGCACGAGTGGATGGTTTTAGCGTAGCGGATCTGCTTGTCATTCAAATTACCTTCTGCATTCTCGTACAATTGCTGAGCGAGAATAAGTAAGCTGTTCAGTGGAGTTCTCAACTCGTGTGACATGTTTGCCAGGAACTCTGACTTATATTTGGAAGTAAGCGTTAACTGCTCCGCTTTTTCTTCCAAAGATTTACGCGCTTCTTCAACTTCTTTGTTTTTGGCTTCCACTTCGTCTTTTTGTTTTACAAGCAGGAGAGCCTTGTCTTGTAATTCGTCATTAGTTCTTCTCAATTCTTCCTGCTGTGTTTTCAACTCACCGGCAAGGGATTGTGACTGAGACAATAATTCTTCTGTTCTCGTATTCGTTTCAATCGTGTTCAATACAATCCCGAGACTTTCCGTCAATTGTCCCAAGAAATCCAAGTGAGTATCATTGAATGTATCTAAGGAAGCCAATTCAATAACAGCTTTCACGTTATTCTCAAATACAACTGGAAGAATGATGAGACTTGATGGTTTGGCTTTACCCAATCCGGAATTGATTTTTATGTATGAAGAGGGCACATTGGTTAACAGTATTCTGGCTTTTTCAAACGCACACTGACCAACTAATCCTTCACCAATAGCAAATTCTTTAGGAATGGATTTCTCTTCTTTGTAAGCATAAGCCGAATACAATTTCAATTTTACCTGTTGTGTTTCTTCGTCTTGTCTTAAAATATAGAATGCTCCATAATGCGTGGATACAACCTGGGCCAACTCGGAGAGAATACGTTCTGTTACTGTTTTAAGATCTTTTTGACCCTGCAACATCTGCGTAAACTTCGCAAGGTTGGACTTCAGCCAGTCCTGATCCTGGTTACGCAATGTCGTTTCGCGAAGATTGGTGATCATCTGGTTGATCGTATCTTTCAATGCTTCCAGTTCACCTTTTGCATCCACACGAATAGTTCGTGTTAAATCACCCTTCGTTACTGCTGATGCTACCTCAGAGATCGAACGCACCTGAGTAGTTAAGTTCGCTGCGAGCTGGTTTACGTTCTCAGTTAAATCTTTCCATGTACCCGATGCACCAGGTACACTCGCTTGCCCCCCCAGTCGTCCTTCCACACCCACTTCACGTGCTACGGTTGTTACCTGATCGGCAAACACCGCGAGTGTATCAATCATTTCATTGATTGTATCCGTCAATTGCGCCAGCTCACCCAATGCATTGATCGAGAGTTTCTGTTTCAGATTTCCCTTTGCTACAGAGGTTACTACTTTTGCAATACCACGCACCTGACCAGTAAGATTCGAAGCCATCTGGTTTACTGAGTCAGTTAAGTCTTTCCATGTACCCGCTACGCCTCGTACTTCGGCCTGGCCACCTAGTTTACCTTCTGTACCCACTTCACGTGCCACGCGTGTTACTTCAAACGCAAATGAGTTGAGCTGCTCCACCATCGTATTGATCGTGTTCTTCAACTCCAACATTTCTCCACGTACGTCCACGGTGATCTTCTTCGACAAGTCACCGTTCGCCACAGCAGTAGTTACTGACGCAACGTTACGCACCTGGTCAGTTAAGTTACCAGCCATCTGGTTTACAGAGTCTGTCAAATCTTTCCATGTACCGGCCACACCAGGCACGAATGCCTGTCCACCGAGCTTACCATCCGTACCCACCTCACGCGCCACACGCGTTACTTCCGATGCAAAACCACGAAGCTGATCCACCATCGTGTTTAGCGTATCTTTCAACTGGAGAATTTCTCCCCGTACGTCCACCGTAATTTTTTGAGATAAGTCCCCATTGGCTACGGCAATCGCTACGTTAGCGATGTTACGAATCTGAGCGGTAAGGTTACCTGCCATCTGGTTCACCGAGTCTGTCAATCCTTTCCACACACCGGCAACTCCTTTTACCGTTGCTTGCCCGCCCAGTTTACCTTCACTACCTTCACTTGCCACACGTGTTACTTCCGATGCAAATGAGTTGAGCTGATCCACCATCGTGTTGATGGTATCTTTCAACTCGAGCATTTCACCTTTCACGTCCACGGTGATCTTTTTCGATAAGTCACCTTTTGCAACGGCTGTGGTTACATCCGCAATGTTACGCACCTGGTATATCAGGTTATCGGCCATCTTGTTTACCGAATCGGTTAAGTCCTTCCATACCACCGACACCTGAGACATCTGCCTGACCACCCAACTGACCTTCCGACCCCACCACGAGCCACACGTGTTACTTCTGATCCAAAAGAGTTAAGCTGATCCACCATTGTATTAATGGTGTTCTTTAACTCAAGCATTTCAATTCCTGTACATCCACGGCAATCTTCTTCGATAAGTCACCTTTCGCCACCGCAGTAGTTACTTCCGCGATGTTACGCACCTGATTGGTCAGGTTCGATGCCATCTGATTTACCGAGTCCGTTAAATCCTTCCATGTACCACCAACGCCTGGCACGTTTGCCTGCCCACCCAATCTTCCTTCCGAACCTACTTCACGTGCCACACGCGTTACCTCCGAAGAGAACGAGTTCAACTGATCCACCATCGTATTGATCGTGTTCTTCAATTCAAGTAATTCTCCCTTAGCATCCACCGTGATCTTCTTCGACAGGTCACCTTTCGCTACGGCAGTAGTAACACCAGCAACGTTACGTACCTGTGCCGTTAAGTTACCAGCCATCTGATTCACAGAGTCAGTGAGGTCCTTCCACACACCACCAACTCCTTTTACCGTTGCTTGTCCACCGAGCTTTCCTTCTGTACCTACTTCAAGCGCCACGCGTGTAACTTCAGAACCGAATGAATTGAGCTGATCCACCATCGTGTTGATCGTGTTCTTCAACTCGAGCATCTCTCCACGAACGTCCACTGTAATCTTTTTTGATAAGTCACCGTTCGCCACAGCAGTGGTTACACCAGCTATGTTTCGCACCTGACCAGTAAGGTTAGATGCCATTTGATTAACCGAATCTGTTAAGTCTTTCCAAATACCGCCAACACCTTTTACTGTTGCTTGTCCTCCAAGTCTTCCTTCCGTACCTACCTCCAATGCCACACGCGTTACTTCCGAACCGAATGAGTTGAGCTGATCCACAAGTGTGTTGATCGTGTTCTTCAATTCGAGCATTTCACCTTTCACGTCCACTGTGATTTTCTTTGAAAGGTTTCCTCGTGCAATGGCTGTAGTTACTTCTGCAATGTTTCGCACCTGATTCGTTAAGTTACCAGCCATTAAGTTCACGGAATCTGTAAGGTCTTTCCACACACCACCCACACCTTTTACTTTAGCCTGACCACCGAGCTTACCTTCACTACCTACTTCACGTGCCACACGCGTTACTTCCATAGAGAATAGATTCAACTGCTTTACCATGTAGTTTACCTCTTTGGCAATGCGAAGAAATTCTCCCTCCAGTTTATGATCACCAATCTCTTCGGGCATTTCCTGTGAGAGGTTTCCTTTTGCCACTGAACTGATTACGTGCGCAATTTCTATAGTAGGGTGAACCAGGTCTGAAATCAATACATTTAATGAATTTACCCCTTCACTCCAGGAACCCCGGTGACTGGGAACTTCAATACGTTGTGTCAGTTTACCTTGCTTACCAATCGTATTACCCGCATGCATGAACTCCTGCATCATCCGTTCATTGAGCCCGATAATATCATTAAGCGTATCATAGATTTTTCCATTGATGCCTGTTTCATCCAAAGGCATTCGTACGGTAAATTTTCCATTCTTTACTTCTGTAAGAACACGCAGTAATTCCTTGGAGTCGATGAGATGAAGATCAGAAACGGGGGGATGACCGTTTCCATTAGCGTATCCATTATTAACGTCAGGGTTCCTGGATTTAGCTTTGGCTGAAGTGCGTTTGACAGACTGGTTAATCCGTTTGGAAGGGGCGGTAGATGCTTTCATTCTTAATGTCTAGTAGAGGTTAGAAACGTACAATTGAAAACGGGTAATATTTTCTACATAACGAGTATTATTATACCCGTTATTTGTTTAATCGATACTATGTTATCACTCTTAATCTAATAATGTTAAAATATTAAATACCTTATAATCAATTGGTTGTTCATCTATTAACGCATTTTCTCTTAAATGATAGATGCACATAACAACCTGTTTCGCAAGAGGTGTGCCCAAGTAGATTAGCCAGAATTAGATCGGGTCTTCGTTGTTCAGTTAACTTCGGACTATGAGAATTGTTTCGAGTCAGATCATTATACTTTTAATAGTTGCCAATACGATGATTGGATTGGCACAGTCAGCCGTAAATCTTCGCTGCAAGATTATTGATTCATCAACGAAGGCTCCTGTTTCTTTTGCTTCCATCCAGCTTAAAGGCAAAATGATTGGAGTGATTTCCAATGCCGATGGCGATTTTCAATTGCCCTATCGATATAAATCGGACACTGCAATTATTTCTTGCATCGGCTATACTACTCGATTTGTGGTCATCAATCATTTATCGGATCAGGTAGTGAATGTGCTTCCGTTAGCGCCTGCAGCACGTCAACTTTCTCAAGTAGTAGTGAGTGGTAAAGCTTCTAAATCTTATTCGCCTTCGCGAATAGTAGAAATGGCCATTGAACGAATTCCTGAAAATTTTCCGTCACGTCCATATTCCTATATAGGATATTACAGGGATTATCAAATTAAAAAGGATAGCAATCAGTATGTGAATCTTAACGAGGCTCTTGTTGAAGTATTTGATAAGGGGTTTCAAACTTCAGATCAATCCGATACACAAATCAGTTTGTATCAATACCAGGAGAATAAAGATTTTCAGAGGGATACACTCACTCAAACTCCTTACGACAATAAGCTCACCGAGGAGAAACGAAGTAAATTTATTCCCAATGCCTACGTTTTCCCCTCGGGTGGCAATGAACTCAATATCTTACGATTGCATGATGCTATCCGTAATTACCAGATACAATCATTTTCATTTGTCGATCAGCTGAATAAAGATTTCGTAAGGAATCACTTCTTTAAAAGGGAAGAAGTTGTTTTTCTGGATGATGTGGTTCTTTATGTGTTGTCCTTCCGAAGTGTAAATTCAGTTACAGGTCCGGGCTATTCAGCAGAAGGGAAGATTTATATAGAAAAGGGGAATTATGCAATTCATAAAATCGAGTATGCCTGCTATACGATGACAGGTAAGAGACGGTCTTTGCTTTTTGATTTGCAACTGGAATATGCAAGACGCAATGAGCGAATGTATCTTAACTATATCTCATTCAATAATCTGTTTAGCGTAAGCGATGGACAGGAATTCAAACTGAAAGAACAATTGCTCGATAAGGATTTTAATACACTGACTCTTCAATTCAATCGAGAAGTGAACATGTCTTCTGCTTTGAAGCATGCCAATTTCGATATACGTATAAATAATGAAAAACTGGAAATTGATGAGATCACAGGAGACAGAAACGACATTGTTATTACTTTTTCAAAAAACGAACGATTTAAACTGAAAAAGAAAGCGGAAATTCTGAATCAACAATTGAAGGTTGAAATCAGAAATGTTACAGACTGGAACAATCGGGCTTTGGATGAAGTTTACCTTATTCCAGTACAACAATATAGGGAGTTATTTGTGCAAAAGACAAATAGCTCGGGAAGCATTCGATTTCAGCTGCGATTCAAAAGAATGTTCCCTGATCAAAATGAGCCACAACCATTTACTACTGGCGAGGATTATTGGATGAATACCCCTTTGAAGGGTCTAAAATGAGAATCCCCCAAAGTCCTGACCCTGGGGATTTTCATGTCTATAGTTGGCTTTAATCTGACGTAAACGTAATGACCAAGGCTTTATTCTAAAAAAACAGTTCGATAGAGCGGCATCATGAAAGGTGAGAAGTAATTAGGAGCGACAATCTGCACGAGTAGTTCAATTCCGCAGAATTTGGCCTATCAATCACCACTTGAATACCTTGCCAGTTGATTCTGCAACGGTTTTGATCGAAAATCCGGGAGATCTGTTTTGAAGCTTCATTTTACCTCTATTTAAAATGAACAACCTTACCGAGAGGTAATCGCGGAACAAGTTAAGCCTGAAATGAGTTACAGAACGAGCGATCTGAGATTTCAATACCGACTATTTATTATTGCATTGTAGTCATTATCATTATCGGGGTTTCTGTTGCAGAATACTCCGCCAGAAAGCAGGATGAGGATGCAAAACTGATCGGTTTAGCAGTGACGACAGACTATGCTCTATCAACGCCCAAAACTGGCACTGCTAATTGAACGAGATCATTTGCAGGGAGATGTTCAATTATATCGCGCAGACACTCTGAAAAAACACGATAAATGAACTTAGAAGTATTCACTATGAACTACTTCATAACAAGACTAACAATAAAGGTCACTGTACCGATTCATTAAGCTTCGGAGAAACACCTGCCACTGGAGAACTCGTTTCACGCGGCATCGATAGTTGGCTAACCTTTCAATGACTATTTTTCAAAGAAGTTGTAGAGACGATAGAAGAATGATGGTACGCCTATTTTCCCAATACATTCAGTACCCATTAGCAGAATGAGAGAAAAATTGGCCTATTCTAAACTCGCCCAGCGACGATTTTCCTCCAAGTTGCAAATTTATCATGCAACGGAGGGCCTTGATACTATTCTTTGTCCATCTTAACAAGTTGGGATGAAGCTACACGATGAACTTCTTGATGAATGAATGAAGTCGTCCTACCATGGTGTTGGCAAGCTACCGAAGAAGAGATTAGAAATCTTGAACACACTAAACGTTGCAACAACATTCCCGAGTCCAGCGAGAAGCAGTACAGGGAACTGGTGGAAAACATTTCGATGCAATTTATGAACTGACAGAGGATGCACGGTTCATATACATCAATTCTACCAAGGAGAAAGTAAATGGCCATAAAAAATCTGAGTTGATTGGTAAGCCATATTTAAAAATTGTGGCACCTGAATATCGGGTTCAGATACGTGAATTTTATCTGCAGCAGGTAAAAGCAAGGAGAGATGATAGTTACTGTGAAATGCCTGTACTCGCCTTGTCAGGTAAAAAACGATCCGGCTAGGGCAAAAAGTACATGTTCATTATGATGAAAAAGGGTGGGCACAAAAGAGTTCAATCATTGCAAGAGATATTACCGAACTGAAGATAACCAAAGAAGAACTTGAAAAAAGCGAGAAGTTATACCGGTTGATCTCAACTAACTCCAAAGACCTTATTTCAATCTATGATAATACAGGCGAATAGACATTCAGAAGTTATGTATCTCTCCCAGTTCGAGATATTCTCGGTTAGAACTGACGAACTTATTGGAAAGTCTCCCTTATGGATTTATTCATCCGGATGATGCGGCCAGTTTAAAGGACAATGCACTTTTGGTAAAAGAGAGTGGCAAACCAACATTTGCCACTTATAGAATGCAAAAAAAAGACGGAACCTATATCTGGCTAGAGTCCTATTCTCAGCCGTTCTTTAATGACAAAGGGCAACAGATTGGATTTCAGACTTCCGCCAGAGATATAAGCCAGAGGAAGGAGGCGGAGATAAAACTAAACGACTCCAGACAGAAAGCAGAAGAGGCGACACTTGCCAAGTCGCAGTTTTTATCTATGATGAGTCATGAGATCAGAACACCAATGAATGCAGTAATCGGATTGACTAATTTCCTGCTGGATGAGAATCCGAGAGAAGATCAGTTGAGGCACTTGAATCTACTAAAATTTTCAGGCGAAAATCTACTGATAATCATTAACGACATTCTTGATTTCAGTAAGATAGAAGCAGGTAAAATTCAGATTGAACATGTGACTATTCACCTTATTAGTTTTCTTTCCGATATTATAAATGCATTGAAGCCAAAAGCAGATGATAAAGGTATTCATCTGGCCATGCATTATGATGAAAGTCTTCCTCTTGCCATTTATGGAGATCCGGTGCGGATCAGTCAGATTATTAATAATCTCATTAGTAATGCTATAAAATTTACGAAAGAAGGAAAGGTTGACTTTACAGTGAAAAGGGTACAAAATTTAGTTGGCAAATGTTGCATTCTCTTCTCTGTAAAGGACACGGGCATAGGTATTGAGAATGATAAACTTGAAGTTATTTTCGATCGATTTTCGCAGGCCAGCGCAGATACTGCCCGTATGTTTGGAGGAACAGGGCTTGGCCTGGCGATTACAAAAAAACTACTTCACCTCATGGGCAGTGAGATAAAAGTAGAAAGTCAAACGACAAAAGGCTCTGAATTTTCTTTTACACTGGTAGTGGATGAAGCTCACGATTTGCATTTGCCAGAGACTAATGGCTACCCGAAATCGAATAAGCAAACCGATTTGAATGTACTGTTGGTCGAGGATAACGATGTCAATCAGATAGTGGCCACCAACTATCTCACTAAATGGGGCTATCGTGTAACTATCGCTAACAACGGGAGGGAAGCGTTGGATTTTATTATAAGCCGGGTGTTCCATGTTGTATTAATTGACTTACAAATGCCGGAGATGGACGGATACGAGGCAACTGAACGTATTCGCGCAATGGAGGATGAGTATTTCAAAAAGGTGCCTATCATTGCGTTAACAGCTTCGGCTATGGCAGAAACTGAAAGTCGCATTAAGCATGTTGGAATTAATGATTATGTCACGAAACCATTTAAGGCGTCAGTACTGGAGGAGAAAATTCTAAAAACTCAGCCCTTTCTGCTTACGGTGCAGCGTAAGCGTTCAATGAAAGATTTGCTTGATAATTATACGGGAGCCAATCAGGAAATAAATATTGATTTGGCTAAGCGAATGATCAGGAATATATTAGAATTACAGGAACGACTGGAGCAAACCCTTCAGGCAAATGACCTCTCCCTTTTCTCCGGTACGAGTCATAAAATGGCAACCACACTTGGTATTTTGCAGAACGATAAATTTACCTCCAGTATTGAAGAAATAAAGCAGTTGATTATGCTTCGTACCGATCTTGCTGAGCAACTACAGAGTAAAATTGAGGTATTCAACTTTCATTGCAATGAAAGTATCAAAGCGCTTTCGGAATTTAGTCCAGGATCGGAGTAGGTTTAATTTTACCTAGTAGAGAAAAAATAAAAAAGACTGCTCCAATATCCTCTTTTGTAATAATTCATATTTTTCCGCCATTTTTACCATGATTCTGTTCGGCCTCCAATAAAGTCTGCCTTCCCGGCGGCTCATAGAAAAATGATTGAAAAGATTAGAGCCGATTTTATGTGAGGTTACATCAAATCCTTTCTTCTGTTATCCACAGAAATAAACATTCCCTATCTTTCAATCTTGACCAAAAGCAATGGTAGGGGTTCTGATGGTGTTCGTGTGTATATTTGATTGTAGCAGGATAAGATTACGAACGACCATTTTGAGCATGTTATAATTGCCCATAACGACAATATTGTTATTTTGGCAAACTGGCTTTTAGTCCGGGATCTCTGCTGATAAACTCAGACACTACTTCTTCGACCAGATAAGAAAGACTGATAGGTTCCATAACTTAATTTGATTGATTAAACATAAACCCAACGGGATAGATTACTCTGTCCTGATGAAGTAAACTTAGTCCGTAGTAAAAGGAAAAAACAATTTTATCGATGAGCTGAGATAAAAATCCGACTAAAAAATGCCGTATTCCGACAAAGGAAAGATCACAGAAGGCTGATTTTATTGAGCAGTCCCTCTCTGAAGTTTGCACTTACGGGGATGATTTTAGATCCCATTTGCAGGTTGCTGGGATCGATGTTGTCAATGCGTTTAATGTTAACAATGAATGAACGGTGGACGCGGACGAATTGATTCTCGGGGAGTTTACCTTCAATGGATTTCAGAGTAGACAAAACCATTAACATTTTTTGCTCAGTGTTAATTTTGACATAATCACCATAAGCTTCAATCCAAAGAATGGTATCAAGATTAATGTTATGCAGCAGAGAGTCTACTTTAACAAAAAGTGGGTTAGGAGAATCGCCACCTTTTTGTACAGGGGTGTCTTTACGGTTATCTCGCAAGTCTTTCGCTTTCAGAACTGCTTTCATAAAGCGTGAATAGTCATTCAGCGGTTTTAGCAGGTAATCACAAACATTCAGGTCGAAAGCGCTAACGGCATATTGTTCTTTATTGCTTACAATAATAACAGCCGTTTTAGGGTCCATAAATTCGATCAGCTGTAATCCGGACATCTCAGGCATTTCAACATCCACAAAAGCCAGATCAACTTGTTCTTCTCTCAGATAAGCGGATGCTTCCATAGGGCTTGTGAATGACTTTCGCAGGTCAATCACAGAAGTCTTTTTTACCAGAACTTCCAGCACCATCAGGGCTACAGGATCGTCCTCAATAATTACGCAACTTAATTTGCTTGTATTGGGCATTTTGGTTTTGGGGGATTTCAAATCAAAAAGTACCCCACTTTGCAGTGAAGGTACTTTTCTAATTCAACTAATGTAACTAATCCGTTTCTTTATTGCAACCCCAAATGCCTTAAGTAGGTTAGTTAATGTTGAGTACTTTGAATTCCGTTCTGCGGTTTTGCTGAAACTCCTCTTCGGAACATTTTACACCGTCTTTGCATCTGTTCACTGGAAGTGTTTCTCCGTATCCTTTGGCTCTCATTCTGAAGTCTACAACGCCTTGAGTAGCCATATATTCAACCACTGCCTGAGCCCTGCTGGACGAGAGTCTCATATTAAAATCATTAGAAGCACGACTATCGGTATGTGATCTTAATTCGATGCGCATGTCCGGATATTTGTTCATTAATGCCACCGTCTTATCCAGTTCCTTAGCTGCATCCGCACGAATGTTATATTTGTTCAGATCATAATAAATATTTTCAATCACAACAATGTCTCCCTGGCAAAGCATTTCCATGTCTCCTTTGAGTGTCTGGCTTTTTGTTAAGCCCTTTGTTGTAATGTCTAATGAATTAGTACCGCATGATTTTCTTGAGATGGCTACGGAGTAATTGCTATTTCTGCTTAACGGGAACTTATACCTTCCATCTTGCTGAGTGGTAAAGCTTGAAGTAGTACCATCTTCCAGATTGGTTAATACTATTTTTACCCCCTCAATAGATGACTTGTCTTCCGGACTATAAATTCTTCCAGCAATATCGAATTGCAATGGACGGAGTAATATTTCTACAGTTTGGTCGTATGAAGTTAACTGAGAATTTTCATAAGCACCTCTGGAGATGCTAAATGAATGTTCTGTTGCTTTCATGCAGAATTCTACACGACCGTTCTGATCAGTATATCCGCGCATGCCGTTTACCTCTACCAGAGCGGAGTCAAGTGCTTCGTGTGTGATCGAATCGTAAACATAAGCTACTGTTGCTCTGCAGAGTTTTTCTATACTATAGATATCATCATCAGTAGAACCTCTTTTTCTGTTAGAGCTGAAAAAACCTCTGGTCATATCCTTGTTCCAGATCACACCAAAATCATCCTGCTGTGAATTGAAAGGCGTGCCAAGATTGGCGATAGATACCACCTTTCCATTTTTCATTCTCGCTTTAAAAAGATCCAAGCCTCCAAGACCAGGTAACCCATCAGTTGAAAAATAGAGATCGCCAGCCTGATCTATGAATGGAAACATTTCATCGTCTGGAGTATTAATTTCTTCTACATTAACCGGCTCTGAGAATACTCCGTTGTGATAATCCACTACATAGATATCGACACCACCTTTTCCACCGGGACGATCGGATGCAAAATACATTTGCTTGTTGTCAGCTGTGAAAGTGGGGTGACCTGTTGAAAAATTACTTCCATTGAAAGAAACTTCTTTAACCGATTCCCATTCACCATTTTTAATCACCGCACTGAACATAGAGAAGTGGCTTACTGATTTTTCGCCTTTCATTTTTTCTCTTTCTACATTTCTTGTAAAAAATACGGTATCCTGATTCTTTGTGAATGCTGCTGGCCCTTCATGGTAACGGTTGTTGGCACTTTTATTCATGCGCTTCACGTTTTCAGGGATTTCATTATGATACTTCACACTGTCGTAACGATAAACGTGACCATAAGCTCCTACAATGTTATTGTCATTGCTGGTATGAATGGTGTAGTCTGAATGTGTGTGCTTTTTGCGATCCACGGCATATGTAGTAGCCGGTCTTTGCAACTCTGAATAGATTACAGATGTATCTGGTATGTAGTAATAATCCAGGAATGAAGTCTGATCTAACTCGTATACTCTTCTTACTGCTTCGTGTTGAAGTCTGTTCGAAAGGAACATCAAACCATTTTTATAATACACTGGGCTAAAATCAGATTGCCACGAATTGATTGACGGTACGTACTGAATATGATAGTCTGAAGAATCTTTATAGAACGTATTCATGTTCTTGTATGCTTTTATGAAACGTGCTGCATACAAATCGTTTGGCATATTCTGTTCATACTTTTCAAACCAGGTTATCGACTCACCGTAGAATCCATTGGCGGCCAAAGCCTGCCCATAATACCAGTAAGTTTTTGGTGCGGCCGTTTCTTCATAAACCAACTCACCATACATATTCATTGCTTTTTCGTGATCCTCCGTTTTACGGTAGCATTCTGCAAGCTTTGTTTTTACCTCTAGATTATCTTTGTCTTTCTGAAGTATCTGTTCGTAATGGACGATTGCATCTGCGTAACGCATGTTCTCAAATTCGCTGTTGGCAATCTTCATTTTTATAGACTGGGCATTCACTGTCCCAATAGTTGTCAGAGCAAAAAGTGCTATATATATCCAATTAATCTTTTTCATTGTAGTAGGGGTTTTTCAATCATTTAAAAGTGTCGAGGAGAAATCATTCCTTTCTTCTCATAACCAAATTCGTAGCGCAGCATTACTTCATGACTGCTCAGATTCTTTAATCCTTTAGCAGCGTTGTAATCATATGCGTATCCAAATCGGAACTGGCGGCTTGCCTGGATTTCAACCAATCCGACAAACATTTTGCTTGTTCGTGCCGAAAGACCAAGAGACACCGTATTATAGAACCATAAGTTGGCATTCAGATCTACCGTAACTGGTGCTCCGCTCACGAGGCGAACCATGGTAGAGGTTTTTAACGCCAGGTCATGAGACAGATTGAATACATAACCCCCTGTCAAGAACCAATGATTGTTCTGGTAAAGCGCAGTATTTTCCTGTTCTGCAGCCGTCTTGCTTTTGTAATTAAGCATGTGAGGAGCGGAGAAACCGATGTAATACTTATCAGTACTGTAATACAATCCGGCACCAAAAGTTGGTTTAACCTGATTCGCATTTGATGAAAATGCAGGATCGTAATCACTTCCCATTAACTGCACCGCAGTATAGTTTGCTTTGAATTGATGGACTCCGCCCTGAAGTCCCATAGCAAACACTCCTTCTCTGAAACGTATTCTGTAAGCATAGGTGGCATTAAACCCATTAGTGGTCATAATTCCAATCTGATCATTGAATACCTGCATACCTAACCCGACTTTTTTGCTTTTAGTAGAGAAGTCAGCAATTAGCACTTTGGAAATGGGCGCTCCTTTCACGCCCACCCATTGACTTCTAACTAAGCCGGTTACACTAAGCACTTCGCGGCTTCCTGCGTAGGCAGGGTTAATTCCTACCATGTTGAACATATATTGTGAGTACAGTGGATCTTGTTGTCCGAATGCCGCACCTGAAAGCAATAAGCTGAATAGTGCGATGATTATATTTTTACGTACCATGACGATTAATATTTGATAGTGATGAAACTTGTTGTTTTAGTTCCGCTGCTTAATTCTATTGTGTAGAAGTAAGTGCCTTCAGGAAGAATTTTGCCCATGAAGTCTCCGTACTTTGAAGTACCATCCCAGTCATTCTGGTAATCGGCACTATAGTAGACTCTTTCTCCCCAGCGGTTAAAGATGTGCAGCTTGGCTTTAAGTCCGCAGGTAAGTGCGATCTCAAATCTGTCATGTAAACCATCACCGTTAGGAGAAAATCCTTCAGGGATCATCATTTCCTGTTCTGTGATGCTAAACTCAACTTTCTGACTGTTATACTGATACACATTTCCTTGCGCATCGTATGCCTTGGCAGTTACTACATTCCAGTACGGTCCGTAGAAGTCGTTAGGAGCTACGTTTATAGTGTACACGATTTCAATAGTCTGGCCAGCCGCCAATATGCTTCCTTCAGCCAACAGATTCTTATCGCTCTTGCCATTGAATCCGCTATTCAGTTGCATGTCAGAAGAAGAAGCATTTACTACCTGGTAGGAAGAAGGATTGCTTATTCCCATATCCAGATTGTCGGTCAGTACCAGCCCTACGAAGTCTGTGTTTCCCGTATTTGTGATATTGATACGGAACGCCACATCGTAGGTACAATCGTTCTTTTTCAACGGATCCATTGTCAGGCCCTTAGCTACATCCATTGCTGGCTTAGCAATAAGGGTAGAAGCAGTAGGATCGTTTTCGCCATCTTCAGTCGGGTTGCCGTTTCCGTTGCTGTCAGGGTCAGTTCCCTCATCAGATACATCTGAGTAAGTCACTGAGCCGTCATCTGATTTAGCGATAATCAGTGCGGAGTTAGTGAATGCTCCAGGCTTTCCGTGTGCATTAATCAATAATGTTAAAGTAACCTGCTGAGTAACTCCAGCTTCCAGTTTGCTTCCAGCGGCCAATAGATTCTGATCAGTTGATCCATTGAAGGATGTGTTAAAGATCAGGTTACCGTTTGCCTTTCCTTCTACGATTGCATAAGTAGCAGGTGCAGGGAACGCATATACGAGGTCATCAGTGATTTGAATATCATTGACATCGTCTGTACCGTAGTTCTTTGCTGTAAACGTGAAAGTAAGTTGCGTCAGGCCTTCATTAGTCAATACGGGAGCGCTAACTGCTTTCGCCAAGCCTACGATGATTGAAGGAATAGCTTTTCTAACAGTAACAGTGATGGTACCTAAGTTAGAGCTAAGCCCTTCTGCATCTACTACCAGGTAAGGTACAGTAACCACGCCCGTGAAACCAGGTGCAGGTGTATAAGTCACATCACCATTATTACTAATGCTCCAGGTTCCTTCGTCACCAGTCATTTTGGTTTGTCTTGAAACATTCTTTAAAGGATCAAGCAGAGCCGAAGTGATATCTATGTTACCATCTTCGTCCGTATCATTGGTCAGGATATTGAACGTTATGGCTACGTTCTCCTCAGTCGTTACTGCATCATCAATCGCTACGGGTGCTTCGTTTACCCAATTAACAGTGACTATGATTGAAGCCACATTGGAAGTAGCGCCCTGGTTATCATTTACGGTGTACTCAAGAGATGCAGAACCGAAGAAATTCTTAGCAGGGGTGAAAGTTACTTCTCCCGCGCTATTTACTTTCCAAATACCCTTTGCAACCGTTAAGCTATTTTGGATACCCGCGGCAACAACGTCAAGGTCTACTGTAGAATTATTGATTGAGCCATCTGAATCAGAGTCATTCGCAACTACATTGATTACGATAGCTACATTTTCATCAGTTATAGCATTATCATTAGAAGCTACAGGAGCAATATTAATTGTATTTACAACTACACGGATAAGTGCCGAATTTGAATTAAGCCCGCTGTTGTCGTTAATCATATAGTTAGCTGATGCGGTACCTGTGAAACCTGCAGCAGGAGTAAGAGTTACCTTACCAGTTGCGTCAGCAGTCCAAACTCCGAATGAATTTGTAAAGGAGTCCTGTATACCAACCAAAGCAGGGTCCAGGTCAACTGTTGCCACATTAATTGTTCCATCAATGTCAGTGTCATTTACTACTACACTGAACGTCACCGGTGTATCTTTTGGTGTAAAGGCAATATCATTCACCGCAACAGGAGCATCGTTTACTGCGTCAACATTGACAGTAATTGTAGCCGTATTGGAGAATAATCCATCATTATCCTTCACGATATAGCTTGCAGTAGCTACTCCATTGAAGTTAAGTACAGGAGTGAACGTTACGTTGCCGTTAATATCAACGGTCCATGTACCAGCAGCTGTGGTGATTGAATTCTGAATACCTGCAAGCACCAGATTAAGATCAACTGTAGAGGCGTCAATTGTTCCGTCAGCGTCTGTATCGGTTACAGTTACGTTAAACGTAATCGCGTTGTCCTCATTCACAGAGAATAAGTCATTTACAGCAACCGGAGCATCGTTTACTGAATTAACCGTTACGCTTATCGTAGCCATATTGGAGGTTAATCCGCTGTTGTCATTCACTACATAAGTGATTGAAGCCGTTCCGTTAAAGTTAGCAGCAGGAGTGAAAGTCACATCTCCAGTAGCAGATACGTTCCAGCTTCCGGCAGTAGTTGTGAAATTATCCTGTATACCAGCCTGAGTGCCATCTAAATCAACGGTAGCTGGATCAATAGCGCCATCGCTGTCGGTATCGTTGGCTACTACACTGAATGTGACAGGACTATCTTCATTTGTAACCGGGTTGTCGTTTACAGCAACGGGTGCATCATTTACAGCCGTTACGCTGATTGTAACAAGTGCTGAATTAGATGTGGCACCGCTATTATCATTAACCACGTAGCTGATTGAAGCTGATCCGTTATAGTTCGCGGCCGGGGTGAAGGTTACGTCACCTGTTGAGCTTACTGTCCAATCTCCGGCCGTATTTGAGAAGGTGCTTTGAATTCCCGCAGTGGCAGGATCAAGATCAACTGTTGCGGCATTGATTGTTCCGTCTACATCCGTATCATTAGCCGTTACACTAAATGTTACCGGCATGTCTTCCAGGGTAGAAGTATTATCAGCCACTGCAACCGGAGCATCATTTACAGGACCAACAGTTACCGTGATTGTTCCAACATTGGAAAGTGTTCCTGAATTATCTTTTACAGTGTAAGAGATTGAGGCAGGACCATTGAAGTTGGCAGCCGGAGTGTAAGTTACATTTCCGTTTACATCCACTGACCAGGTACCATTATTATTGATTGTAGTTTGAACTCCTGGAGTTGTCGGGTCAAGATCCACAGTAGAAGGATCAATCGTTCCATCAACATCTGTGTCGTTGATGGTTACATTGAATACTACTGGCGTGTCTTCGTCTGTTGTTGGTGTGTCATTTACAGCAACAGGGGCATCATTTACCGCATTTACTGTTACGCTGATGGTGGCCACATTTGAAAGTGCTGTACCATTATCTTGTACGGTATAAGTAATTGATGCTGTTCCGTTGAAGTTCAGAGCAGGAGTGAAGGTTATGCTACCCGTAGTGACCGTCCATGAACCACTTGAAGTAAGAGTAGTTTGGATTCCAGGACTAACTGGATCGAGATCAACAGTAGAAGCATCAATTGTACCGTCTACATCTGTATCATTGGCCACTACACTAAATGTTATGGCTACGTCTTCGTTAGTAGAAGTATTGTCGTTCACTGCTACCGGAGCATCGTTCACCGGACTCACCGTCAGACTGATAGTTGCTGAATTGGAAGTAGCACCAAGGTTGTCTTTTACGGTGTAGGTAATCGATGGATTACCATTGAAGTTCAGAACAGGAGTGAACGTTACATTACCATTTACATCTACTGTCCAGGTACCTTGTCCAACACTAGTGAATGTATTCTGGATACCTGTAGTTGCAGGATCAAGATCCACAGTAGCAGGATTGATTGAGCCATCCGGATCAGAGTCATTAGCAATCACGTTAAACGTAATCGGAGAATCTTCAGGCGTTACAGGGCTATCATTAACAGCAAGAGGAGTTGCATTTACGGCAACGTTCACTGTCGCTGCACTGATAGATTCCAGTCCTTTATTATCGCTTATTTTGTAAGAGATTGATGCAGGTCCGTAGAAAATGGCGGTAGGCGTCAATGTGATATTGCCAGATCCATCTACCGTCCATAATCCAGCTCCATTAC
>JBGATZ010000036.1:0-19111 GCA_044228905.1 Cyclobacteriaceae bacterium | reverse complement strand
GCGTTGAATTTCAGGATTCAGCGCTTTTTTTTATTTTCAAACGATTCAGAATTTCTTCACTTCCGGTTCATTCCAGCCAAGTGGATTTTTAATTATACTAATCTTCCCTTTTGATGGCTGCTTTTGGAGATTATAGACCAAAGCTCAAAACTTGTCTACATGATCAGGCAATATTGAAGAATGGTAAATAAAAAAAGAGCCTTCTTTTGGAAGGCTCTTTTTCGAATTAAGAACTCACTTCATTTCTGAGTGATTATTTCACGTGTTTGCTTACGATCTTAGCAAGGTCAAACATAGAAACCTGATTCTTGCCACCGAAAAGAGTTTTAAGCTTAGCGTCAGCATTGATCATTCTTCTGTTCTTATTGTCTTGAAGTTTGTTCTTCTTGATATAATCCCAGATTTTTTTGATCACTTGTGTTCTTGGAAGAGGTTTGCTTCCAACAACTTCAGCTAAAGTAGCACTAGGAGTAAGTGCTTTCATGAAAGCTGCATTAGGTTTTCTAGCTACTTTCTTCTTAGCTGCTTTTTTAGCAGGAGCTTTTTTAGCAGCCTTCTTAGCTACTTTCTTAACTGCTTTTTTAGCAGCCTTTTTCGCTTTTTTTGCCATAGCGTTTTTTTGAATTTAGTGTTTGTTAATGGTTGTTTTATGTAGCTCACTAAACTTCATTATCAAGTTACAGGTGCGAATATACTATTACTTAATCATTTTCTAACCTATCCTTCATGATAGTAATTCTCAGAGGAGAAAAGTCTATTTCTCAGAGGAGAAATAGTAGTTTAAGTAATACTTTAAGTGTAAGGTTTTTTAGAGTGAATATTCATGTGAAATACCTGTTATTTACCTTAAAAGACGTGATTGTTTACTCTTTTCCCTGTGAAGTTATTTGCGTGAACTTTAAAAACAGTATGAAGAATATACTCCTGATCGCTCTTAATTTTTTTTCGTTTTTTTCTCTCGCGCAGTCATTTTCTCCTGCTGTTCAGCAGATAATTGATGCTGAAAACAGTTTTGCTTCTCTCTCAAAAAAGCAAAACACACGCGATGCGTTCATTGCTAATCTGGCTGACAATGGTATTGTATTCGAAGAGACGGAACCTGTCATAGGCAAAGAAGTATGGTTGAAGAGGAGGGCAGATAGCTCGTTGCTATTCTGGTGGCCGGTCTTTAGTGATGTGTCTGCTTCAGGAGATTTTGGTTATAACACCGACCTTTCGAATGGAGCCCTGACCGGGCAGGTGCTAAACCAGTTGCTTATGGTTATTTCTCTTCGGTGTGGAAGAAGGAAGCAGACGGTAAATGGAAAGTAGCTATTGATATGGGGATGGGAATGCGGTTAGCCAATCGAATCAACCCGTATTATCGACCAGTAGAGTCGTCAAGCCGGTGCAAAGCAGTAAAGGATCATTTAATGAGAAGTATCATGAAATTCTGAGTGAAGACAATAAATACGTTGAGCAATTAAACAAGCTGTCCGTTTCTTTTATCAACTCCCGGCTTTCGAGTGAGGCACGAATACATCGCACAGGTCATTTCCCGATGACCAATCAGGCGGAGATCAGTTCATTCTCAGACAATCGGGATAGTTATCACTTTGAACAACTAGGTGGAGAAATGTCATCGTCAGGCGATCTGGCTTTCACGTACGGGAAAGTAAATGCGTTGAACAAATCAGATAAAAAAGCCGTAGCCTTTAATTACCTGCGGATTTGGAAAAGAGAAAATGGGAAGGATTGGAAAATTGTACTGGACGTAATTGGTGGTTAACGTACGTTACTATTCGCAGGATTCCAGTTTTGAAACTTACGGTGAAAGTAGATCAGTGACAGAAGAATAAGAATGCTTCCTGCTATTGACATGATGTATCCTCCGGAGATAAAGAAGTTAAGCCAGCTCATGTTTTTCTGACCAAATTCCTTGAATACTAGAACACTCACACTGCCTAAGTACCCAACCGAATCTGCGAGGTATATAAGGAAGCCAACAGTACTAACGTATTTGAAAGTGGCAATAAGACGGTCGAAGAAGATGCTATTGAATTGAATGTAACCAAAGTACAGCCCTGTGCCTACCATTACCATCCAGGTAGGTGCGCTGATGAGTTGTCTTTCAAAAGCCAGAGTACCTAATCCAACAGTGATCATCCCAATGAGAATAATGATGTGGTTGACCATCATGGCTTTGTAGTTATTCTTAATCACCATCAGGCTACCAATGACAATAAGAACAAGGATCGTAACGGGAAGTTCTGTAGCTGTAAAGATGGCAGGTTTATCCCCATATCCGAGTGATTTCCAGATTTCGGCTGAGAAATTATCTCTGAAGTCGCGGAATGCCGTGAGCATAGTATAGGTAAGGACGAGTAGAACCAATCCTGGAAAAAACATTTTTGTAAAGCGCATTCGCTCAGCTCCGGTCATCGGCTGGCGTTTGGTTCTCAGCGCTTCGTCTTCTGCGGTAGGAGGGGGAATCTGATTCAACAACCAAAGAAATAAAACCAGTGGAGGAAAGAACAGGCAAGCGCACACAAAGGGCATCCAGAACTCAGAAGTGCCCCACGCTATCATAATATAACCACCTACTGTTTTCGCAAATCCTGCAGAAAAAATAAAACTCACGGAAAGACTGGCTCCCAGTACCTCGGTAAACTTTCTTCCTTCCAGGTAACCGAAAACCATTCCCCACACCATTCCCAATGGTAATCCATTGAAGAAAAGAAAGATAAGATTATAAGGCCGCGGTGTAATGGCAAACAATAACCAGGAAATACTGGCAATGCTTACCATCAATACAATTCCTTTAGCTCTTGAATTGGCACCCAGTTCGGAAACCACTTTTATACCGATGAATTTCGACACCATGTAGCCTACAACCTGGGAAATCACCATCCACACTTTGTACTCTATTCCCCAGTAGGACATCCCTTCATACATAGCAACTCCAAATGTTTTGCGTAAAGCAAAGATGCAAGTGTAAAGACAAAATGAGGCTACGGCTGTGTACAAGGAAAACCCAAAGCCGCTGGTCCGGCTAAGCCATTGGGTAATGGGAGAAAGAGATCTGGACTCCATGAGTTGTGAGACAGTAATTTGCTGTCTTCCGAATGACAAGATGCATATTTTTTTGAAATAGCGACAGTAGGACGTTCTAATCTGCCATTCTGGATTTTCAAAGGAGAAAAATTAATTACGGAAGAGGATAGTTAAAATAACTACCGCCTGCTGACTCCTGTTGACGGGCATGTGAGATTTGCCAGCATCGAAATAGACCGTGTCACCCTCTTCCAGTTGGATAATCTCTTCATTAATGTAGTAATCACATCTTCCTGAAAGAATATAATTAAGTTTGAAGCCACTATCTACATTAAGCTTGCTGTTCGCTTCGGGGAGAACATTAACAATCATGACTTCCACAGAACCTCCTGGCAGGTTTTGAGCCATGATCAATTTATAACTGAACCCGTCTCTTTCTTCTTTGTGAATCAGTTGTTGATCTTCCTTACGGATTAATAAAAATTCTTTGCCACGGAGCAAATCCATATCTTCAAAGAAGTCTTTTAATGAAACACCCAGTGCATTTACAATTCCCAGGAAAACGGGAAGTGAAGGAATGGTTCGTGAATTTTCAATTTTGGATAATAAACCCTTACTCACATTGGAGCTTTTGCTGAGATCGGCAAGTGTGAGGTTTCTGTTTGAGCGAAGAGTTCTAATCTTTTTTGCTACACGCGGTAGTAATTCAGAATCGATCATATCCGGGGTTTCCTGAACGTAAACTTTCGATTTTCTGTAGAGTCTTCCAATCCGATCATGTTTTGTTTGTGTGAACGAATTGTTACCTGATGGGAAGGGAAATCGTTCCCGTCCGAGGTTTCTGCCCTATTTCCTGCCCTCCGAACGGCCTTAGGAAACTATATCGAATAAGATTACCTTTTTGTTAATTTGACGATGAGAAATCATGAAATACTGTTTGCTCATCGTGGTAGTGTTACTGTCTTTTTTCTCTTTCGCTCAGAAAAAGAAGAGCGCAGAAGATCTTTATAAGGACGGGTTAAGAGAGGAGGGAGCCGGTAAACCTAAAGAAGCCTTTCAGTATTTTTTGCAGGCAGCACGATCAGCTGAGAGTGGATCTGAGTTAAAATTAAAATCGATTAACAAATCTACGTACTATTTTACTACTGCGAATGCGCAGGAAAAATCTGAATTGAGTTCGCTAAAGTCCTCAGCAGTAAAAATCTTATTTCAATCAAAGCGAACGGATACGCTTGCTGCGGATATTTATATTAGGTCGGCTCAGATCTACAGACAATTTTACCAGCCTGACAGTGCACTGTTGTATTTCAACATAGCTAATAAAATAGTTGATGAGTTATATGGAAAGGAAAGTACAAAGGCTGCTGAATGTTACAGAGGTATTGGAGAAGTCTACGAAGCTTTTTTTTATGACTATAGTAAAGCCGAAGCCTTATACGAACAAGGACTGGCTATCTATGAAAAATTGCCTTCATCCGAGTGGTCCAATTTCATGATTGGTATTATGTATGCACACCTGGTAGAGGTGAACCGGAAACAGAAGGACCTGGATAAGACATTGTTCTATTCTGTGAGGAATATCCCTCTTGCTGAATCCATGATAGTTAAATATCCGGCTTATACAGAGAATGCATACGAGGGTATAGCTCTTAGTTATGGTGATTTAGGACAGCTTGATAAGGCAAGACAATTTTATAATAAAGCGATTGCTCAGAACAGGTTAACCAACCATAGGACAGATAATCCATTATTAGGAAACTATTATGAGAGTTTGGGTGAGTTGGATGAAAAAGAAAAATTGTCCCGCAATGCTATAGTTAATTATGAAAAGGCAGAACAAATCTTCCGTTCGCTGAACGATAGCAAAAGTCCCAAATATATCAGGACGCTTCAGCGGTTGAGCGCATTATATGCCAGCCTGAATAAAGCTAAATCGTTACGTTACCTTACCAGCGCTCTTGGGATGTTGGAACATCACGGCCTTACTAAAAGTGGTCAGGCTGCCGAACTAAATTCTTCCATTGGACAATATTTTGAAGATGAGAATCAGATTGATTCTGCACTATTTTATTATCAACGGGCACTTCAATCCTGTTCAAATAAATTCAACTCTGTCTACTTCAAGGATAACCCCTCCATTGAAGACATTGCATTAAAAGATTATGCTTTTCAGGTTGCAGTAAAAAAAGCACAGCTTTTGTCTGAGCAATTTGTCATTACATCAAAGCTCTCTTATGCAGAATCAGCCCTGGCATGCTATTCACTTTCTGAAAAATTACTTTCAGAAAGCCGGGTTGACTTAGATATGGATCGTTCCAAATGGGATTTCTTTGATTCGAATTTTAGTTTATATGAGCAGGCCATTTCATTGCTTTTTAAAATGAATAACAAGCGATCATCTGACACCCTGAGTAATCTGGCCTTTCGCTACATGGAAGGTAGCAAGTCTAAGACATTATCAGATGCATTGAACCAGGCGGAATTTGCAGAACCTTTAGTGGGCGTAGATAGTTTAGTTCAGGCTTTAAATGCTGAAAAAAGAAAATTACATCTGTATGAAGATCAATTGAAAAAGCTTAATGCTAATCCCGGGAATGAAAAGGCCAGCAATAAGGAAAAGATTAGTTATTCAATGATTGCGGCAGATCGCACTATTCAGCAAATCGAGAAGCAATTGAATGAAAAATACCCTTCTTACTTAAAGACCAAGTATCAGAATACTGCACATTCATTAAAGGAGATGCAGAACTATGTTACAGACAGATCTGCCAGTCTGGTTGAATACTTTTGGGGAATAGAAAATGTTTACGCTATTGCTATTGATGGCAAGAGAATTCAACACAAGAGAATTGGCCGGGTTGATTCGGTTGAACGGGCTATCAGAACTATGCTTGACTTTCTGAAAGCGGAGCATAATGATTATTCACAAAAATCGGTGACACTATTTGCGTCAAGTGCAACTGATCTATATCGTATGCTTTTATATCCGTTCAGAGATCAACTTGAAAATAGTAACCATTTGATTATTATTCCGGACGGATTACTGGGGCAACTGCCTTTTGAAGTGGTTAATGTGGCTGATACTTCACCTCTTAAACCTAATTATCAATCACTTAATTACCTGGTCAAAACTCATTTTTTATCTTATTCATTTTCTTCTGCTTACTTGCTTAATGAAAAAAGTAAACGCACATCAAATCCTCAGTTAGTTGCGTTTGGGTTTACCGGCAACGAGACAACCCGATCACGTCCAAGTGACGGCAACTTTCAGGAAATCGTAGGGTCAGAAGAAGAAATTAAAAATCTGGCAGAGAAATTTCCTGATGGAGAATTTTTTCTTGGAAAGGAAGTTACCGAAGAACGATTCAAAGAAAAAGCTCCTTCGTTTGACATACTTCATTTAGCAGTTCACGGACGAGGAGATACAGAACAAAATTATTCTGCGAGCTTGTATTTCAGAGATTCCCTGAACAACGGAAAAGAAGATGGAATACTAAACTGGTATGAACTGTTTGATATACGATTGAAAGCTCAGCTGACAGTAATCAGTTCCTGTGAATCGGGAATTGGTAAAGCTTATCGGGGCGAGGGAATGCTGAGTATGGCCAATGCATTTGCTTATGCCGGCTGCCGTAATGTAGTGATGGGGCTTTGGAAAGTAAACGACAGAGTTTCCGTTTCCTTAATGAATTCGTTTTATGAGAATGTTAAAAAAGGAAAGCAGGTAGATGATGCCTTGACTTACGCTAAACGTGATTATATAAAAAATGCTGATGAGTTTTCTGCGGACCCAAGAATATGGGCTTCTCTTGTTGTTTATGGCGATGATCGTATAGTCTCCGGATCTTCTGGCATAACAATCTATCTCCTCTTGGTTCTTATCATGCTGGAAGCAACCCTGTTTGCGGCAGAAAGAATGGCTAGACTTAACCGGACTGCAGTGTAACGGTTAGTTGTCATCTTAATAGTACTATTGTTCCTTAATTCTTACGTCATTATTACAGCAAAAAAGGTTGGTGACCATTCAGTAGTAAATTTGAGAAATTGGAGTGGAAGTCATTTTTTTGACCTGACTTGGTACTCCTGTGAACTTCATGAAATCGGTTTTAGTCTTTGTTATTTTTTTGTCTCCTTTATTTCTAAATGCTCAGGAAATAGTAGAGCCGGCCTTGAGGGAGTATGAAACCGGAATTAGTCTTATAAAAAGAAAGCAGCCCATAAGGGATGCCCTGACTCACTTTAAAAAAGCGCTGAGTATGGCAAAAAGAGGTTCCGAGCTGGAACTTAAAGCCAGGTATCAACTAGCGTTTTATTACAATTATGCACCTGATAAGTGAAAACAGCAGGAAGTAATACGTACCAACTCCTCGAAAAACGTAGGATTATGGGAATTAAAAAAAACAAACGTACCGATTCACTGGCGGCACATTTTTATTTCAGGGCCGGTCGCTTACCAATGGATATCGACCCAATGGCGCTGTTGTTTACCGAAGCAGAAAAAATGCGGAAATATTTTAGTGAAGATGGGGAAGTATCCGATTGTTCACTGTATCGGTGACATCTATTTTCAGTCCTTTTATAATTATAACAAAGCAGAACCGCTATATGAAAAAGCTTTGGCAATTAAGGAAAAGCAGGCCAGGACGTTAGTAGACTTTTACCTTTTATTCAAGTTGTATTCAGAACTTGCCGCTGTCAATCGGGCGCAACTTGAATTAGATAAGGCCCTGGTTTATGGACTGAAATATATCTCCTACGTAGATACTGCACGTTATCCTATTTACAGTGTCCAATCCTACACGGTAACAGCCGAGATCTATCGGGACATGGGTCAGTTTGACGCAGCTAAGAGGATCTACGAAAAAGCCATTGAACTGAATCTGAAGTCGGGAGGAAACAATTACATGAATCTCGCATTGCATTACATTGGACTGGCTGAAACTTTGCAGAAGGAAGGTTCGATCCCCAGTGCAGTGAGCTTTTATAAAAAGGCTATTCAATTATACCTTTCTAATAAAGGCCCGAAGGATATCAACTTCATTAATTGCCTTGAACGATTAGGCAGCCTATATCTTGATGATGGAAAATTTGAAGAAGCATCAAAAGTATTAAACACTGCGCTTGCATTGCTGGATGAATATGGACTTGCTAACAGCGGTCAGGCATCCGGACTGCATAAGTTACTGGGAACCTATTATGAGAAAATAAATCGCCCTGATTCAGCACTGAGACAATATCAGTATGCGCTGATGGCAAGTTCAACTAAGTTTCACTCATTGAATTACGCAGATAATCCTTCGTTCAGCACAGTAGAATTGAAAGACTACAGTTATGATGTATTGCTTCGGAAGGCAGAACTACTAAGTAATCTCTATGTAAAGAGTGAAAATATTACTTATGCTCAAAACTCCTTTAAGACCTTAATACTTGCTGAGGAACTGTTGACGCGAAGCCGTGCTGATCTGGATAGAGATGATTCAAAGTGGAGATTTTTCGATTTGAATTATGGTGTGTACGATCAGTTAATTTCTGTATTAGATAAGACCCGGGCAAATATTTCAGTTGACTCGTTGCACAAGACCGTGGTTAAGTACATGGAGAGAAGCAAGTCAAAAATGCTGGCTGAGGCGCTTAATCAGGCAAATTTCTCTGATCCAATGTTGGCCAGCGATAGCTTAATTAGTACGCTAAACAGCTACAAGCAGAGCCTGCATTACCTTCAGGATCAGTTAAGGAAGATCGGTTCAGAACAGACGCGTGAGAGTAACGCCATGCAAAATGCGATCATCGATATTGATCGAAAAATCAGATCAACAGAAATTGAGATCAATCGAAAGTATCCCTCTTATCTGCAGATAAAGTATAATGACAATACTCCTCAATTATCTCAGCTAACAGAGCTTGCCAAACTAAAAGATGCGTGTGTGATTGAATATTTTTGGGGCGTTCGTAACATATACGCTATTGGTATCAGTAAAAATAAAACGATTTTTAAATGTCTGGGCCCAACAGATAGCTTAAAAAAAATAATCATCCCGCTGAATGATTTTTTTAAGAAGCAAAAATATTCGTTTGATGAAGCAGTAGTTTCAGAATTTAATCATCGGTCTAATTTTCTTTACCGAACTTTGCTTTTGCCGTTTGAGCAAGTGTTGAATGGATCAGAAAGAATAATTATCATTCCCGATGGCCTAATCGGGCAAATTCCGTTCGAGGCATTGACTACCTCAACAGTGCCGTCAAAGGCGAACTTTAAAAAGCTTGATTACCTGGTGAAATCGTTTGTCGTTTCCTACTCTTTTTCATCGTCTTATTTATTAAACGAAAAGGAGAAAGCAATAAACAATCCGACTATACTTGCATTTGGATTCACTTCTGATTCAGCTTTGAAGTCATACGGGCAATCCAATAATGGACTGGCACAACTTACAGGAACGAGAAGGGAACTCCAGTCTTTATCCGTAAAATTTCCTGATGGAAAATTTCTGTATGGAGAGGATGTTACAGAATTGCAGTTTAAAGCAAAGGCGTCTGAATATGACATCATTCATCTTGCAGTTCATGGCCAGGGGAACACGGATATGAATTATTCAGCCAGCCTTTTCTTTAGTGATAAAGATGACAACGAGGATGGTGAACTCCATTGGTATGAGGTATTTGGGATGCATTTGAAAGCCAGGTTGGCGGTAATCAGTTCATGCGAATCTGGGATTGGGAAAACCTATAGAGGAGAAGGTATGTTGAGTATGGCCAGTGCCTTTGCTTATGCTGGATGTCCAAACATAGTGATGGGCCTGTGGAAAGTAGACGATCATATATCCACTGAGTTAATGGACTCTTTTTATGATCAATTATTAGCACATCATTCGATAGATCAATCGCTCGCTTTCTCTAAGCGTAACTATCTTGATAATGCTGATGAATTGTCAGCGCATCCACGGTTGTGGGCTTCTTTGGTAGCCTATGGAAATCAGGAGATCGTACAAAGCAATAACGAAAAATTATCATTGTGATCCTCAGTGTAGTAGTGCTAATTGTGATAGCATGATTTAAAAAGAAGAAGGCTAGTTTACTAGCCTTCTTCTTTTTCTATTTCTGTCCTGGTGACGGAGTAAACTCAAGACTTAGTCCTGATATCTCCTGATCTTTAAACTTATTTACTGCATCAGGATACATTTTTCCAAGCCAGGCGCCAAGTTCCTGTACTTGATTGTTATATGGAGGAGGAGGAGGCCAACCGCCACCGTTTGTAGATGATTTAAGAATTCCTCTGTCAAACTGAACGATGAAAACACCTTTGTTCTCATCATACTCGATACTGATTTTCATAACCAATTGGATTAAAGTGCAACATAATTCTGTTCAACAATAACTATATTTTAAATCATTTCAAATTATTCAACGGTACAAATGACGACAGAATTAGTTTAGAAATTTTTATGATTTGGAGCGCTTCGAGAGTATGAAGACCTGTAGATTTAAAGATGGATGGTAAAAAAAAGAGATCCGGTTGGATCTCTTTGAAGGACAGTTGATTATTTAATAAACGATGGTGGAGGAGGAGGCAATTCCGTTTGTGTGGTAAAGACAAACTCCTGTTTTATATTATTTTTTGGATCGTATTTAAATCTAACGGCAGCAACATTTTGGTCTTTGAATTTCTCTACACAAATGTTGTTGAACGAGTTGTTAAGCCATTCTGTAATTTCCTGAAACTGTGCTCCGGAAGGCGGAGGGATGATACCAGGGGGCCAGCCATTACTTAAAGTACCTCTGTCTACTAAAACTGAAAAATTCTGATTGTTTGGGTCGTAATCAATAGTAATTCTCATGAGTTTTTAGATTAAAGTGAGACAATAAATTTTTTAAACTACATCATTGAAATGAATATTATATCATTTTAGATTATTAAGCAGTTCTTTAGCTTTTTTAGAATAAGTAGCTTCAGGATCTCCCAATTCCTGAAGAATCAGCTTGGCTTTTTTGCTATCACCCTGTTTAAGGTAACTTAAGCCAAGATACAATCTTGCCTGAGAATCGAGTTCATCAAAATCCTTTATCAGTGTGAGGAAATTATTTTGAGCATCTTCTACATTACCCAGCACAAGATTGGCATTTCCAAGTAATAAAAGTATTCCCGGATCTTCTTTTTCCCTTAGCGCTTCATTAAAAAGAAGAACGGCTTTTTCATAGTTGCCCTGGTCATAAGCGCGGAACCCCATGGTACGGCTGGTGATAACTGCATCATCAGCTCCTCTAAGTGTTGGTTCGAAAACGTTTGGATAAGGCTGGAAGTACTGAGCATACAGCTCTTCCGGTTTAGGAGGCTGATTGATCAATACGTACGCTGCAATGATGATTGCCAGCGAAGCAGCTGCAGCCAGTGGTTTCCAATAATTTGCAAAAATAACTGATCTGCTTTCCGTTGGTTCAACCGAAGGTAATGTGCTTTCCAGAACTTTTAGCTGTTCCAGCTTATTTTGCAAATGACTGTATCTTATGCCGTCAATCAACTGCTTGTGGATTTGATATTTGGATTTTAAGTCTGGCTCTATGTCCATCCTTTTTTCCATCCATCGTTTCTCCTCCGGGCTAAGTTCGGGACTGAGGTAGCGCTCAATCCATTCCATATCCTGTATGTTATTTTCCATGATGATCTATTCTGTTATTTGTTTTACCTGCTCGGCTTCTACTATTTTTCGTAGCCGTTCCATGCATTTATATTTTTGATTTTTGGCCGTTTCTGAATTCTTGTAGTTCAATTGAACTGCAATCTCTTCCATGTTTTTTTTATGATAGTAAAATAAGTCCAATAATGAATGGCAGGGAGCTCCAAGCTGGTTGAAGGACTTGCTGATCAGTTCAAGATTGATCTCTTCAATATTATTTGAATCCTGGTCGCTTTGATGATTCATGTGCATTTGCAAATAGTACTCTGCATTTATTTTTTCCGTTCTAACCTTCTGACGCTTATGTTGCCAGGCCAGATTCTTGCCAACGCTAAACAGGTACGTTTTTAAACTGCTTTTGAGATCGTCTATTTTTCCAGCATGAATATTATCGTAAACAATTAATACGGTTGCCTGGTAATAATCAAACGCATCATCTTCTTCGCAACGAGTGAATTTGACCGCCCAGTGCACAAATTCAGATCGAAATGACTCATAGAGTACAGTGAGCCCCTTTGGGTCACCTTTCCGTATGAGCTTAATCATCTCAAAATCTGATAGTCGACTGTTAGTGTTCATAAAGCAATTCTGTAACCCTCAATATAAAATATTTTTTTTTGAGCCTCGGGAGAAGGTGACTTTTCTTCGATTTTGGCACTAATGCCGGAGAAAATTCAGGTAAATCATCTCTTTGGATGGTTTTTTACCCTTTAATTCTCGCTTTTAATGATGACCCCACAGAAAAAAAGTATATTCAGTCTGTCCGTTTGGGAGAAGCCATCCGATCAGATTGTTGAGAAACGGATTACAAAGTTTCACACTGGAACACAAAGGAAATGCCTGGGAGCCAGGCCTGGTGATGGATTGGGGAAGGTGGATTCAAGTGTAGTGCAATGCGAAGAGTGACTTATTGGGAAGTTCCCATTTTAATAGCGGCCTGCCTGGTGGCCTTTTTGTTGTTCACATTTCTTTACATGTTCTGTAATTAAGGATTTTTAACACAGGGTCCTCACCCGCTTATTTATTGGTTTGGGTTTATTAGTGGTGAGGCCCTTTTTTTACTTATTTGCTGCGGTCGGTTTTTAATCGATGATAGTACAGATCGGTGGTGGTTGTCCATGTCTTACCATTGTCATTGGTAATTTCAAAGTGCTGACGAACGAGATCTGGATTTAAATTGTAAAAAGTGAGCCTTGTGATTTGGTTCTGAGCATCTGGCAAGGTAACGAAGGTCATTTTATTGTCTTTGTATTCACCATTTATAAATTCGATTACACCTCCCTTATCATCAACCCATGTTTGCATCCATTTTTTTGTATTGGCGTTGTACAAATTGAAGCTTTTACCTGAATATAGATTAGGTGGTGCCGAAATCCAGTTTTCCAGGACTACACAATTATCCAGAATATGTTCAATTTTACTTTTCCCTCCCTGCTGGCCAGTCGCAGTCACCGCGTTCCATTCACCAACCCAGAAATCAAATTGCTTCGCTTCAGGTAAATACTGACAGGGATGGACATTCCTTTTTAATTGTTCATGCAACTGCTTGTAACGGGTGTCATTTTTTAATCCTTCGAAGTTTTGATCAGCTTCAAAAGTAGCCTGAAGTCCCAAGCCGTTTTGAATTGACTTATTTAGCAATTCGAATGCCTTGTCTGGATTATTCACTTGTGCATAAGCACTCGATAGATAGTACATTGCACTTGCGTTATTACTGATTTTTACAGCTTCTTCCAGATAAGGAATTCCTTCCTTTGCCTTTGCTGATTTCGTTAAAGCGATTCCTATCCGCATACGCGCATTCCAGTTTTGCGGTTCTGCTTTTACAATGGACAGATAAGAGGTAATCACCTTATTCCATTCCTCATTGTTGAAGTAGGTATTTGCTTCCTGCCTTTGCTCTGGCGTGACAGCGCTTTGCCCATAACTAATGAATACCAATACGCTGAGTAATATGGACAATATGGGTTTCATACGAGCATTACTTTTTTGTTGAAATTATATAATCCTGTGCGGAGTTGTTTCCCCCTAATTGCGTGGGTTTGGTTTTTGATTTATTTACTTTTGGGTGAAAATCAGATGTTTCAAAACAAAGACAGCTGAATGCCCATCATGGAAGCCACGGAAAGCCATTTTGAAAAAGATGAATTAAGCAGCTTTGTTTTTTGAATTAAGTATGAATGCTGTTGTTGTTTCCGGGATTGCCATTGCTTTTTTTCTCTTAGCGTTGCTTCTGGGAAAGAAAAACAGATTATGGGTGGATCGGTTCCTCATCATTTACCTTCTGTTTTTTATCATTAATCACATCTATGTTTATATAGAATTGTCAGGTGTTCTGGATCGCAGCCCCTGGATGATTTTGGGTAAAGGCTTTTATCTGCTTAGCGCTCCTCTATTCTTTTATTATGTCTATGCGCTCATAAAAGGAAGGCATCTGTCTGCAATTCTCTACATATTTACTTTACTTCCATTCTTTCTTTACTTAATCACCTTTTTCTATTACTATCAACAGGGATTTGATCAATCTATTCAAATCAGAAACGGATTGCTTTATAAAAACAATCAACTGTCTGTGATCTGGACTGGGTTTGTGTTTTTGTTCCAGCTATCAGATCCTCTTTATATTGCCTGGTTCTTTTTCCTGTTGAAGGGATACCGTAATAATATTAATAACTCACTATCGTATACCGAACCTGTTAACCTACGCTGGTTAAACGTTTTATTTTACATCTGGATTTTTTGCGCAGTGATTCTGGTTCCGTTCAGTTTACTTAGCGTGGGGCTGCAACAAATACCGATCACCTTTCCTCAAATGCTGTTACAACTGGCCAACGTGGTATTTATTTTTGTTGCTGGATACTATGGATTCAGGCAGACTACTGTTTTTTCTGATTATGTAATTAAATCGGACGAGCCTAAGGCAGGCAAATCAGATGGAACTACCAGTTATCAGCGTTCTGGTCTGACTAAGGAACAAGCTGCAATCTATCATTCCCAGTTGGTTTCTTTTATGGAAGAAAAGAAGCCTTATTTGAACGGAGAGTTGAGTGTCCTGGACCTCTCGGGCGCATTGGGAATTTCATCCAACCATCTTTCTCAAATACTTAACCAGGAACAACGACAGAATTTTTTTGATTTCGTGAATGGTTATCGGGTGAGGGAAGTTCAAAGTAAAATGGCAGATCCACGTTTCAGTACATATACCTTACTGGGCATTGCAATGGAATCCGGATTTAATTCCAAAACCTCATTCAATACTATTTTTAAAAAGGTTACTCACCTGACTCCCTCTCAATACTACAGCTCCATAAAAACTGATAAAAAACTATAGTTTCACCAAAAAACAAGTTCGGACCTACTGGCCGGAACGATCAGAGCCGATTTTGAGGATATGTTCGCGCATATTTTAAATCAAAACCGGATATGAAGAACTCATTTGTTTGCTTGCTTTTTTTACTTGCTTTTATTCTGGGCTGTTGTACGAACGATGAAAGGCCTGAACACTATGGCCAGGTAGAGAGTGAGCTTTACCTGGGTAAGGGCGAACATCAGCCACTGATTGTAGGACTTGGAGGATCGGAAGGTGGAAATGCCTGGACCAGCGACCGATGGGAGAAAACCCGCACGCGGTTTATTGAAGATGGTTATGCTTTTCTGGCCATCGGATATTTTGGAGGAAAGACCACACCTGGTCAACTGGACCGGATTTCAATAGATGCTATTCACTATGCCATTACACAAGCAGCGAAAAATCCCTTGATTGATGGTAGCAAGATCATTTTGGTTGGCGGATCGAAAGGAGCCGAACTGGCTTTATTATTAGCTAGTTATTATGAGGATATAAAATGCGTTGTTGGTATTGTTCCTGGATATGCTGCATTTCCTGCGCTTACATTATCCGCATCTACTTCTTCGTGGACTTATAAGAATGAGGAAGTGCCCTACGTGCCGATGCCATGGTCGGCAGTCCCTTCAGCCATGAAAAGAGACTTGCGCGCTGCTTTTCAGATTATGATTGAGGATAAGAAGGCAGTCGAACTAGCCCGTATAAAAATTGAAAACATAAATGGTCCGATTTTACTGATGTCTGCTACAAAAGACGAAATGTGGCCTTCCACCGAAATGTCTGAAGAAATGATGGCTCAACTGAAAGACAGTAATTTCAAACATGTCTTTAAACATATCGCTATCAGCGGAGGACATATGGACCCACTGGATCACTTTGATGATATTCATCATTTTCTAAATGAGCAGTTTAAGAACAATAGATAGTATGTTTATGAATGCTCAAAGGAAATTTGCGATATGTGGAATGATTGCTCCGTTACTGTTTTGGCTGACTTATTTCATGTTATCGTCAATACGGAACGAGTATAGTTTCTTAACGAAAGCAGTGAGTGAGCTGGGATCCGTTGACGTTCCTCATAAAATGCTGTGGAATTGGTTCGGGTACATCATTCCCGGGTCGCTTATCGTGATATTTTCATACGGTTTGCTTGTGAGTATTGCGTGGAGAGACGGAAGCAGGTTACCTATGATTGCACTCTCATTAAGTGGAGTCTTTATGGCGCTATCTGGATTTTTTCCCGGAGACTTCGATAACCGGCAATCCGTTACCATGATCGTGCACACTATTGGCAGTTTTGGCAGTTACCTTTTCTTTCTCATAGCAGCATTCACTTTTCCGCGATTGATGCAAAAATCGAAATACTGGAGTAAAATAATTATCACCACACGATTTTGTGTATGGCTCACGATCTTGTTTGGACTGTGGGTTATTTCGTCTGCCGTTCGTTAAAACGTAGAAGTTGTAGCTGGCTCCTTCAGCATAATTTCACGCATGAGTTGTATAGGTGGCATTCCACTTTCCAGTAATGTGTCGTGGAATTTTTGTAGCGAGAAGTTATCTCCTTCCTGTGCTTTATAATCTTCACGCAACTTAAGAATTTGCAGCTTGCCAAGCGTGTATGATAGATAACCCGGATCGAATGTGCCACGCAATGCTTCCTGGTACGCGGGTTTATAATCGTAGTAGCAATTATCCTGGAAGAATTTAGTTGCATCGGCCAGACTCATGTCTTCCGTATGCATTTTCAGAGAGACGCATAATCTGCAGAGACGGAGTAATGATTCATTTAATTGAGCCAGGTGGTATTTTGCTTTGGTTAATTCATCATTACCACCAAACCCTTCTTCGATCATCATCTTTTCTGTGTAATGTGCCCATCCTTCAATGAAGGCATAGCTGCCAAAAATCTTTTCAATTTTTGTAGCAGATGAAGCATTTACATGAAGAAACTGAACATAGTGTCCGGGATAAGCTTCATGAATAGACATAATGTCCGTTCCGTAATAATTAAATTGGGTGAGCCACTCTTCTTTCTGCGCATTGGTCCAGTTTTTTTCTGTGGGAGTGATGAAGTAAAATGCCTGAGTTGTTTTCTCGAATGGACCAGGTGTATCCATCGAGGCAGTCCTGGTGGATCGTGCAAACTGAGGTGTCTCTTTTACTTCTACTCTGATTTCAGAAGGAACAGTGATAATCTTTTTGTCAATTAGAAATTGACGTATGGCCTCCAGATTTTTCTTGGCATCCGGAATTAAACTTTCCGGTGTGGGATGATACTTTTTCTGTGCCTCAAAAACTTCGATTGCCCTTTTATTCGGATCGATTACTTTAGCCACTTCGGCAAACAAGGCTTGCTCTTTCTTCAATTCTTCGAGGCCAATCTGTAGTATTTCTTCCGGACTTACTGACAGCATTTCATTAAAGAGAAGCATTTTTTCATAATTCTCTTTGCCAATGGAGTACCTGTTGTGAGCTTTTGGCATTCTTTCTTTTTGAAGCCATTTAGCATAAGACTTCAGCTCTGTGATGGCCTTTTTATTGGAAGCGTCAAATTGTTTCTTAAGCGTTTCATCCTTCAGGTCTTTCAATGCTTCAATCATATCTCTTGCAAGAAAATCAGCAGTGCCTTCGGCAATGAGTATAGCCGTCTCGATGAAGGGCTTTGCCAGCGAGTCATTCAGATTTGTTCTTGCCGCATTAAAAATGTCTGGAATCTGATCCTCTACTGCAATAATTGTTTTTACGCGTTCATCCAATGGAGCGTAATCACGTTGAACATATGCATTAAGGCTAAACGCGTCCACGTAGGTCATTGGATTTTTAGTATACACCTGAAGGTCCTGCATAGTGAAGATCTCCTGGCGGATTGCGGAAAGCAGAATTTTGAAGTCATAAGATACTTTTGGGCTGATGGAGTCACCCATGGCAACTAATCGCTGTTCGTAACTTTTAAGCTTTGAAAGCTCTGTTTCAAGAGCGGCTTTACTATAATTTCTTTTTTCACGATCATATTCATGCAAGCCATGATAAGTAGCAACAGAAGGTCTGAAAGTGAAATAGTCCTTTAGAAATTCTTCGGTAAGCGAATCAAATGAAGCATCAAGATTGTTGAATACTTTTTCTTTTTTAGAACAATTGATAAACAGGAGCGAGCATAAAATGACTGTCGCCAATGAACGAAGAGCTTTCATCCGGATTAGTTTAGATAGTGACTTCTCACGAAGGTAATGAGAATTCTTTATCAGACAGGAAAATTACACGATAGGATTTGTATTCGGATTTCCTACCTGGTAGATCTTCACCGGCTTTTCTATTCCTTTCAGCGTTTCTTCATTGAGATAATGTACAGGAGTTTTTCCGGGAGTAATTTGCTGATATACTTGTCCGGATATCAGAAATTCTGAATGATATTTTTTGTTGAGCTGCTCGATGCGCGAAGCTACAATGACGGGCGTTCCACTAATAGAGAATTGTTTACGTTGTTCATTGCCTATATTTCCTGCAATCATCTCGCCACTATGTAATCCAATACCCACTGTTGTACTTGGAATGACACCTTCGCCCGATACATTTTGTGTGTGCTTTAATATTTTGAGTCCGGCCTGAAATGCCATATCTGCGTGAAGCATATTGGGAACAGGTGTACCAAAACATGCCATCAATCCATCTCCAAGTATTTGCAACACCACGCCCTGATGCTGATTGATGATATCAATCACTGGTCCAAAGAAATTATTTTGATAGTCAACTACTTCATCAGCAGTGTGAGAATCGGCAAAATTGGTAAAGTTCCGAATGTCAAGGAACATTACTGTGGCTTCCAGTTTTTTAGTCGCACCTTTTCCTTCAATCAAGGCCTGACTAACTTCTTTAGAAACATGTTGACCGAAGAGTAATTCCAGCTCATTTTTCGCCTGCTGATTTTCGAAGGCAACCTTGATTCTTTTCTTAAGTTCACCAGACACGAAAGCGGCTGCCCATCCACAGAGAATGATGATGAGACTTCTTACATAATGGCCGTTTTGTGGGATGGCTGGCGTATATATTTCGAGTGTGGTTG